>NZ_JBSGSG010000002.1:0-336914 GCF_053606765.1 Streptomyces sp. NPDC055189
GCGGCCGACCTTGCCGGGGCTGTGGACGAGCACGGCGGTGAGTTTCAGCGCCGGGTGGGCCTCGACGGCACGGATGGCCGCTCGGCCGACATTTCCGGTACCCCAGACAACCGTGGAAATCATGCGCGGAGGGTAGCCAGAGGGCGTATCAGTTCATAGGGCCATGACCGGAGAGATTTCCGTCAGGGGTGCGGGGGTGAGAGCGCCTGTCCTAGCGGATGTTCACGTCGATGCACGCGTAGAAGGCGTTCGACGTGTCGCCGATGTTCCAGACGGCCAGCACCTTGTGCCTGCCGGTGGCGCTGCCGAGGTTGACCTGGTGCGAGACGGTGGCCGGCGGCTGCTGGTTGCCGCCGTCGATCGTCGCGACCTTCGTGCCGTCGACGAAGTACTCGTAGTTCGCGGTGCGGTGCCGTGCGGTGAACGTCCAGGTGAAGGTCTGCGTCCTGCTGACGTTGCTGACCTTCCATCCCTTGTTGTCGTCGTTGAGCTCGGCGAACCTGGCGTTGCCGCCGCTGCAGCTGCGCAGGCCCTTGGGGCCCTCGACGCTCTGGGGTTCCCATTTGATCTCGCCGCACGAGACCGCGCCCGAGGCGCACTGCGCCTGCCGGCTGGCCGGTGCGTTGACGTATCCGTGCGCGCTTGCCGAACCGGTGGGCAGGGTGAGGGCGAGGACCGGTGCCAGGCCCGCACCGATCATGGCGGCCAACTTCCGCTTCCTGTGCATGCGTACTCCTTCACGGCGCTGGGGTGGGGGTGTGCGTGAAGTGCTGGGGCCAGATGTTCACGATGGCCGATTAGTCCAGACCATAGACTTTGGCGGGCCTCGGTCAAGGCTGCTTTCGGGCCACGTACGGGCGGCCCCAGCGGTACGCCTGCGCGGTGCCTACGCCTTGCGCGTGAGCCGTGCCGAGAGGTGGTGCTGCAACGGCTGTCCGACCGCCGCGAGGTCGTGGACGAAGGTGAGGGTGTCGGCGTCCGTCAGTTCGTAGCGGCGGCGCGTGGCCTCCACTTCCTTGGCCGTGGGGGTGCGGGCCACCTCGTGGGTGGAGAGGTCGATCGTGCCGTCGGCCGCTCGGCCCACCGCGATCTCGGCGATGCCGGTGGGCTGGGTGATCAGCGCCTCCACCCGGCCGTCGGGCTGCAGCCGCCACCAGCCGCTCTCGCGTGCGGACGGCCGCAGCGGTGCGCCGTCGGCGTCCAGGATCCAGGCCCGCGCCTCATAGTGCAGGAAGGGGCGGCCGTCGTGGCTGAAGGTGACTTCCTGGGCGTAGGCGAAGTCCGCCTCGATGGTGGGGTATTCGCCCTGGCCCCGGCCGTGCCAGGTGCCCAGGAGACCGAGCACGGGCGCGAGCAGTTCGTGCGGCGCGGGCGCCTCGTCCGGGCGGTGACCGTCGGGGTACGGGTACTCCGGTGCGGGGTCGAACACGGTGTGCGCTCCAGGGGGTAGGTGCCGGTGCCGGGAGGAAGCCTAGGGGGCCGCGCGGAACGATTCCGGCAGGCGGGGGCGGCGGCGGGAGCTCTCACCGGTGGTGGCCGAAAAGTTAGGGTAACCTAATCGACCGGCCCGGCCTCGGCGGAACACGGACCCCTGCAGCACCCCCAAGTCCCGCCCTCAGCAAGGGAGTCGGCTGTTGGAGACCGCACGGTGACGCGGAGCAAACGGGTCCGTCCGGCCCTGCTGGCAGGCCTCCTCTGTGCCGTCCTCGCCGCGCTCTGCGTCCTTTCGATAGCCGTCGGTGCGGCCTCCGTTCCGCCGGACCAGGTGGTGCGGGCCCTGTTCGGCCACGCGCCGAGCCGGTTCGTGGAGAACATCGTCTGGTCGGCGCGCGTGCCCCGCACCACGCTCGGCCTCGCGGCGGGCGCGGCCCTCGGCATCGCCGGCGCGCTCATGCAGGCCCTGACCCGCAACCCCCTGGCCGATCCGGGCATTCTCGGCGTCAGCGCCGGTGCGTCCTTCGCCCTCGTGCTTGCCGTCGGGGTGCTGGGGATCGGCTCCTTCCACGGGTACGTCTGGTTCGCCTTCGCGGGCGCTCTCGTGGCGAGCGTCGTGGTCCACCTCCTCGGCAGACTGGGCCGCTCCGGCCTGACGCCGGTCAAACTGGCGCTCGCCGGAGTCGCGGTGACCTCGCTGCTCTCCTCCCTCACCAGCGCGATAGCGCTCACCGACCCCGACGCGCTGGACCGCTACCGCTTCTTCTCGGCCGGTTCCATGGCCGACCAGGACAGCGCCACCGTCCTGCGCATCCTGCCCTTCATCGCCGTGGGCACGGTCCTCGCCCTGGCCTGCGCACCGGCGCTCAACAGCCTGGCCCTGGGCGACGACGTGGCGGCCTCGCTCGGGCGGCGGCTCGGCCTGGTCCGGCTGCAGGGCGTCGCCGCCGTCACGCTCCTGACCGGCGCGGCGGTCGCGGTGATCGGCCCGGTCGTCTTCATCGGCCTGATCGTCCCGCACATCGCCCGCGTCCTCGCCCGGTCGGCGGGGATCGGCCCGGACCACCGCTGGCTGCTTCCGCTTTCGGCGTTGCTCGCACCGTGTCTGCTGCTGGCCGCCGACATCGTCGGACGTGTCGTGGCACGGCCCGTCGAGATCCAGGCGGGCGTCGTCGTCGCCTTCATCGGCGGCCCGTTCTTCATCGCCATGGTCCGCCGACGCCACCTGTCGGAGGTGTGAGGATGAGCGATCCGGAAGCCGGGCTCAACTCCCCTTTCCGCACCTACCGCCTGACGGTGCCGCCCGTCTCCGGGATCCTGCGCCCCCGGCTCGTGGCGCTGAGCGCGCTGCTCGCCGTGGCCGCCTTCCTGCTGTTCTGCTGGGGCCTGTCGACCGGCGACTATCCGATCGCCCTCGCCGATGTCGTACGCGCCCTGTTCGGCTCCGGCGACGCGGGCACCGTGCTCGTGGTCCGGGAACTGCGGCTGCCCCGCGCGTTGGTCGGGCTCCTCGCCGGGGCCGCCTTCGGCGTCAGCGGCGCGCTGTTCCAGACCATGACCCGCAATCCGCTGGCCAGCCCCGACATGATCGGCCTGACCCAGGGCGCGGGTACCGCCGTCGTCGCGGGGATCGTCCTGGGCTGGGACGGCGGCCTCGGCACCCAGGGCCTCGGGCTGCTCGGCGCGCTCGTCACGGCGCTCGTCGTGTACGCCCTCGCCTGGCGACGCGGCGCCACCGGCTACCGGATCATCCTGGTCGGCATCGGCGTGGCCTGGATCTGCACCAGCGCGACCGACTACCTCGTGGCCAGGGGCGGACGCTTCCAGGCGCAGGCCGCGCTCGGCTGGCTGGTCGGCAACCTCAACGGCCGTACGTGGAATCAGGTCGGGCCACTCGCGATCGCGCTCGCGGTACTGCTGCCGGCGGCGCTGCTGCTCGGGCGGCTCCTTCGCACCCTGCAACTCGGTGACGACGTGGCCACCGGGCTCGGCACCCGGGTGCAGCCGGTGCGCCTGGCCGTGCTGCTCACCGGGGTGGGGCTCGTCGCCTTCGCCACCGCGTCCGCCGGGCCCGTGGCCTTCGTGGCGCTCGCCGCTCCGCAGATCGCCCAGCGCCTGGCCCGTACCGCGTGGCCGCCCACCCTCGCGTCGGGACTGACGGGGGCCGTGGTGGTCCTCGGCAGCGATCTCATCGCCCGCACGCTGTTCTCCGGCACGGAACTGCCGGTCGGCATCGTCACCGGCGTGCTCGGGGCGCCCGTCCTGCTCTGGCTGCTCGTCCGCGCGAACCGCGCGGGTTCAGGAGGTTGATCCCCGTGCCGACCGACTCCCCCGCCGACTCCGCGGCCATCACCGCGCCCGCCGCCGACGTGCAGCTGCGGGCCAGTGACCTGCGTCTGGCCTACGGCGACCGCCCGGTGGTGGACGGCATCGACCTGTCCGTACCGCCGGGCCGCATCACGGCCATCGTGGGCCCCAACGCCTGCGGCAAGTCCACCCTCCTGCGCGCCCTGGCCCGGCTGCTCGCGCCCCGCGAAGGCGCCGTCCATCTCGACGGCCGCGCGCTGCACTCCATACCGAGCAGGGAACTGGCCCAGCGCCTGGGCATCCTGCCGCAGAGCCCGGTCGCACCGGAGGGCCTGACCGTCGCCGACCTGGTCAACCGCGGCCGTTCACCGCACCAGACCTGGTGGCGGCAGTGGTCGAAGTCCGACGAGCGTGCCGTCCACGAGGCGCTTGCCGCCACCGGCATGACGTCCCTCGCGGACCGTCCCGTCGACGAACTCTCCGGCGGCCAGCGCCAGCGCGCCTGGATCGCCATGGCGGTCGCCCAGGGCACCCCCGTACTGCTCCTCGACGAGCCGACGACCTACCTCGACCTGGCGCACCAGATCGACGTGCTCGACCTGATCACCGACCTCAACCGGCGCGAGAACCGCACCGTGGTGATGGTGCTGCACGACCTCAACCAGGCCTGCCGTTACGCCGATCATGTCGTCGCCATGAAGGCCGGGCGGATCGCGGCGGAAGGCACCCCGGCCGAGGTCATCACCGCGGACCTGGTGCGGGACGTCTTCGAGCTGCGGTGCCGCATCACCCCGGACCCGGTCAGCGGCACACCGCTGGTCATTCCCGTGGGACGCCACCACGGGGACCCGATTCCGGAAACTTAGGGTACCCTCACTTAGCTTTTCCATTGTCCGGCCTGGAGAGGGTGGCGGGTGAGTTCTTCAAGTCCGTCGGGGCGGGACGTCCTGAGAGAGTCGATACGGGGGCAGCGGCGCGATGTCGCCGTGGGCTCCCTGCTGGGTTCAGGCCACCAGATAGGCGAGGCCCTGGTCCCGGTCCTGATCGGCGTCGCGATCGACCAGGCCGTCACCGACTCCGACACCGGCGCCCTGCTGATCTGCCTCGGCGTACTCGCCGTGGGCTATGTGGCACTCGCGCTGAGCTTCCGCTTCGGCGCCATGGCCGGTGAACGGGCCGCTGCCCGCGCCGAACACACCTTGCGCATCTCTCTCGTACGACGCGTGCTCGACCCCGGCGGCGGCGCCGAGGAGGGCCGGCTGCCCGGAGCCCTCGCCAACACCGCCACCGAGGACGCCAAGCGGGTGGGCGCCGTCAACATGGCCGTGATGGCCGGCACGTCGGCGCTGATGGGCATCCTCACCTGTGCCGTCGTCCTGCTGCGCATGTCGCTGACGCTCGGCCTCGTCGTCCTGCTCGGCACACCCGTCCTGCTCTGGCTCGGACACCTGCTGAGCAAGCCCCTCGAAAGCCGCAGCGAGGCCGAGCAGGAACGTGCCGCCCACGCGTCGGCCGTCGCCGCCGACCTGGTGTCGGGCCTGCGGATACTGAAGGGAATCGGCGGCGAGTCGGCGGCCATCGCCCGCTACCGCACCACGAGCCGCGACTCCCTGGGGGCCACCCTGAAGGCGGCGCGCGCGCAGGCCTTCCAGAGCGGCGTGGTCCTTGCGCTGACCGGTTGCCTGATCGCCGTGGTCGCCCTGGTGGGCGGCAGGCTGGCCGCCGGGGGCAGCATCAGCCTCGGCGAGCTCGTGTCGGCGGTGGGGCTCGCGCTCTTCCTCGTCGGCCCCCTGGAGACGCTCTCCTGGGTCAACGCCGAGCTCGCACAGGGCCGGGCATCGGCAGGGCGGGTCGCGGAGGTCATCGCCACGCCGCCCGCCATCGCAGCCGGCGGCCGCAGCCTGCCCCAGCCGGTGCGCGGCGCGGTCCGCCTCGACGGCGTACGGCACGGCGGGCTGCGCGGAGTGGACCTGGACGTCGCGCCCGGCGAGCTGCTCGGCGTGGTCGCGACCGACCCCGCCGACGCGGGCGACCTGATGCGCTGCCTGGCCCGGCACGCCGATCCCGGCACCGGGACCGTGGAGCTTGACGGCATCGCCCTGCGGGACCTCGACCCGGCCGAACTGCGCACGGCGATGCTGGTCGCCGCGCACGACGCGGACCTCTTCGAAGGCACCGTCCGCGAGAACGTCACGGCCGCCGCACCCGAGGGCAGCGACCCGGAGCAGGCGATGGCGGCCGCCGGAGTGTCCCAGGTCGCCCAGACCCTGCCGGACGGAGAGCACACGCCGGTCGGCGAACGCGGCCACTCGCTCTCGGGCGGCCAGCGCCAACGCGTCGCCCTGGCCCGCGCACTGGCCGCCGAGCGGCCGGTCCTGGTGGTGCACGACCCGACCACCGCGGTCGACGCCGTGACCGAGGCCCGCATCGCCGCCGGACTCCGCGAGATCCGCAAGGGCCGCACCACGGTCCTGGTGACCACGAGCCCCGCACTGCTCTCGGTCACCGACCGGGTGGTGCTCCTGGACGAGGGCCGGGTCACCGACACGGCCCCGCACGCCGACCTGATCCAGCGGCACGAGACCTATCGCGCGGCGGTGCTGGCATGAACGAGACCACGAACGAAACCACGAACGAGACGTCGGCGGAGCAGCGGGCGGACACCCGCGAGCTGCTCCCCACCGCCACCGCGCAGCGCACCCGCGCCGCGGTCCGCGAGCTGGTGCGTCCGCACCGCGGCCTCGCCGCGGGCGGCTTCGCGGTGATGATCGCGGCGACCGGCGTGGGGCTGCTCGTCCAGCCGATCCTCGGCCGCATCGTGGACCTGGTGGCCGGTCAACGCCCGCCGGGAGACCTCACGCTGCCGGTCGTCCTGCTCGTCCTGGTGGCCCTCGTGCACGGCGCAACCACCTCGCTGGGCCTCTCCCTCGTCTCCCGGCTCGGCGAGACCGTCCTCGCGCAGCTGCGCGAGCGGTTCGTGGAGAAGGCCCTCCGGCTGCCGCTGGAACAGGTGGAGAAGGCCGGGGCCGGGGACCTCACCGCGCGGGTGACCCGCGATGTCTCGGTGGTCGGCGAGGCGGTGCGCAGCGCCCTGCCCGAACTGGCCCGTTCCCTCCTCGCCATCGTCCTGACGCTGGCCGCGATGGCGGCACTCGACTGGCGCTTCCTGGTCGCGGCCCTCCTCGCGGTGCCCGTCCAGGCGTCCACCGCCCGCTGGTACGTACGCCATGCCGTGCCGCTCTACGCCCAGCAGCGCATCGCCACCGGAGCACAGCAGCAGCAGTTGCTCGACACCATCTCCGGAGCGGGCACGGTGCGGGGCTTTCGCATCGAGGAGGAGCACACCGAGCGGGTGACGCGGCGTTCGTCGACCGCGGTCGCGCTGAAGATGCGCGGCATCCGCCTCGTCCTCGACTTCTACAACCGCCTGCACGTCGCCGAGTACACCGGCCTGGCCGCGGTTCTCGTCGCCGGCTTCTTCCTCGTCCGCGCGGACTCCGTGTCCATCGGCACCGCGACCGCCGCCGCGCTCTACTTCCACAGCCTGTTCGCGCCGGTCAACTCCGCACTCGTGCTCCTGGACGACGCACAGTCGGCGACCGCCTCGCTCGCCCGTCTGGTCGGCGTCGCCGACGAGCCGACCCCGGAGCCCGCTGCCGCGCGGACGGCACAGGCGGCACAGGCAGAGCAGCCGCACGAGCCCGGTGCGGCGCCGGACGGCACCGTGACCGTGACCGGCATCGACCACGCGTACATACCGGGCCGCCCCGTCCTGCAGAACGTGGACCTCACGCTCCGCCCCGGCGAGCGGGTGGCCCTGGTCGGCCCGAGCGGCGCGGGCAAGACCACCCTGGCCAAGCTCATCGCGGGGGTGCACAAGCCGACCGCGGGCTCCGTGCACCTGCCCGCGGCCCGGAGCCGGGGCAACGGACTGCCGGTGGCCCTGGTCACCCAGGAGACGCACGTCTTCGCCGGGTCGCTCGCGGACGATCTGCGCCTGGCCCGGCCCGACGCCACCGACGAAGAGTTGCGCACGGCGCTGACCGAGGTCGAAGCGCTCGACTGGGTCGAAGCGCTGCCCGACGGCCTGGACACCGTGGTGGGCGACGGCGGCCACCGGCTCACCTCCGCCCGGGTCCAGCAACTGGCCCTGGCCCGCCTCATGCTGGCCGACCCGCCGGTGGCCGTGCTCGACGAGGCGACGGCCGAGGCGGGGAGCACCGGCGCGCGTCTGCTGGAGAAGGCCGCGGGCCGGGCGATCGAGGGACGCACCGCGCTGGTCGTCGCGCACCGTCTCACCCAGGCCGCGACCGCCGACCGGATCGTCGTCATGGAAGGCGGCCGGATCGTGGAGAGCGGCACCCACGACGAACTGCGCGAAGGCTCCGGGCCCTACGCCTCGCTCTGGCAGGCCTGGTCCGGCACCCGCACCGCGACCGACAAAGCCCCCACGCACCACGCCGGACCCGACACCACACCGTGAAGGACGACGACTGATGCTCGGCTCTCCCAGACGTGCTCCCGCACGCACCCCCGCACGCACCCCCGGACGCACCCTCGGACGCACCCGTATCGCCGCCGCGCTCGCCTCGGCGCTCCTCCTCCTGGGCACGGCCACGGCCTGCGGCTCCGAAGACGATTCCGGCACGGACTCGGCGGGGGCCTCGTCCGCGAGCGGCGCCTTCCCGGTGAGCATCGCGCACAAGTACGGCAGCACCACCGTCAAGTCGGAGCCCAAGCGCATCGTCACGGTCGGCCTGACCGACCAGGACGCCGTGCTCGCCCTCGGCAAGGTCCCCGTCGGCACCACCGAGTGGCTGGGCGGCTACAAGGGCGCCGTCGGCCCCTGGGCCGCCGACAAGCTCGGCGACGCCAAGGCGCCCACCGTCCTGAAGGACACCGGCACGGGACCGCAGACGGAGAAGATCGCCGCACTCGGCCCGGACCTGATCCTCGCCGTCTACGGAGGTCTGACCGAGGAGCAGTACACGACCCTGTCGAAGTTCGCCCCGGTGGTGGCCCAGCCCAAGGAGTACAACGACTTCGGGGTCCCGTGGCAGCAGCAGACCGAGACCATCGGCAAGGCGCTGGGCCAGGAGGCCGAGGCGAAGAAGCTGGTGACGGGCGTCGAGGCCGAGTTCAAGACCGCGGCCAAGGAGAACCCGGCGTTCGCGAAGTCCAGCGCCGTGATGGCCACCCCGTACGAGGGAATCTTCGCCTTCGGCAGCCAGGACCCCCGATCGCGCGTTCTCACCGGCCTCGGCTTCACCCTGCCCGGCGGCCTGGACAAGGTCATCGGCGACGAGTTCGGCGCCAACATCAGCAAGGAACGCACCGATCTCCTGGACACCGACGCGATCGTGTGGCTCGCGTCCGACCCGGCCAAGGACGAGGCCAAGCTCGACAGGAACGCCCTCTACGCCGATCTGAACGTGGCCGAGGAGGACCGCGAGGTCTACGTCGCGGAGACGAGCGACTACGGAAACTCCGTCTCGTTCGTGTCGGTCCTGAGCCTGCCCTACATGCTGGAACGCCTGGTGCCGCAACTGGCGGCGGCCGTCGACGGCGACACCGCGACGAAGGTGGAGCAGCACGCCGGCAGCCAGTGAACGTATGATCAGCCGATGTCTGACACGACCGAAACCACGCCCGGCTGGCTGACCTCCGACGAGCTCGAGCAGGCCCGTGCACGCATGCCGATCCTGTACGTCGAGGCGGTGCCGGTGCGCGTCGACGACAACGGCGAAGTCACCAGCATCGGACTGCTGTTGGGCATGGGGCGGGACGGGGCGGTCAGCCGCTCCCTCGTCTCCGGCCGGGTCCTGCACCACGAGCGGGTCCGGGACGCCCTGCTGCGCCACCTGGAGAAGGACCTCGGCCCTGCGGCGCTCCCCCGCGTCCCGGCATCCCTTCAGCCCTTCACCGTCGCCGAGTACTTCCCGACGCACGGCATCACGCCGTTCCACGACCCCCGCCAGCACGCGGTGTCCCTCGCCTACATCGTCCCGGTGGCCGGCGACTGCCGTCCCCGCCAGGACGCTCTCGACCTGGCCTGGTTCAGTCCGCAGGAGGCCTCGTCCGAGCTGGTCCAGCACGAGATGCCGGGCGGTCACGGCGTGCTCCTCAAGCAGGCCCTCGCGCACGCGGGTTGCCTGTCCTGAGGACCTGCACACGGGGCATGACTATTTAGGTAAGGCTCGGCTAAGTTGATCGGCGAGTGCCTCCCTCCGGAGGCACCTCTGCCAAGGAGATCGACGCAGCATGAGCTCAACCATCCGCCGGGCCCGCCGTTCCACCGCGATCACCGTGTCGCTCGCCGCGGGAAGTGCCCTGGTCCCGACCGGCACCGCGGCCGCCGACACCGCGAGGAGCGGCTCGCCCGACGCCTCGGTGGTATCGGTGGCCTCGCCGACCTCGGTGCCGATCAGGCAAGGCCTGTACCAGTCCGCGTACTCGGAGCGGAACGACGCGCTCTGGATGACCTCCTCCGTGGGCATGCCGCCCGCCACGGTCACCGACTCCAGACTGCTGCGGGTCGACCCGGACACGCTGAAGGTGGAGAAGTCCTACCGAACGCCGGTCACGGACACGGCCACCGGTGCGGTCGAGTCGGTCTACGGAGTCGCCGTCGACGACGAGCACAACACCGTCTGGACGACGAACACCCGCGATCACTCCGTCGCCGTCTACAGCCAGCGCACCGGCAAGCGTCTCGCCACGCTGCCCGGCGTGAACCACGCCCGCGAGATAGTCGTCGACGAGCGGCGCGACACGGTGTGGGCGAGCGCCTTCGGCGACGGCACCCTCGTCGCGTTCGACTCCGCCACCTTCAAGGAGAAGGAGCGCGTCACCGTCCCCGGCACCGGCCCGACGGGCCTGGCCCTGAACAAGCGGACCGGCGCGGTGTACGCCGCCGACTTCCACGGCGCCCGGATCATCGAGGTCTCCCCCGGCGCCGGGAGCCCGCGGCTCATCCCGGCCGGGCAGGGCTCGCTCTCGATCGCCCTCTCCAGGAACGGCCGCACCGCCTACACCGCCGACCAGACCTCCGGCACCGTCACCGTCGTAGACCTGCGCAAGGGCGCGGTCACCCGGTCCGTGGCCACCGGCGGGGGCACCAAGTCCGTGGCCGTCGACCACCGCTCGGGGCACGTCCTGGCGGTCAACCGTACGAGCGCCACCGTCACGTTCGTCGACCCGCACAAGGGAGCCGTCGTGAAGTCCGTGGCCACCGGCGCGAACCCCAACCACGTCCACGTGGCGGACGGTCACGCGTACGTGGTCGACAAGTCGGGCTCGGGCCCCGCGGGCGAAGACCTGCTCACCCGCGTCCGCCTGCGCCGCTGAGGCGCGTTCGCCGACGCGCGTTCGCCGACGCATGTTCAGGGCGAGGGCTGCGGCGTCATGCGGTGCAGCCCCTTGCGGTCGTAGTAGCGGGTCATCGCGAACCCGAAGACCGCGGCCACGACGCTCCCGACCGCGATCATGATCCAGGCGCGGCCGAGCCCGGCATCGGCGCGGGCGTCGAAGAAGAGGATGGCGCGGACGCCGCCGCTGAGCTGGCGCATCGGCTCGAAGATGCCGAGGAAGCGGTAGAAGCCGGGGACCGCCTCCAGCGGGATGGTGGCCCCGGAGGAGGGCAGGCCAAGGACGATGAACACGAACATGGAGACGAGCTGGCCGATCCCTCCGAAGGCCGCGTTGATGGCCTGCACTCCCAGGCCGACCGCGAGGCTCGCGCAGTAGGAGAAGATCCACAGCAGCGGCAGGTGGGTGGCGTCCATCCCCAGGATCGCGACGGTGGCCAGCATGATCAGAGTGGTCGTCAGGACCGTGATGCCGGCTGTCATCACCATCTTCAGGAGCAGCGTCTGGGTGCGGCTGATCGGCACGGTCGGGCGACGGGTGTGCCAGGGGCCGATCTCGGTGTCGGCGTAGCCGAGAGCGGTGTCGACTCCCATGCCGATGAGGTTGGCGCCGAGGAACCCGGCAAGGACGAGCAGCAGGGTGTAGTAGAACGCGCTCAGACCCAGGCCGCTGTTCTCGCCGATGGGGTGGCCGACCCGGGTCGTCACGGCGACGGGGTCGGCCAGGAACAGGCTCGCGGTGGCGCCCGCCTTCTCGTCGGCGCCCGCCGACTTCAGCTGCTCGCCGATGGCCTGGGACGACTGCTGCGCGGCCGCCGTGGTGATCTTGCTCGCCAGGGAGGAACCGAGGCTGCCCATACCGGGGTTGGTGAGGATCGTCATCGTCGGCCGCTGCGTCGCGCGCGCGGTGCCGAGCGCGGCGACGGAGTCCGTGAAGTCCGCGGGGATGACCAGGGCGCCGTAGATCTTGCCGGAGTCAAGGTCGTCCTGTGCCCGGCCCCGCGTGAGCCCGCGCCAGTCGGCCTTGTCGCTCGACGTGTCCGAGAGGACGGTCTCGGCGACCTGCGTTCCCAGGTTCTGCTTCTGCCCGGCCGGAGGCTTTCCCTGATCCATGTTGACGACGGCCAGGGGCAGGTCGCGCAGGTCGCGGTTGGGGCTGATGATGCCGCCCATGTAGAGCAGGGAGAGCAGCAGGGCGAGCAGCCCGGTCAGAACGGTGGGCACCAGCCACAGCTTGGGGCGGCGCAGTAGCGCGGAGGCGCGGGCGCCGGGGCCGGTGCGGCGGGGAGCGTTGTCGTCGTCCATGGCGCCTAGCTTCGACGGCGCATGCGAAGGCCGGCGCGAGCAACACGTTCAGGAGCGAAGGACCAGGCGAATGGGTTCCCTTGTGCGCCCCCACGAGGAGCCGGGCTGACCGCCGACGAAGTCCCGCACCCCCTGTGACACCCCGTCATCTCCCAGCAGGTCATTGTGCTTGAGGCATCCCGCCGCATTGTTCCGCGCGCCGTCGATCGGCACGCTGCTGTCCGGGTTGATGACCTCGTCGCAGTTGGACCACCAGGTCGCGTAGGCGACGTCGCCCGGTGTCTCGTCGCCGTCCGCGAGCCGGTCCTGGACATACGAGCCCGGTGTCATGTCACGGCAGGCCTGGGACCAGGCGGCGCACGCCCAGGCCGTGGCGGTGCCGTGGTTGGGTCCCGCGAGCGATGCCCAGTGGGCGACCTTCCCGGTGCCGCCGCCGTGCTTGACGTACCAGCGGGTGACGAGGCTGCCGAAGGAGTGGGCGACGATGTCGACCTTGGCGGCGCCCGACTGTGCGCGCACCTGCTCGACGTACGCGGCGAACCGGCCGGAGAGTACTTCGTTGACCGACTTGCTGGTGTCGTATCCCCAGGAGAACAGCTCGGCGTCGGTGTACCCGGACGCCTTGAAGTCCTCGCGCAGGGAGCCCCACACACCGGGGTCGGCGTTGTAGCCGTGGACGAAGATCACCGGAGTGCGGGCAGCCCTCGGGGCGGCGTCGTCCGCCGCCCTGGCCGTGGTCAGCGGCATCAGGAGGGCGGCGACGGCCGCGATGGTCAGCGGTGCGGAAGATCGGCGCAGCACGAGTTCCCCTTCGGGCCGGCGGACGTGCCGAGAATGGTGAGGTCTGCGCATGGTGAGGTCTGCGACGACGAATGAACAGCCCCGTGAAGGAGTGAAGTTACCGGGGGTACTATCCCTCGGGCCCATCCGGAGCGCTCGCCCCGTCCTCCGGATTCCAGTCGAGGAGCCGCACCTTCGCGACCGTCCGCACATGACGGCGCATCGCTGCCGCCGCCGACCGGCCGCGCCCGGCCTCGATCGCGTCGAGGATCTCGTGATGCTGGGCGAGGGAACGGGCGGGGCGCCGCACCTGGCGCAGTGATTCGTTGCGGCTCTCGGTGATCTGCTCGGCGATGGAGCGCATGAACTCGGCGAGCAGCACGCTGTGCGCGGCGGCGGTCACGGCGGCGTGGAAGAGGCGGTCGCCCTCGGTGCCGTGCCGGCCCTCCTCGATCTCCCGCGCCATCGTATCGAGGGCGTCCCGCATCGCCCGCAGGTCCTCCTCCGTGCGGCGCTCGGCGGCCAGTTCGGCGAGCTTGGTCTCCAGGGCCTCCCGCGCCTCCAGGACATCGGGCAGCCGCCGCTTGCGCTCCACGAGCCGCTCCACGGGCTCGACGTCCAGGCTGTCCTTGACCAGGTAAGTGCCGCCGCCGTGGCGCACCTCGACCAGACCCTGCACTTCCAGTACGACGATGGCCTGCTTGACGGAGGCGCGGGACACGCCAAGGCGCTGGGCCAGTTCGCGCTCAGGGGGCAGCCGGTCGCCGGAGCGCAGGCCGCCTTCGCCGACGTAGGCACGCAGCCGGTCGAGCACCTGCTCGTACAGCCTCGTCCTGCCCATGGGGCGCAGCGCGTCAGACATCCCAACCCCCCCATTTCGGCCCCCGTGCCGTATTTCGGTCCCCGGCCGATGGTTTCGCAGCCTAACAGCGGCCGCCGCAGTGGACGAGTGGCCAAGTGGTCCAGCCAATTTCTGTCCGATCTCTTGACGGCCGAAACCGATACCCCGACGCTGAGTTCCGCCAACGGCCAAATTGGTTCAGCCACTTGGCCACTGAGGGACGGCCCCAGGGACGGGAGCCCACGATGTCCGCCGAACTCATCTCCATCCTCGTACTCGTGGTGGTCTTCGTGATCGCCACCACCCGCTCCATCAACATGGGCGCGCTCGCCTTCGCCGCCGCCTTCGCGGTCGGCGAGCTGGCCGCCGATCTCGACGCGGACGGCATCTTCGCCGGCTTCCCCGGCGACCTCTTCGTCGTCCTGGTCGGCGTCACCTATCTGTTCGCGATCGCCCGCGCCAACGGCACCACGGACTGGCTGGTGCACGCCTCGATCCGCCTGGTACGCGGGCGGATCGCGCTGATCCCCTGGGTGATGTTCGTGATCACCGGGGCGCTCACCGCGATCGGCGCGGTCAGCCCGGCCGCCGTGGCGATCGTCGCGCCGATCGCCCTGAGCTTCGCCGCGCAGTACGGCATCAGCCCGCTCCTGATGGGCGCCATGGTGGTGCACGGAGCGCAGGGCGGCGGCTTCTCGCCGATCAGCATCTACGGCTCCATCGTCAACGGCATCGTGGAGCGCGAGAACCTGCCGGGCAACGAAGTCGCCCTCTTCCTCGCCTCGCTGATCGCCAATCTCATCATCGCCGGGATCGTGTTCGTCCTCTTCGGCGGGCTGAAGCTGGGCGGTCGCGACACGCGCGAGGCGTCCGAGTCGGCCGATCAGGAGGATGCTTCGCGGCTCGATCCGGCCAAGATCGCCACTCTCGCCGCCCTCGTCGCCCTCGTCGTCGCCGTACTCGGCTTCGACCTCGACGCCGGTCTGAGCGCCATCACGCTGGCCGTGATCCTGAGCGCGTTCTGGCCGGAGTCGAGCCGCAAGGCCGTCGGCGAGATCGCCTGGTCGACCGTGCTCCTGATCTGCGGTGTGCTGACCTACGTCGGCGTCCTGGAGGAGATGGGCACCATCAAGTGGGCCGGTGAGGGCGTCTCCGACATCGGCGTCCCGCTCCTCGCCGCCGTGCTGCTCTGCTACATCGGGGCGATCATCTCCGCGTTCGCCTCCTCCGTCGGGATCATGGGCGCGCTCATTCCGCTCGCCGTGCCGTTCCTGGCCCAGGGCGAGATCGGCGCCGTCGGCATGATCGCGGCGCTCGCCGTCTCCGCCACCGTCGTCGACGTCAGCCCCTTCTCGACCAACGGCGCGCTGGTGCTGGCCGCCGCCCCCGACGTCGACCGGGAGCGCTTCTTCCGGCAGCTGATGGTGTACGGCGGGATCGTGGTGGCCGTGGTGCCCGCGGCGGTGTGGCTCGTCCTCGTGGTGCCAGGATTCGGGTAGGACGAATCCTCACGGGCCCGGCAGCTGCCGGGCCCGGACGCACGAACGACCGACGTACCGAATCACCGAAGCACGGACGCGCGGACGGACGGACCGACGCACCGACGCACCGACGCGACAACCAAGGAGATACGCAGCGTGAGCTCTCCCCACCCGCCCCTCTTCCCGGCCCTCGTCGCGGGCTCCGACCTCCCCGCCCTGCGCTTCGGCGAGCGCTCCCTGACGTACGCCGAACTCGCCGCAGCGGCGGGTTCCCTGGCCGCCTCCATCGGCTCGGCGCGCCGGGTCGCGCTGTGGGCGACGCCGACGCTCGAAACCGCGGTCGGCGTGGTGGCCGCGCTGCTCGCCGGTGTGCCCGTCGTACCGCTGAACCCGAAGATCGGCGAGCGCGAGCTGGGGCACATCGTGGCGGACAGCGCCCCGTCGGTGGTACTCGCGGCACCGGGCGACGAACTCCCCGTATCCCTGGGGGCATTGGAGCGTACGGACATCACGCCCACCCCCGCCACGACCGCCCCGGCAACGCCGGTCGAGCCCGGCCCCGATTCCCCCGCCCTGGTCGTCTACACCTCGGGCACCACAGGGCCGCCCAAGGGTGCGGTGCTCCCCCGCCGGGCCCTCTCCGCCACCCTGGACGCCCTTGAGGACGCCTGGCAGTGGACCTCCGACGACGTGCTGGTGCACGGGCTGCCGCTGTTCCATGTGCACGGTCTCATCCTCGGCATCCTCGGGCCGCTGCGACGGGGCGGTTCGGTGCGGCACCTGGGGCGGTTCTCCGTCGAGGGCGTGCGGCACGAACTGGCCGACGGGGCCACGATGCTGTTCGGCGTCCCCACCATGTACCACCGCATCGCGGAGGCGCTGCCCGCCGATCCCGGCCTCGCCAAGGCCCTGTCCGGCGCGCGGCTCCTGGTCTCGGGCTCGGCCGCGCTGCCCGTGCACGACCACGAGCGGATCGCGTCGGCGACGGGGCGCCGGGTGATCGAGCGGTACGGCATGACGGAGACCCTGATGAACACGAGCGTGCGGGCCGACGGAGAACCGCGCGCCGGAACCGTCGGGGTGCCGCTGGGCGGCGTGGAACTGCGGCTCGTGGACGAGGCGGGCGCCGAGACCGCGGACCGCCAGGAGGTCGGCGAGATCGAGGTGCGCGGCCCGAACCTGTTCACCGAGTATCTGAACCGGCCCGACGCCACCGCCGCGGCCTTCACCGCCGACGGCTGGTTCCGCACCGGCGACATGGCGGTGCGTGACGACGACGGCTATGTCCGCATCGTCGGCCGCAAGGCCACCGACCTCATCAAGAGCGGCGGCTACAAGATCGGCGCCGGTGAGATCGAGAACGCCCTCCTCGAGTACCCGGGTGTACGCGAAGCCGCCGTGACCGGCGAGCCGGACGACGACCTGGGCGAGCGCATCGTCGCCTGGATCGTGCCGACCGATCCGGAACAGGTCCCGGCAGAGGGGGACTTGGCGGATCATGTGGCCGCCCAACTGGCCCCGCACAAGCGGCCCCGGGTCGTGCACTATCTGCCGGAGCTGCCCCGGAACGACATGGGAAAGATCATGAAGCGGTCCCTGCATGCCTGAGCCCTCGCCCGGCCGGTGGACCGCCCGCGAGGCCATCGCCGCCGTGGCCGACAAGGACTCGTTCGACGAACTGCCCTTCAATACAGTCGATGCAGTCAATGCAGCCGAGTTCACCGATGAAGGGCCGGACGGTCCGCTCGGCTGGCAGGGGTACGGGGATTCCCGCGCCCGCGCCGGGGAACGCACCGGCGAACGGGAGTCGGTGGTCTGCGGCACCGCGGCCGTCGGCGGCACACGGGCGGTGATCGTCTCCTTTGAATTCGGCTTCCTGGGCGGCTCCCTCGGAGAACGCACCGGGGACAGGCTGGAGGCCGCGCACCGTCAGGCAAGGGACCGCAGGCTGCCCGTCGTCTCGCTGATCGCGACGGGCGGCAGCCGTATGCAGGAAGGCATGCGCGCCCTGGTCCAACTCCAGCGCGTGGCACGCCAGTCCGAGCTCACCGGAGCCGCGGGCCTGGCCCGGATCGCCGTCCTGCGCGATCCCGCGACGGGCGGCGGCTGGGCCACCCTGGGAGCGGGCGCCGACCTGACCCTGGCGCTGCCCGGCAGCCAGGTCGGCTTCGCCGGGTCCCGGGTGCGCCCCGCGGACGCGGACCCCACGGCATACACCGCGGAGGCCCAGCTGGCAGCCGGGGCGATCGACGAGATCGTACGACCCCAAGAGCTGCGCGAGGCCCTGGCCCTGCGCCTCAGGCTCCTTTCCCCTCCGGTTTCCCCTCCGGATGCGCGCGCCCTCCACGACACGGCGGCGCACCACCCCCCGGAAGCCGCCGAACCCCCCGCCGCACTCGGCCGCACCGACCTTCCCGCCACCGGATGGGAAGCCGTCAGTCGCGCCCGCGCCTCCGAACGTCCGCGCGCCGGGGCTTACTTGGACGCCTACTTCACGGAACGGGCGCCTCTGCACGGTGACCGGTGCGGGGGCACGGACCCGGGGATGCTCTGCGGGTTCGGGTTGCGCGAGGGGCGGGCGGTCGCCTACGCGGCGCAGTGCGGGACCGCGACGACGCCCGCCGGATACCGCACCGCGGCCCGGCTCGTCCGGCTCGCGGGGCGGCTCGGCATTCCCGTGCTCACGCTCGTCGACACACCGGGGGCCGCGAACGGGGACGAGGCCGAACGGGCGGGGGCGGGCGCGGCGATCGCCGATCTGTTCGCCGCAGTCGCCACCTCACCGGTGCCGGTCACCTCGCTGATCATCGGTGAGGGCGGCTCCGGCGGCGCGCTCGCCCTCGCGGCACCGGACAACCTCTGGGCGACGCCGGACAGTTACTTCTCGGTGATCGCCCCCGAGCAGGCCGCCGCGATCCTCAAGCGCGGGCAGGAGGAGATCCGGTCGACGGCGGAGCAGCTGCGCCTGCGTCCGCAGGACCTGGTCGAACTCGGCCTGGCGCGGGGCCTCGTGGCACGGTGACGGGAGTGCACGGGCAGGCACGGGCCCGGGCCGTCAGGGCCCGGCGTTTCCCCCTTCGACCATCTGGGAGGCCATGCGCAGACAGATGCCGGGGAGTTCCGGGGCGCCTGTGATCCAGTCCTCGGTGTCGATGCCCGCGACGACGCCCGCCGTCCACAAGGTGGCAAGGAGACGGGTCGCCAGGTCGGTCTCCGAGCCTCTGGCCGTGGGAGCCGCGCGGCGGACGGCGACGGTCGCCCGCTCGATCAGGGACGGCTCGAGAAGCCAGCGTATGCCCGCGCCGGCCTCCACGAGGAAGCCGGAATAGATCGCCATGAAGATGCGCGCGGTGTCGGTCTCTCTTTCAAGACCGACCCGTGCCTGCTCGGTGAACTGGGATATCAGACCCAGGTGGTCGCCCAGATGACTCGACGGGGTCCCTTGGCTCCGCCGGCGTTCGCCATTGGTCATGTCCGCACCGTCCGTCCGCCCCCGGTCAGTTGGTCAGTTGGCTTTCCCCGTCTCGGGCCGGTCCCGCCCTCCTCCGGAACGTCCCCCTCCGGAACGTCCCCCACTGGAGCTTCCTTGACGGGAGCTTCCTTCACGGGGAGCCTTGCCGCCGGCCAGCGCCTGTTCAAGGGTGTCGTGGACGGTCAGCATCTCGTTCAGACCCACGATGCGCAGCACCGCGCGAGCCGTTCTGCGCGAGGCGACCACCCGCAGCGGCACCCCGCGTTCGTCCACCCGCTGCCGGAAGTCGTCGAGCACGGCGACGCCGGCCATGGTCAGGAACGGGGCCGCCGCCCAGTCCACGACCACCGCCGAGACCCGGTCCCGCGAGGAGCGGTCCAGCAGCGTCCGGCACGTCTCACGCAACTCTCCCCGCAGCGGCTCGGCGTTGCCGATGTCTACTTCCGGCGGCATCTCCACGACCAGGCAGCCCTGCCTGACGGATGTGTGAAGGGTCATCCAGACCACCTCCATACCGCGCCTCGACTACAGAAGGGGTCATTCAAGGCACAACAGCAGTATGCCGTTCCGGCGCGCCGTGCGGTTCCCCACCGGTCGGTACCCGTCGGTTCTTACCGACCGATGACGAAGCCCCGCCGGAGACCGTCGACCCGGCTCGGCGCGCCTAGCGTGGGCGGCATGCGCGTACTTGTCACCGGCGGCGCCGGGTTCATCGGATCGCACGTGGTCGAAGCCCTCACCGAACGGGGGCACGAGGCGGTGGTGTTCGACGCTCTGCTGCCCACCGCCCATGCCGGAACGACGCGGCCGCCTGAGCCGCACGCGTCGCCCGCATCGTCCGCACCGCCCGCCGAACAGCGGTGGACCATCGCCGACGTCCGGGACCCTGACGCCGTGCGGGAGGCGCTGCGCGGGGTGGACGCGGTCTGTCATCAGGCGGCGATGGTGGGACTGGGCAAGGACTTCGCGGACGCCCCCGAGTACGTCGGCTGCAACGACCTCGGCACAGCCGTACTGCTGGCCGCGATGGCCGGGAGCGGGGTACGGGATCTGGTGCTCGCGGGGTCGATGGTGGTGTACGGGGAGGGGCGGTACGAGTGCGCCCGGCACGGCGTCGTACGGCCGGGCCCGCGCGCTGCCGCCGATCTTGATTCCGGACACTTCGAGCCCCACTGCCCCGACTGCGGCGCCGAGCTGGCCCCTGGACTGGTGGGCGAGGACGCGCCCGCCGACCCGCGCAACGTGTACGCATCGACCAAGCTGGCGCAGGAACATCTGGCCGCCGCGTGGGCGCGGGCGAGCGGCGGCCGTGCGGTGTCGCTGCGCTACCACAACGTGTACGGCCCCGGCATGCCCCGCGACACCCCGTACGCCGGTGTGGCCTCGTTCTTCCGATCGTCGCTGGAGCGGGGCGAGCCACCCCGCGTATTCGAGGACGGCCGCCAGCGGCGGGACTTCGTGCACGTACGGGATGTGGCGGCGGCCAACGTGACGGCGTTGGAGGCGGTGCGCGAGCGGGAGGCGGGGACGTTCACCGCGTACAACACCGGCAGCGGTGAGCCCCACACCGTAGGGGAGATGGCCCGCGAACTGGCGCGGGCGTTCGGCGGCCCGCCCCCGGTGGTGACGGGCGAGTACCGGCTCGGCGACGTACGTCACGTCACGGCGGACTCGGGTCGACTGCGGGCGGAGCTGGGGTGGCGGGCGGAGGTGGACTTCGCCGAGGGAATGACTTCGTTCGCGAAGGCGGAGCTGCGGGGGTAGGCCGGTCGGGGCCGGGTCGGGACGGCCACCAGGCCCCTGGAGTCGGTGAGGCCATGGCTTCGATCGCGACGGTTGCGGTACGGGGGCGGGGCGGGCCCGACCGAGGGATTCGGCCGGACTCGGCCGGACTCGGCCGGACTCGGCCGGACTCGGCCGGACTCGGCCGGACTCGGCAGAGCGGCGGCTAGGCCCGTGCCCTCGGCAGTGTGACCTCGAAGCAGCAGCCGCCCGCCACATTGCGCACGGCCGCCCGGCCCTGGTGGGCCTCGACGATGCCGCGCACGATCGCCAGGCCAAGACCCGCGCCCGCCGGGGGTGTGCGGGACTGGCTGCCGCGCCAGCCGGTGTCGAAGACGCGGGACAGGTCCTCTTCGGGGATGCCTCCGCAGCCGTCGGTCACGGACAGGATCACGCCGTCCGGTGAGCGCTCCGCGGCCACCGCGACCGTCCCGTCGGCGGGTGTGCGGCGGATCGCGTTGATCAGGAGATTGCCCAGGACGCGGCTCATCTCCTTGCTGTCGACCTCCACCGGGACGGCTTCGACACTGTCGCCGACGAGATGCACCCGGTGCTCGCGGGCAAGGGGATCGGCGCCCGCGAGCGCGTCGCCGACCAGGTCGTAGACGGAGATCCGGGACGGCGAGAGGGCAAGCGCGCCCGCGTGGATGCGGGAGAGTTCGAAGAGGTCTCCCACCATGGAGTTGAGACGTTCGACCTCGGTACGGATCTGGCGCAGATAGCGGTCGGGGTCGGCGGCGACACCGTCCTCCAGCGCCTCGGACATGGCTCGAAGCCCGGCCAGCGGGGTGCGCAGGTCGTGCGAGATCCAGGCGACCAGTTCCCGTCGGGAGCGTTCCAGGGCCCGCTCGCGTTCGCGCGACTCGGCGAGCTTGGCGCTGGTCGACTCCAACTCCCTTGTCAGTACGGCCAGTTCAGCACTCATGGGCTCGGGCGGGGCCGCGAAGCTGCCGCCATCGCCGAAGGAACGGGCGGCCAGGGTCAGGGCCGTGCTGCGGGCGACCACCCAGCGGCCGAGCAGCAGCGCGGTGGCGAGGGAGACGGCGGCGGCCATCGCCACGACGATGGTGACCACGGTCAGGTCGTGCGGCGACAGGAACATCTCCCAGGCCACCGCGAGCGTCCCGGCCAGCATCGCGAGCACCGCGACGGCCGCCACCACGGTCATCGACACCGTGAGGGAGCGGTGCCGCAGGAGGCGCAGCGTCAGGGCGCCGAGGAGCCCGGCGGTCGCTGCGCCCAGGAAAGCGAAGACGGCGATGACGAGGATGTCCTGCATGGGAGGTCAGCCTTCGGCTCGGGGCGGTACGGGGTCACCCGGGGGGTCGATGTCGCACCGGGTGCCGCGCGGGTCGTAAGGGGCGGGCGGATTAGGGGTGGCGGGATCATCGGCGTCCCGCGCGCCTCCGCCCACCTCCGGCACATCGAGGCGGTATCCCACGCCCCACACCGTCTGGATGAGCCGCGGCTTGGCGGGATCGTCCTCGACCTTGCCGCGGAGCCTGCGGATGTGAACCGTGACCGTGGACAAGTCGCCGAACTCCCAGCCCCACACCTCCCGCATCAACTCCTCCCGCCCGAACGCCTGCCCCGGATGCCGCAGCAGAAAGGCGAGGAGGTCGAACTCCCGCAGCGTCAGGGCGAGTTCGACACCGAATTTCGTCGCACGGCGTGCCGCCGCATCCACCCACAGGCCCGCGGCACTCAGCGTGGCGACGACCTCGGGAACGTGTGCGGCACGGCTGCGGCGCAGTACCGATTCCACCCGCAGGACCAGTTCACGGGGGCTGAAGGGCTTGGTGACGTAGTCGTCGGCTCCCACCTCCAGGCCCAGGATCCGGTCGTCCTCGTCGCCGCGGGCGGTGAGCATGATGACGGGCACGGGCCCCTTGGCACGCAGGCGGCGGCACACCTCCAGACCGTCCATGCCGGGCAGCATCAGGTCCAGGACGACGAGATCGGGCCGGAACACCCAGGCACGCTCCAGCGCGCCGGGGCCGTCCTCGGCGCGGTCGACCAGGTAACCGCCGCGTTCGAGGTAGCCCGCGACGACTTCGGCGACGGTCGGATCGTCGTCCACGACGAGCACCCGGAGCGGACCGGGCGCCGCGGATCCGCCGGGTTCGGTGGACCGGGCGGGTTCGGTGGACCGGGCGGGTTCGGCGGACCTCGCGGGTCCGGCGGACCCGCCGGGCGGGCGATGCTGCGGTGGTGGCTGCATGTGGCCAGCCTCGCACCTGCCGTACGGGGTCCTGCCGGTCAGGCCCGCTCCCGGTAGCCGACGTCCCTGTTTCGTAAGAACCCGAAGTCCCATATGTCCGTTTCAGGTTCATAGGGTGAGTCGCATGACGCCCTCTCCCTCCGCAGAACCCGCTGAATACGCTGAATACGCTGAATACGCTGAGCCTGACGCTCACTCCGCCGTGCAGGTCGATGTCGTCCTGCCCTGCCTCGACGAGGCCGCCGCGCTGCCCCGGGTTCTCGAACGCGTCCCCGCGACCTGGCGGGCCGTGGTCGTCGACAACGGCTCCACCGACGGTTCGCCGGACATCGCCCGCGCGCTGGGAGCCACCGTGGTGCATGAGCCGCAGCGCGGCTTCGGGGCCGCATGCCACGCGGGCCTCATGGCGTCCGACGCGGACATCGTGTGCTTCTGCGACTGCGACGCCTCCCTCGATCCGGATCAGCTGCGGCCCTTCGTACGCAGAGTGGCGGACGGAGCAGCCGACCTGGTCGTCGGGCGGAGGCGCCCTCAGGGACGCGGCGCCTGGCCGCCGCACGCCCGCGCGGGCAACGTGGCACTCGCCCGGATGCTGCGGCGGCGTACCGGCGTACGCCTGCACGACCTCGGCCCGATGCGGGCGGCGCGGCGCGAGGGACTGCTCGGGCTCGGCCTGACCGACCGGCGCAGCGGATACCCGCTGCAGATGGTCGTGCGGGCGGCCGACGCCGGGTGGCGGATCGAGGAGCGTGACGTGCCGTATCTGCCGCGCACCGGGAAGTCGAAGGTCACGGGGACGTGGCTGGGGACGTGGCACGCGGTACGCGACATGCGGGCCGTACTCGCGGAGCCACCCCAGCCGACCCTCACCGGCCGTGCGCGGCAGGCGTCGGGCGGTGCCGCATGACCACACACGCAACCACCCTCCTCGTCATCGCCAAGCAACCACTGCCGGGACGCGTAAAGACCCGCCTCACCCCGCCCTACACCCCCGAGGAAGCCGCCGGCCTCGCCGCGGCCTCGCTCGCCGACACCCTCGACGCGGTGCTCGCTGCGCCCGCCCGGCGACGTGTCCTGGTGCTCGACGGGCAGGCGGGGCCCTGGCTTCCGCCCGGCATCGAGGTGGTGCCCCAGTGCGCGGGCGACCTGGACGAGCGGCTGGCCGCGGCGTTCGCCGGCTGCGCGGGGCCCGCTCTTCTGGTCGGCATGGACACCCCCCAGATCACCCCCCGGCTCCTCGCCCCCGCGCTCGGCCCCGAGGCATGGCAGGACTGCGACGCATGGTTCGGCCCCGCCGTGGACGGCGGCTTCTGGGCACTGGGCCTGGCCGAACCCGATCCCGAACTGCTGCGCGGCGTACCCATGTCGAGGCCCGACACGGGCGCCCTGCAACGGGCCCGGCTCACCGGCGCCGGGCTGCGGGTGCGCGAACTGCCGCCGCTGCGTGACGTCGACACCGCGGAAGACGCCGGGAAAGTCGCCGCCGCTGCGCCGGACAGCCGTTTCGCCGCCATGCTCGCCCGCCTCGCGGCGACAGCCGAGCACACCGGACCGACCGGACTCACCGGACTCACCAGCGCGGGCGGTGGCCGATGAGCACCGCACCGACGGACACCGCCCTGCGCAGGGTGGGCAGGGAAGGCAGGACAGGCCCCGAAGCCGCCCCCTGGCATGCAGATCCGTACACCAACGCCCTGCGCAACGGCCACGGCCCTTTGTTCCTGCGCCGCAGCGACGGCTGGCTGCTGCCGCTGGACGTCGAGCGCTGGTGCGCGAGCGCCGACGCGGCGGACCTCTCCGCGTTGCGCCGCTGCGAGGGCAGTGTCCTCGACATCGGCTGCGGCCCCGGCCGCCTGGTGGCCGGGGCGGCGGCACTGGGCCATCGCGTCCTGGGGATCGACATCAGCCGGGCAGCCGTCGACCACACGCTCGGCCTCGGCGGCACGGCACTGCTCCGCTCCGTCTTCGACACGCTGCCGGGCGAGGGTCGCTGGGAAACCGCCCTGCTCATCGACGGCAATGTGGGGATCGGCGGCGACCCCACCGCGCTTCTGAAGCGTGTCGCTCAACTCGTCGCACCTAAAGGCTTGTTGATCGCAGAGGCAGCACCGATGGACGTGGACGAGAGGGTGGAAGTGCACGTCGACGACGGGCAAGGCGCACCGGGCGAACTGTTCCCCTGGGCCCGCCTCGGCACCCCCGCCCTGCTGCGTCACGCCCGTCCGCTCGGCTGGTCTCCGGCCGGCCAGTGGAGCACCAGCGGCCGTTCGTTCCTGGCACTGCGGCGCGCACGCCACGGCGGAGGCAACCGCAACAGGCCCATGACACATCACTCATGAGTCATGACGAAGCCCTGACGTCACCCCCGGAAGCCCGGATCCCTAACTCCACCCGCGCCTGTCGTACCGGTCGCGCCTGCCATGCCTGCCGTGCCGCTCATGCCGGTCGCGCCTGTCGCCCCTGTCGTCCCTGTCGTGCAGACGTGAGCACCACAAACCGCAGCGCCCACCGCCGCGACCTGGCAGCGGCCGGTACCGCGGCGCTACTCGTCGTCGCGGCCGTCATCGTCGGCGCATCCATCGAGCAGGCGGACGGCACACTGCACCTCAACTGGCCACCGCTGTACGCCCGATGGGACCCCCACCTCGGGCCGGGCACACCCGCCGCACTCACCGTCGCCGTCATGGTGATCGCGTACGCCCCCACCGTCATCGCACGGCTCTCCTGGCGGCCCTTTCTCCTCACCGCATGGACCGCCTCCATGGCCTGGATCTGGTCGCTCGCCCTCGTCGACGGCATGCACCGGGGCGTGGCACAGCGGCTGACCACCAAATACGAATACCTCCAGGTCATCGACCGCTTCGAGGACGTACCGGCAGCGTTGCGGGACTTCACCCGTCACATCCTGATCGACTCCCCCGCCCCCTGGCCCGCCCATACGGCAGGTCATCCGCCCGGCGCCACCCTCACCTTCGTCCTCCTCGACCGCATCGGCCTCGGCGGCGGTACCTGGGCCGGGGCCTTTTGCATCACCGCGGGCAGCACCGCCGTGGCGGCCTTCCTGATCACCCTGCGCGCACTGGCCGACGAGGCGACCGCTCGCCGGGCGGCCCCCTTCCTGGCCCTGGCCCCGGCCGCGATCTGGGTCGGCGCCTCCGCGGACGGCTACTTCGCCGCCGTATCGGCGTGGATGATCGCCCTTCTCGCACTGGCGACGACACGTGCGGTCCGCTCCCCCGCGGCAGCGGCCCTCGGCTCGGGCCTACTGTTCGGTCTCGTCTGCTACCTCTCGTACGGCCTGACCCTGTTCACCCTCGTCGTGACCGCCGTCCTGCTGATCACCCGCGCCCCGCGCCCGCTCCCACTCCTCCTCGCGGGAGCAGCCCTCGCCCCGCTCGCCTTCACCCTCGCGGGCTTCAACTGGTGGGAGGCGTACCGCCTGTTGGTCGAGCGCTACCACCAGGGCGCGGGCGGCATCAGGCCGTACGGCTACTTCGTCTGGGCCAACCTCGCCTGCACGGCGCTGGTCATCGGCCCCGCGACGGTGGCAGCCCTCCGCAGGACGGCGACGACCGCCCCCGGCACGATCGGCCGCCTGCGCACCGGCCGGACCACACCCACCGACCACTTGACCGTACTGGTCCTGGCCACACTCCTTGCCTTGCTGGCGGCCGACCTCTCCGGAATGAGCAAGGCGGAAACAGAACGCATCTGGCTGCCGTTCACCACGTTCTTGCCTGCGGCGACGGCACTCCTGCCCACGGTGAGTCGACGCCGCTGGCTCACCGCACAGGCCGTGCTCGCACTGGCACTGAACCACCTGCTGTTCACGGGCTGGTGAGTCATGCCGAGGTTCGTTGAGCGGAGCTTGTGGCGCAGTACGAGCGCAGTACGAGCGCAGTACGAGGCCAGCAACTGCCGAAGCTCACCGCCGGGCCGGGAGCGGGCTGACGGTGTCCGGGGTGTGGCGCCGGGTGAACGCCCACAGCGCCAGCCCCAGCAAACTGAACGCGGCGCCCAGTGCGCATACGGCGCCCCAGCCCGCCAAATCGTAGAGGGTGGTCGCCGTGATGGCACCGGTGGCGCTGCCGATCGAGTAGAAGACCATGTATCCGCCGATCAACCGGCTGCCCGCGTCCGGATGAAGCTCGTAGATCAGGGTCTGGTTGGTGACATGGACCGCCTGCACGGCGAGGTCGAGAAGGATCACCCCGGCGGCCAGGGCCCAGAGTGAGCTGGGGGTGAAGGCCAGGGACAGCCACGAGACGGTGAGCAGCGATAGTGCGACGCCGGTGGTCCGCCGCGAGAGTCCGCGGTCATTGAGGCGGCCCGCCACGGTGGCGGCCAGGGCGCCGGCGACGCCGATGAGGCCCAGCGCCCCGATCGCGCTGTGGGACAGGAAGTACGGCGCCTCGCTGAGCGGCAGCGCGATGCTGCTCCACAAAGTGCTGAACGCGGCGAAGACCAGCAGCCCGAACAAGGCCCGGAGCCGCAGCAGTCGCTCCCGTGCGAACAGGGTGACCGTGGAGCGCAGGAGCTGTCCGTAGCGCAGGGTTGTCGGCGCGGCGCCGCTGCGGCTCGGCAGCACTCGGTACAGGACCAGGGCGAGCAGGGCGGTGAGCGAGGCCGAGGCGAGGTAGACGGAGCGCCAGCCCGCGAGGTCGGCCATGAGGCCGGACGCGGTACGGGCGAGCAGGATGCCGATGACGACGCCGCTGGTGACCAGGCCGACGACCCGCCCGCGTCCGGCGGGCCGGGCCAGTGATGCCGCGAAGGCCACCAACGTCTGCGTGACGACCGCGAGAAGCCCCGTCGCGGCCATGCCCGCGAGCAGGATCACCGCCGTGTGAGCGGTGGCCACCACGACCAACGCCAGTACCAGGAACAGCAATTGGGCCACGATGAGCCGTCTGCGGTCGGCCACGTCGCCGAGCGGTACGAGGAAGAAGAGGCCAAGGCCGTATCCGACATGGGTGAGGGTGACCACGCTGCCGACGAGCGCCGGGCTCATGGCGAGGTCGTGTCCCATGGTCACCAGGAGCGGCTGGGAGAAGTAGACGTTGGCGACAGCGGCCCCGCAAGCGACGGCGAAGAGCGCGACGGCGCCACGGGACAGGACGAACGCGGCGCCTTCCCTGCCGTCTCCGACGTCTTCTATCGCTTCGCGGTCTCCACTCTTCCCGTTGCTTTCGCCATTGCCGGGCATCAGCACCCCTCCCCCGCCTGGTTTCATCTTGCCACCAAAGAGCGAGGGTGACGCTAGCCTTTTTGGTAGCATGTTGCAACCGTCGCGAGAATGAGGGCCCCATGGTGACCAGAACGCGCTTCGACGACAGCGAATGTCCTGTCGCCCGGTCGGTGGACGCGATCGGCGACTGGTGGTCCCTGCTGATCGTGCGGGACGCCTTCGACGGGAGCCGGCGCTTCGGGGAGTTCCAGCGCAGCCTCGGCGTGGCGAAGAACATCCTCACCGCACGGCTGCGCAATCTCGTCGCCGGTGGTGTCCTCGAATCCGTCCCCGCATCGGACGGCAGCGCCTACCGCGAGTACGTACTGACCCCGAAGGGCGAGGCGCTCTTCCCCGTCATCGTGGCGCTGCGGCAGTGGGGCGAACAGAACTTCTTCGCACCCGGCGAACCGCACTCAGAGTTGGTCGACCGCCGCAAGGGGCAACACCTGCGCGCACTCGAAGTGCTGTCCGCGGACGGGCGACGCCTTGACCCCGAAGACACCACCGTCCACAAGGTCTCCGCCCGGTGAGCTAGCCGCCGGTCAGCGGCGATCGGTCCGCTCCCGCGGGCTGCGGCACAGGCGGTCCGGGCGGCACAGGCGGTACAGGTGGGACAGGCGGTTCGGGCAAGGTGCGGAACAGCAGCCAGCTCAGTACGGGCATCAGGACCAGCGGCGCAAGGGCGGTCCGCAGGGACGCCGCGTCGGCGACGCTGCCGATCAAAGGGCTCACCAGACCACCGACGCTGACGGTCAGGCCGAGCGTGATCCCGCTGGCGGTGCCGATACGGGACGGCAAGTAGTCCTGCCCGAGGGTCACTTGGAGCGAGAACGGGACGTACAGACCTGCCGAGGTCAGCGCCACGAACAGATACATCGCCGGGCCGGGCACGAAGACCACGCCCGCCACCGATCCGGCCGTGATCAGGTAGGCCCGTCGCGCGACGGTGACCCGGTCCCAGCGGTTGGCCAGCATGCCGCCGAGCACGGAACCCACCGCGCCACCGAGATAGAGCACGAAGAGCGCCGCGGTACCCGCCGCCGTACTGCCGCCCATGCGTTCCCTCGCGTACAGCGAGAGGAAGGTGCTCAGGCCGACGAAGACGATCGACCGGCACACCACGGCAAGCGACAGCTTCACGAACGACGCCCTGTCGTCCACTCCGGCCGACACCTCCGTACGCGCCCCGACGGCCTTCTGCCGCTCCAGGGCACGCAGCACGGGCAGACACAACACGGCGCCGACCAGCGCCGGAAGGATCAGCAGCGGTGTCAGGCGCAGACCTCCGGTGGCGACAACGGCCGCGACCAGGAGCGGGGCCGCCGCGAAGCCGAGGTTGCCGCCGAGCGAGAACCAGCCCATGGCGCTGTGACTGCCCCGGGCGGCGAGCCGGGCGACCCGCGCCGACTCGGGGTGATAGGCGGCCACCCCGAGCCCGGACACCGCCACGAACACGAGAGTCAGCCCGTACGAGCCGCTCATCCCGCTCGACGCGATGCCGAGACCGCCCAGCAGCGTGCTGACGGGGAGCAACCACGGCATGGCCCAGCGGTCGGTCAGGATGCCGAACAACGGCTGGGCCACCGACGACAGCAGGGAGGCGGCGAGCACGATGCCGGATACCGCGGCATAGCTGTAGGCGCGCTCGGCGACGAAGAACGGCACCAGGGAGGCCACGGCGCCCTGGTACAGGTCGACGCAGGCGTGCCCGGCGGACAACAGGGTGATGGACGCATTCTTTCGCACCCCGTCATCGTCGACTCGGGCCCGCGTGTCGCACTTCCGATAATCTGCCAGCCAATGACGAACATCCGCCACGTACCGGCTGCTCCGACCCGCACCCAGTCGCTGGCGCCCGGCGCCGCGATCGACACCCACCGCCACGACGACCACCAGATCGTCTACGCCGGACGCGGAGTCCTCGCCGTCACCACGAGCGCCGGTTCCTGGGTGGCCCCCGGCACCCGGGCCCTGTGGATCCCGGCCGGCACCATGCACGCCCATCAGGCACACGGTCACCTTCAACTGCACCTGCTGGGACTACCGGCCACCGAGAACCCGCTCGGCCTGGAGACACCGACGGTGCTCGCGGTGGGCCCGCTGCTGCGCGAACTGATCGTCGCCTACACGCGTCCGCCACAGGACGACGGTCCCGAACGGGCCCGACTGCGGGCGGTGTTGCTGGACCAACTACGTGCCTCGCCGCAAGAGCCCCTGCATCTGCCGACACCGACCGCACCCCTGCTGCGGACGCTCTGCGACACCCTGCGCGCCGCCCCTGCGGACAGCCGCACCCTCGCCGAACTGGGCCGCGAGGTGGGGGCGAGCGACCGGACCCTGTCCCGGTTGTTCCGCAGCAACCTCGGCATGACGTTCCCGCAGTGGCGCACCCAGTTGCGACTCCACCACGCACTGGTCCTGCTGGCCGAGGACACACCCGTCACCGCGGTGGCGCACCTGTGCGGCTGGTCGTCGGCCAGCGCGTTCATCGACGCCTTCCGCCGCACGTTCGGCCACACGCCGGGCACGCACGCCAAAGGTTGAACGGACTGGCGAGTCACTGTCGCAAGTGGACCGAAGATGGCGTGACTTGACCTTTACTGACCGTAATATTTCCAGCTTTTCGTCTGCACGTTCGGGCCCCCTCCGCCGCCTTATACATGGAGACGCAAGGTGTCTCCGGCGCCGCGAGGGGGGAATCGCGGCGCCCAACCGCAACAGGTACAGGGGAGGACCCCGTGCAGCAGAGTGCTGCAGCGTGGCTCGTACAGATCGCGCTCGTCATCAGGGTGTTCGGCCCAGATCTCATCCGAGGCAGCCGCCGGATCCTGACCGCCGGCGTCCGCGTCGGGATAACGAACTTGACCAGCTCCGCCCGCCCGAGCCCGCCGGCGCGCTCGGGCGACACCCCTCAGGACACGCCATGAACACGGACAGCGGGGCCGACGAGACCGGCGGAGCGATCGGCTTACCGCGCAACGTCCCCATAGACCAGTGGGACCCCACCGCACAGATGGCTTACTGGGCCTTTCACCAGCAGCACCGCCAGGACTACATGCGCTACGCCTACCTGCAGCTCAGCTCCGACGCCGACGCCGAGGAAGCCGTCGACCTGACCTTCGACCGCGTCATGGACCGCTGGCCGGACATGCTGGAGATGGAGAACCTCGACGGCTACGCCTGGACGGTCCTCAAGCGCCGCATCATCGACATGCACCGCAAGCGCCGGCGCCGCCCCGAGCCGATGGACACCGCCGCCTTCGAAGCCGCCCTGGCCGCCGGCACCGCCGAAGACCCCTTCGACGCCCTGACCGACACCATCGCCCTGTACGGGGCCGTCACCCGCCTCAGCGAGCGCCAGCGTGACGCGATCCTCCTCTACTACGGCATGGGCTACACCTGCGCGAAGGCCGCTGAGCTGATGGGCACCGAAGAAGCCACCGTCCGCTCCCAACTCAGCCAGGGGCGCCGCCGCCTCGCCCGCCTGCTGAACCTCCAGTACCCGGACACCACTTACCGGAAGAGCACCACATGAGCACCACACGGCCCGACCACCGCCGCACCATCGACGACCTGCTGGGCAAGGCCCGCACCCGCGACCGCTACGTCGACTACGACATCGTCGCCGCCGAGACCCGGCTGTGCCAGCGCCAGGCAAACCGCCGGCGCGCGACCGGCGCCCCGTCCGTGCCGGGATGGACACCGGTGTGGACCGAGCCCCGTGTCGACCGCGCCCCCGACGCCGACAACGCCTGCTGGGACCTCAAGGCGGTCAGCCTGCTCATCCTGTTCGGCCCCGAAGTCGACCGGCACCTGAGCGACTTCATCACCGCTCAGTACGCCGACAAGACCGGCGCCCTGGTCTTCGCCTGTTTGCTGCACCTGGCCGACGACACCGAAGGAGCCCGCTTCTGGTGGCGCTTCGCCGCCGGCGCCGGCCACCACGTCGCCGAGTACTGCCTCTTCCTCGAGCATGCCCAGACCGGCGAGTACCACGACGCCGAGCACTGGGGACGCCAGCTCATCCGCCACGACTTCGAACCCACCTACCTCTGCGGGGACCGCGCCACAGCCCCCCTCCTCCTGCCATCCCTCATCGACCAACTCCACGACCACATCACCCAAAGCCAACACCCCGAACTCGGCACTGTCCCACTCCCCCGGCCCCCACTGATCCAGCAACTGCGCCACCTCACCGGACTGTGATGCCCGGCCGGACAAGACGCGACAGCGCATGCCGTCGACACCGAGACGAGTAAGCCCACGCTTCGCCGAGAACGCGAGCCCCGGCTGGGCTGGTGCGAGTGCAGGGCGCCTGTGAATTTCTCACGGGTGCCGCCCCCGCTCGGGTTCATGGATGGCCGCCGGGTGCGGGGCGGCGACCTGCGAGTCGTCGGGGCGGACGAGGCACGGACAGTGTCCGGTCGATCGAGTCTGCTCCTCAGGCCGTTGCTGGCCAAACCTAGAGTCCCCTTCCGGGCAGATGCGTACGGCGCGGTCTCCCCCGCCCCCCGCCTGCGGACATCTCATGAGGATCGGATCGTGGCGTCCGCGAAGTAGCTGTCGGGAAGTAGCTGTCCGGGTGGCCGCCTGGGCCCGCCCGCTCGGCGTACTCACTTGCGGCGTCCAGTGGCAGCTCGAGCCCCGGATAGATGGCTTCACGGAGTATCCGGCCCCTCTGCTCCACGCCTCCTTTGAACACCCGGCGCCCGCTGAGGCGGACGTGCCTGTGCCCCCGGATCAGCGGATCCGGGGGCACAGGGGGTGTCGTCGCGTTCAGAGCCCCATGGAGGCCCGGAACTCGTCGAACGAGACCTTCCGGTCACCGTCGGTGTCGATGGCGTCGATGAGGTCCTGCGCGGCCTCCGCGGTGATACCCGTGTCGCCGAGCTCCACGACGACCTGCCGGTACTCCTCGGCGGTCAACTGTCCGTCCCCGTCGACGTCGTACCGCTCGAAGACCTTCCGCGCCGCGGCTGTCATGTCGACCACTTGATCCCCATTTCCTTGCTGTTTCAAGACCGCCCCCACTCTAGGACCTCCATGCACCCGCTCCCGTCCAGGAGCGGGCCAGCGCTCTCTGGCATCCGGTCTCTCGTCCGACGTGATCTCCGGTATCGGGAAGCGGGCGAGGGAGGCGCGAACGTCACATGGAAGAAGGGCGTCTTCGACGAAAGCGTCGACCTCGACGAGCTCGTTGAAATGTCCTACAGGTCCAAGCCTGTCGGCCCGAACCACGAGGGACACTACGAGCGTTACGTCGATGCAGGCACCTTGGTCGGTCGGACATCCGAGATGACCGGCAAGAAGCCGACATCATGGCTCCTGGTCTCGCAGGACGAGCGGGGAGGCGTCCGCACGATGTACCCGATCGAGAAGCCGGCCGTTTAGCGAGGAGTAGGTAGCGCGGATGGAAATCCATGTGCAGAACCGGTCGCACGAGCGGGTCTCCGAGAAACTGGGGGACGACATCGACGAGAGCTTCCTCTCGGCGTGCCAGGCCGCTCCGGACGGGAGCGTCATGAGCGGCGTCTTCTCCGTCGGCGACACCATGTTCAACGAACTTCAACTGGGGCAGTTCGCGGATGAGCTGAACCAGCTCCCCGATGAGCGGAAGACGGTCACGACCCGGCAGGTGGCCGACATGGCACGGCGGGCGGCAGCCTTGCACGGCTACTTGTTTATCTCCGGCGACTGATCCCGAACGACACTCTGGAGGAAGACGTACCGCATGCCCCTCGTCATCTACGTGGAAGACCAAGTGCACGGCCGCATGGCCAAGACCTACGAGGACCGCAAGGAGACGTTCCTGGCCTTGTGCGAGTCGGCACCGGAGGGAAGCATCCTTCGCGCCGTGCACCGCCACGGCGACACCATGTTCAACGAACTTCAACTGAGGCGGTTTGTATCAGAGTTGAATGCACTGCCGGAGCAGGAGAAGAACAGCACGGTGCGGAAGCTCATCGCGGCGGCCGAGTTCGCGATCGCCTCCTTCGGCTACCTGTATTTCGTCGGGGAGAGTCCGACGGGATTCTCGACACTCGTCCCCCAGCTATAGAGCTGCCGGCATTCCGGCGCGCCTCGGTCCATGCCGGGCCTCATCGCGCACCTCCGCGCTGCGCATGACGACCGCTTCCGACACGGCGGTGACGGCCGGGCCCACGGCGAAAGCAGACTCGTACGTCCTCCAGCGCGCACGCGGCCGAGACGGAGCGCGCGCTCAACAAAAGCGCACCGGTGAGTGGCAGGGACAGAAACATGGCGGCCTCCCGTGATCGCGGCATTGGGCCGCGATCACCACACCCCCCGCTCGAACAAGAGCGGAACGCCCTGATCCGAAGTGACCGACACTGCCGAAGTGCTCACCGACCAGCTCCGAAGAGGCCCGAGAGCTCCAACTCTGTTGTGAAGCAAAGCGGTCGTACACGAGTAAGCATCGTCGGCTCAGGACACGAATCCACGCCAGGTCGCCCCTCAACTCCGTCAGGGACAGTGGCGAGCCGTAGTCCCTCCCCGGCCCCCGAAGTGATGGTTCGAGCGCCTGCACCTCCGCGCCGTGGTCCAGACGGCTGGAGCGAAAGATGCGGTGGTGGGCGTTCACGACTGCGGCATGGCTCCGCCCGGCGCGTTATGCACCGGTCCGGACGGCGAGCGTGAAGGGCGTACAGACAGTGCAGTCGTCAGGAGGTGGAGCGAGCTGCCAGGAGGAGAGCAAGAGGGCCTGCGGGCAGCAGGAAGCGTCCTCGCTCGGCCTCATGCAGTGCAGTATCGAGCGGCCACCAGTCCAGCTTGAAGCCCTGTTCGCTTTCGGTGAGTGCCTGCGCGTCCAAGGAGAGCTGCTGGGCCGCCAGGAACAGGTCGATGCGGGCCGTTGAGGCGAGCGTCATGGCGTAGCTGCCCAGGTGTTTCCAGGGGGAAGCGGTGACGCCGGCTTCTTCCTTGAGTTCACGGCGGGCGCAGGTGGCCGCGTCCTCGTTGTCCTCGCGACGACCGCCCGGCAGGAACAGGTATTCGCCGCCGTGTCTGGGAAAGTGCGCGCTGAGGATCGCGACGTGGTGGTCGTCGTCGACCGCCGCGACCACGGAAGCGTCGCGCGTGGGTGCATCGCTCATGGGCGGTGAGCGTAGCGGTCATGGCTGGACCCATGCGGCGTACGGCACGGAGGTCACGCTGGGATGCGCGATGCCCCGGCCGTTAAAGCCGTCGTCGCCGTAGGCGTCTCCGTGGTCGGCGCACACGATGATCAGCCACGATCGGGCAGCGGTGAGCTGATCGACGAGCCGGCCCAGATGCGCATCGGCGTAGGCCAGCGCCGCTTGTTGGGAGGAGACGGTGTCGGTGCTCTGGCCGAGGTAGTGACCATGCGGGACGTGCGTCGCGCTTACGTTGATGAACAGGTAGAGCGTGTGCCGCGTGAAAACCCGGGTTCGGGCCACTGAGCTGGAGCATTCTTTCGCGGGAGCGGTGTCAGACCGAGGATGATCGGAGTCCATGCGGTGGTCATGGATCTACCTGCTGACACGAAGGGCACTGAAGCTGGCAAGCTTACGGCTGATGGGCAGCGCGGCCAAGGACGTCGAACTGCTCGTGCTGCAGCATCAGCTCGCCGTGCTCCAACGTCAAGTCGGCCGCCCGAAGTCAGAACCAGGAGATCGGGTTCTGCCGGCGGCCCTGTCGAGACTGTTGCCCAGAGAGTGTTGGAGCAGCTTCTTCGTCACCCCGGCGACACTGCTCCGTTGGCACCGGGAGCTGATCGCCGACAAGTGGACCTACCCTCACAAGAAACCGGGTCGGCCACCGATATCAGAGGAGACACGGGAGTTGATCCTGCGCCTCGCGAGGGAGAACCCTCTGTGGGGTCACCGGCGCATGCAGGGCGAACTGGCGCGGTTGGGCGTCACCGTCTCCGCCGCTACCGTCCGGTCAGCACTGCGGAAGGCAAACGTCCCGCCCGCGCCCCAACGGGCACGCGACGCCTGGTCCACCTTGCTGCGCGCGCAAGCCTCCGGACTACCCGCGTGCGACTTCTTCCACGTCGACACCGCGTTCCGCCGGAGGTTGTACGTGCTGTTCACAGTGGAAGTTTCAACGCGCCGGGTGCACATCCTCGGCGTCACCGACCACCCCAACCGGGGCTGGGTGACCCAGCAGGTCCGCAACCTGCTGATGGACCTGATGACCAGGTCGACCGGTTCCGGTTCTTCCTGCGCGATCGGGACGGGAAGTTCTCCGACGCCTTCGACACTGTCCTCGCAAGCGCGGGCGTACAGGTCTCCTCACACCACCGAGATCGCCGAAGGCGAACGCCTTCGCGGAACGCTGGGTCGGCACCGTCCGCCGTGAATGCACCCGTTCGCGAACCGCGTCCGCCGCACACAGCTACTCAGCGGCCTCATCAACGAGTACCAACAAGCACCTGACAGCAGGTAGACAAACGGCCTGGTCATCGGTCCGAACCAGGGTTTTCACGCGGGACAAGAACGCGCCCGGCGTTCTCTCGCCGGCCAACGGCCGGGCGGTGGCGGCGAACAGCACCCGCAGCGGCCCGGATCCCAGCCGGTCTCGGGCCCGGAGCGGCGAGGACTTCGCCGGCATCCGCCAGGACCCCCACCCGCCGACCCCACGCAGCCCCGCAACCAGATGGCGCAGCACCTCGAGATACGGGGCCGGCGAGCACAACGCCGGACCGGGCCACCAGCCGGGCGGGAAGCAGCCTTCTGCGATGCTCGGTCCGGCCGCACGCGGCCACCACCCGATCACCCAGACCCGGCGGATACATCCAGGTCAACGCCCAAGGACCCGATGACTCAGGAACACTCTCGGTCACCGACCCCTGACGCCCTGCGATCAGACTTCGCCGCCCACTAAAGCAACAGCATTGCCTTTAGCGCTCACCTCAAATCTACGTAGAGAGGTTCACGCGCCGCCGCGCCCCGCAGCGTCCTGCCAATACACCAGGTTATTCCGGGTGGTGAGGGTGTCGGGGTGGTCAGGGCCAATTACGCGGGTTCGGTCCTCCAGCAACTCAGCGAAGGCGGTCGCGGCTCCAGCCGGGTCCCCCGCTTTACCCCTCCAGTACGCCAGGTTGTGCCGGGTGGTGAAGGCGTGGGGGTGGTCAGGGCCCAGCACGCGGGTTCGATCCTCCAGCAACTCAGCGAAGGCGGTCGCGGCTCCAGCCGGGTCCCCCGCTTTACCCCTCCAGTACGCCAGGTTGTGCCGCGCGCTGAGGGTATGGGGGTCATCGGGGCCCAGCACCCGGTACAAGTCGTGCAGGAGTTCATCGAAGGAGGCCACCGCCTCAGCAGTGTTCCCAGCCTCTCCTCTCCAGTGCGCAAGATTGTGCCGGGCGATGAGGGTGTCGGGGTGGTCGGGACCCAGTACGCGGATCCGGTCCCGCAGCGATGCCGAGAAGTCGGCCGCAGCTCCCGAGGGGTCTCCCGCCTCCCCTCGCCACCGGTCCCGGTTGTGGCGGGTGATGAGGGTGTCGGGGTGGTCGGGACCCAGTACGCGGACTCGGTCCCCCAGCAACTCGGCGAAGGCAGTTGCGGCTCCAGCGGGATCCCCAGCTTGGCCCTGCCACCGGGCCAGGTGGTGTCGGGAGGTGAGCGTATCGGGGTGGTCGGGACCGAGCCGCAGGCTGGTTGTGGTGGTGAGATGAGCAAAGTGGTCACGTGCAGTGATGGTGTGGCCAGCTTCTCCGATACTGCGGCCGACGAGGTATAGCACCTCGTGAGCGTCGGGTCGGTAAAGCGCCTCGTTGGCACAAGCGGTGAGTACGGTGGTGTTGGCGCGCAGGTGCTGTTCGAGGGTGGTCTCGCGTGGCACCTCGGGCCAGACGGCGGTCAGGGCGTCGGCGGCGGTACGGGCTAGTTGGTCGTAGCGATCGGTGGGCAGGGGATCGCGGACGGCGCGTTGGATGAGGTTGTGGACCCGTACCGTCTGATGGGCGGTGGTGGAGCCAGGGTCGGCAGTGGTGTCGAGCAGGCATAGCCGGTGGAGTGCCCTCAGCGCGCCGACCGCGTCCTCGGCACTGACCGAGACCGGGTTCTGGCGGCGGGTGTGTGGGGTGGTTCGTTCTTCGGTGAGATGGGTCAAGGCGGGTGGGCTGGTCAGGACGGCGGTGGGGATGCCGTTGGGGTCGAGCATCGCAGTCAGCTGCAGCATCGGGCGGGCCAGGCCCGCCGGGCGGAGAGTGTTGGCGCGGTCGATGGACAAGGACCAGGCGGCAGAGACAGTGGCAGCTTGGTCGTCAGGCAGGGCGCCGGGCTCGGGCAGGACGTCGTCCAAGGTGCGGGCGCGGTCGGACAACTGCTTGCGGTAGTTGACACAGTCCGCCCGGGCACAGGGGGCCGGGCACGAGAGCAGGCAGTCGATCGGCAGGAACTCCGCTTGCGTATCAGCTTCGTTGAAGCGAGCGTTGTTGAGATAAGCGGCGGCCTGGGCCAGGGCCAGAGGGAGCCTGCCTAGGTCTCGGGTCAGGGCGTGGATGTGCGCGGGCGGGTCGGCGCGGCCGTGGTTGGCGAGGGCAGCAGTGAGGTAGGTGTCGGCCTCGGCCTCAGTGAACAGGCCCACATCGACGCGACGGCGTGAGCCGCTGGTCAGCACGGAGTCCCGACGGCGGGTGGTGACCAGGGTCTCGCCGAGGGAACTGCTCGGGGGCCACAGGCCCCGTAGATCGGCGGGGTCGGTGAGATCGTCCAGCACTACCATCCACCGGCACCCCGGACTCTCGCTGGCTGTGGAGGCCGGGTTGGGTTCCAGCCAGGCCAGGAACTCCTCCGCAGCCTGTTCCGGGCGGTCGGGGTCTGCGCCGAGCACGGCGGCGCCGGCCGTGGCGTAAGCGGCGACGATCGCCTCACGGGTGGCTGCGGTGATCCAGAGGAGCAGGTCGACTTGTCCGGCGCGCCAAGCCTGGCGGGCGTGGTGGGCCGCGAGCTGTGTCTTGCCGACCCCTCCGGCCCCCGCAAGAATCTGGCACAGCACCGCCGCACCCACCTCGGCCACCGCAGCATCCAACGAGCCGACCGGGCCTCGGTCCTGGAAGCAGTCCGCCTGGCGCGGGATCCTGCCCACCAGGTACGGCCAGGACACAGGCGGCCGCGGTGCAGCGTAGTGCTTCACCGTCCCGGCCTGGCCGACCACCATGCTGTGGTCCTGCGCGAAGAGCGAAGTCTTTGCTGTGATGTTCAGGGCTTGATTGATGCCGGGTGCGGTCAGCCCTGGCTCGGGCCCGGCGGCGGAGGGTTTCCGATGGCTACATCGCCCATCCTCAAAGCGGCCGCAGCTCGATCGTGGGCCTGAATGTGCGCGCTTCCGCCAAGAGCGATGCCCTCACCTGCAGCCGAGACGCCACTGCGGGCCTGATGGACCAGGGCTACCAACTCACGCAACTGGGCGGCTGTTTGTACGCGGTCGACGTCGTCCAGGTCCTCCAACAGGTCCTCGAACCGGGTCCGCCAGGAGGCTTCTACCCCAGCCCGTACCGAATGGGACTCCTCTGGGTCGGCGCTGTCCAGCTCGGTGGCCGACCGGTCAAGGCGGTCCAACGTCCCTTGGAGGACATCCGACAGGTTGCCCCTGCTAAAGAGGCGGGCCACCCGCACCCGGAACCCCGCCCACGCATCTGTCCCCGCGGCCGACGCCACAGCTGCACCGGCCGCCGAAGCCAATGCAATCAACGCCTGATCCAACATGCGATCCCCCTCGCAGCGCCCTTCCTGCAAGCCAGCAGCCCCTCATTGTTTCTGGGTGAAAGTGTATCCACGGGGGCGCACCTGGGACCGGGTCGGTATCTCCCTTTAACGAAGAACGCGGGGTCGCACTCTCAACAAGCGGGCGGCCCCGCGTCAGTTGCCCCAGCCCCCACTTCACTGAGGAACGACGCGTAGCAGACCCGGCGTCCTGGCGCGAACAATCCGAGAGCTCACTCTGCAGAAGAACACGATCGTGCGGCGGCACAAGAGCCGCCCCACACAGGGAAAGTATCCGAGCAGACTCCCACCAAGGATGACGATCCCCGGGTGTCCTGCTCGAAATTACAGTTCGGTGCCGTGAGCTGCTGCGATGCCGTTCCATCAGACAGCGCGGTGGTACTCGTTGATCAAGCCGCCAAGGACGGGATATCGCCGGATCCGGTGGTCCTCCAGGTCGTGGACAGTGGCCGGGAAGGGTGATTCGGTTGTGTTTGGGGGAAGTTGCCACCGCGACTGGTGAGGCCGGTGCCCGTTGAAATGCTGAAGGTATTCGGTCAGTACCTTCACAGCATGGGCCTCGTTGTAGATCAGGATCCGATCAAGAAGCTCACGGCGCAGGGTGCCCACGACTCTCTCGTCAATCGCGTTCGCCTTCGACTGTGGTTGCCCGAAACTCGGCTACCCCAGCTGACTTGGCCTTGCGGTCGAGGTCAGGCGTGGCGAGATCCTGGGGCATGACTCTGCGACTGCTGTATCTGACCTTCTTGAAGGCCCTGGGATGGATTGCGCTGCTGGCGCGATCGGAGGCTTCCAAGAACGCGGAGGTCCTCGTACTGCGGCATCAGCTTGCAGTGCTCCGCCGTCAGGTCCTCCGGCCCCAGCCCTCGTGGGCGGACCGGGCAGTGATCGCGGCGCTGTCCCGGCTGCTGCCCAAGGACCAGCGAGGGCATCTGTTCGTCACCCCGGGTACGCTGCTGCGCTGGCACTCCGACCTGGTCAAGCGCCGCTGGACCTACAAACGCCGAGGCCCAGGCCGATCGCCGACCCCGCCCACCGTGCGGGAGCTGGCACTGCGGATGGCCGCGGAGAACCCGCACTGGGGATACCGCCCGATCACGGGTGAGCTGGCTGGGCCGGGTTGTCCGGTTGACGCCGCGACGGTATGGGCGATCCTGAAGAGGGCCGGGGTCGACCCGGCACCCCGCTGCTTGGGCCCGACCTGGGCACAGTTCCTGCGCAGCCAAGCTTCAGGGATCCTCGCGGTGGATTTCTTCCACGTGGACACCGTCCTGCTGCGGCGCCTGTACTGCATGGTGGCCATGGAGATCTCCACCCGCCAAGTGCACCTGCTTGGCGTCACTGCCCATCCGACCGGCGGTTGGGCAGTCCAGCAGGCACGTGAGCTCCTCATGGCACCGGACGACCGCGTCGACCGAGTCAGGTTCCTGATCAGGGACAGGGACGCGAAGTTCACCGACGCCTTCGACGCCGTCCTCGCGTCCCAGGCCGTGCAGGTCCTGCTCACTCCGGTCCGAGCACCTCAGCCGAACGCGTACATCGAGCGCTGGATAGGCGGCTGCCGCCGGGAACTCCTCCACCGCACACTAATCATCAACGAACGGCACCTGCGCAACGTACTGGCCACATACGAAACGCACTTCAACACCCACCGCGCCCTCCACCAAGCAGCACCCCTGCGACCACTCCCCAGCCCGGTCGACCCTGACCGTGAGGTCGTCCGTCGTGATCTACTCGGCGGGATAATCCACGCATACACCCAGGCCGCATAGGGCGGCCCAGTTGCGGGCACCCACAAGCGGCTCCCGCTCCCAGATTTGCTCCCAAAAACGAAGTAGGGGCCATCCGAAGATGGCCCCTACCTGCGACGTTTCCGTCGGGACGACAGGATTTGAACCTGCGACCCCTTGACCCCCAGTCAAGTGCACGATTCCGGTTCGGAGTTCTGAAGCCCCGTTGGCGCCCGTACGACGCCGTACGTGGAAGTACAGCGCCGCTGGGCCCTCTACCGGCCAATCCCCCACCTAGTGGGTGTCTGAGAAGGGTAGGTCAGTGTCGGGCTCTTTCCACGCGGTGCAGTAGGAGCATGATGGTGGCCAGGTAGACGGCGTTCTCCTGACTGGCGGCTAGTGGGTGTCTGAGAAGGCCCTCCAGGGCAGGTGCCTTGGTAGTTCCCGCACTTCGGGGAGGTGGGGATGGCCGATCGGCGTGCATACCCGACGGATCTCACTGATGCCGAGTGGGCGGTGCTCGAACCGCTGGTTCCGCCGCCGAAGCCAAACGGCCGGCCGCCCAAGCATCCGCGCCGTGAGCTGATCGACGCCCTGGCGTACTGGCTGCGGGCCGGCTGCGCCTGGCGCTTGCTGCCGCACGACTTCCCGCCCTACCAGACCGTCTACCACTACTGGCGGCAGTGGCGCATCGAGGGCCGCTGGGAGGAGGTTCTCGACGCTTTGCGCGCTCGCGAACGAGCTGGTCAACGCCGGGAAGCAACCCCGAGCGCCGGGGTCTTGGACAGCCAGAGCGTCAAGGCCACCGAGCGGGGCGGTTGGCATGGCTACGACGGCGGCAAGAAGGTCCTGGGCATCAAGCGGCATCTCATGGTCGACACACTCGGCCTGGTCATGGCCGTGTGCGTCAGCCCCGCCAACATCAGCGACCGCGACGGGGCAGCAGTCCTGCTGGCCCGATGCGCGGGCAAGTTCCCGCACCTTCGGCACCTGTGGGCGGACCAGGGTTACCGCGGCCGCGAGTTCCTGGCCTGGGTACAGGGCGAGACCGGCATCACCGTCCAAATCGTGCAGCGGACGGATGGCGCCTTCCGGCGGACCTGGGCCAGGGCCGACGCCGCACCACGCGAGGTGCCGATGTTCCAGGTGGTGCCACGTCGTTGGGTGATCGAGCGGAGTTTCGCCTGGCTGGGCCGGTATCGAAGGCTGTCCAAAGACTACGAATACCTAGCCGCCAGTCAGGAGAACGCCGTCTACCTGGCCACCATCATGCTCCTACTGCACCGCGTGGAAAGAGCCCGACACTGACCTACCCTTCTCAGACACCCACTAGTGAACTAGCTCTCGTGGCATGGCCGTCCGGGATAGGTAGCGTAGGTCTCTGCGTTGACCTCACGCAGTCGTCGAACGGCCTGTGCCGAGGATTCGGGCGATGAGAAGTACACCGGTATGTTCAGCGTCAGGTCGAACACGACATCCTCGTCCCCCTGTCTCCAGATGACCCAGTTGGGTGGCGTCTCCGGCGCAGAATCTGTGGCCGTGCCGCAGTTGGTCGATATGAGCAGGTTCCGCGGCTGTGCGCGTTCAGGGGACACGGGATCGACTCCGTTCTTCTGGGACGCATGTCGGTCCGTGGTGGCTCGGACACGACGTCCGATGTGGGTGAGGAGCGGCGGTGGTGGAAACCGGGGATCTGTTTTGGTTTCACGTCGACAGGCCGGAGGGAAAGTCGTGACGCGGTCGCCCTCAGGCGATGTCCAGAGTGGCCGTCGCGCGGCTTCGCTGCTCGAAGTAGCGAAGCAGGATCAGGGCCAGGGCCGCATAGCCGACTGCCAGTACGCCTTCGACTGCGAGATCCCGCCAGATGACGGAGTAGGAGGCTCCCGCGAAGAGCCCGCGGAGGGCGTCGATTGCGTGGGACATGGGGGTCACAGTCGCGACGGCCTGCATCCAGCCGGGCATGGCCTCGTGCGGGAGGTTCGCGCCGCTGAAGAGAATCAGCAGGGTGAAGGCCATGTTCGAGACGACGGAAGCGTCTCTAACCCGGAGCGAGAGAGCTCCCAGGGCCAGACCGAAGAAGGCGCAGGAGACCGCTGCCACCACGAAGATGACGGCTACGCCGCCGAGTACGGACAGCGGCAGCTCGATCCCTAGAGTCTGCGACCCCACCACCAGCATGAAGACCATGACCAGGAAGCCGTTGCCCACGTAGGGCAGTACACGACCGCCCCAGAGGGGGACTCGGGCTCGTGGGCTGAGGAGGACCATTCCAAGGGTCCCGCAGCGTCGCTCCTTGGATACGGCCATTACTCCGCCGTACACGCAGGACACGCTTGCCGCGAGCACGGTGTTCCCGATGAGGTAGAAGCGGTCGTCTGCCACTCCCAGCGTTCGGCCGACGTGGACGAAGAAGAAGATCTGGAAGAGCGGACTGACGATCAGGGTTCCGATGAAGATCGGAGGGTTCGTCCAGTTGAAGAGGGCGCGATAGGACATCGCGCCGCCCAGGAACACCAAGCGCACGGTACGGGTAAAGGTACTCACCGGCTGTCTCCACTCATGTCAGTGCCAGCGTCCCTGCCTGGCGGGCACGCTTTTCGACCCACTTCAAGGCCACGAAGGCGATCAGCATGTAGACGCAGCCCAGCCCGAGGGCCAGGGCTGCCGGCAGGGCAACTGCGCCTCCCCCGGTGGCGGCTTGGACGGCTCGCGCGGCCCAGCTGGTGGGCAGCGCCCACGTCACCGCGTGTGTCCAGCCCGGAAGCGTTGTGGTGGACACGAGCATGCCGGACAGCATCCACACCGGGTAATCCAGTGCGTTGGCCATGGCGTTGGCGTTGCGGAGCAGGACGAAGGTGGAGGCCAGGAACATGCCCAGCATGCCCAGGGCGACCACGCACACGATCAGCGCGGGGGCGAACAGCACTGGTGAGGCGGGGGCCAGCGGGACTCCGAAGAGCAGAGTGCCCCAGGCGATGGTGGCGAACATGGAGTACATCCCCACCAGTGACGAGGCCAAGGTGATGGGGAGCAGCACCAGGAACAGCCGGGTGGGAGCGATCACCAGTGACTCGAGGGTCCCCATCCACCGCTGGTCCTGGATCGCGCCGCCGGAACCGAAGAGCACTGAGGACCAGACGCCCATCAGGCCGGCGCCGACTGCTGCCTGCAAGAGGCGGTCGGGGTGTCCGCCGGCGCGGAAGAGGTAGACCGCCAGGGTGGCGTAGATGACCGGTGCGAACAGCGCGACGACGAGGTCGACACCTGACCGGGACAGGTGCAGCAGGTGCGTGCGGGCACCGACAGTAACGAGCCGACGGAACTGGGTGAGGGCTCTGGTCATGCCGGAGCCTTCGAGGCGTCGTCAGCCTGCGCGATGACGGCGACGTAGGCGTCCTCGAGCGTAGGTTCCCGAGTCGTGATCCGGCCGGTCCGTACATCGGCGAGGGACGAGATCACCGCGCTGTGCCCCTCAGGCGAGGGCCTGACATGGACCTGAAGGACGTCGGTCATGCCGCCGGGCTCGAGGCTAAGCCGTTCGACACCGGGTAGCCTGCGCAGCGTGTCCAGGTGGGTGTCGTTCAGGGTTTGTCGTACCTCGATCTCCACGACGTCGAGCTTGCGCACACGATCCTTGAGCTCGGCCGGGGTTCCCTCGGCCTCGATGACGCCGTTGTTGATGACGGCGATTCGATCGCAGAGTTCATCTGCTTCCGCCATGTAGTGCGTCGTCAAGATGACGGTGATGCCGGTGGCAGCCAGGTCGGCCACCATGGCGCGCAACTCCCGCCCCGCGACGGGGTCGACACCGATGGTCGGCTCGTCCAGGAAGAGCACCTCGGGCCGGTGCAGCAGGCCCCGCGCGATGTGCAGCTTCTGGCGCATGCCGCGTGAGTAGCCTTCGACGCGTTCCTGCTCACGGCCCTTCAGTCCCACGGCCTCCAGCATTTCGGGAATCCGGGTCTTTTGCTCCCGGGGGTCCACGCCGTACAGCTCTGCGAAGTAGCGGAGGTTGTCGAGTGCGGAAAGCCGTTCGTACAGCCCCTTGTCGCCGCCGAAGACGTATCCGATCCGCCGACGGACCGGTACAGGGTCGCGGGCCACGTCGTAGCCAAGTACCGAGGCGCGGCCCGCTGTCGGCAGCAGGAGGGTGTTGAGCATCTTGATCGTGGTGGTCTTGCCTGCCCCGTTCGGGCCCAGCAGACCGAAGAGCTCCCCCCGGGCGACCTGGAAGGACACGCCGCGCACGGCCTCAATCACCAAGCGCTTGGGCCTGAGCCAACCGGTCTTGGTCTCATAGGACCGGCGCAGTCCGTCGGTCTCGATCGCGAAATCTGAGGTGTGCATCGGGTCATGACCGTTCTGTGATGGTCGGAGGGACGGGCGTGGGGCCCGCCGATACCAGCAGTCCCAGGTCGAGACACTCCGTCAGAAGGGACTCCAGCGCCTCGGGGGTGGTGCCTGCGGAGGCGCAGATCTGGTGCACGGTGCTTGTCCCGTCGAGGTTGCGCAGGAACGCCAGCCACGGCTCCTCGCCGTCCAGGACGTACTCCAGCGAGCCGTCGACAGCGATGTACCAGGTCGTTTCGTCGGCGCCCCTCAGCAGGACGGCGTTGTCCGCGAGGACCAGACGGCTGAGCTCATCCCAGCGTGGTGGCCCGGCCGTCAGCGCCACGGCCTCGGCGGCCTCAGTCTCCCCGTCCACGGCGTACGTCTTGCGCACCGGTGGAAGCAGCGGCTCGGATGCGATGGGAGGATCGGGCAGGTCGGCGGTCATCCGGTCCAGCAAACAGAGGTTGACCAGCGGCAGAAGCCGTTCCACCTGCCCGGAGAGGGGAGCGTGCTCTAGGCGGCGCAGAAGTGCGTACACGCGGTCGGCGTTCAGGTATTCCTTGCCCCGGGGACTGGCTAGGGCCTCCTCCAGGAGTGCATAGCCGTTCTGCGCGAGCATGGAGATGAACGTCCGGTGGGTGTGCTGGACGCCTTCGCCGTAGAAGAAGGGGACCTTGGGACGGTGGACGACGTCCCGGGGGAGCAGGTCACCCACCGCCTCTCTCACGATGGCCTTGTCCCACAGCAGCCGCTCACGGCGCTGGGGCGGGATGCCGGCCACGAGCTCGAAAAGCCGCCGATCGAGGAAGGGAACGCGGGCCTCGATACCGCTGCCGGCGGCGGTGCGGTCCTCGTGCCAGCAGTTGTACTGCGTCACGTCGCGCATCTTCGCGGCGACGAAGAGGGCGTAGGGGTCCCGGCCGCGCTGGTCGTGACGGGCACTCAGGGCATCCTCGGACAGCAGCCCCGCCTCGGCACCCTCCCACCAGACGTCCAGCGCCCGCGGGCCGCTCTGCAGCCGTGCCCGGCGGTCCATGTCTCCCAGAGCCGTCATGAAGCCGTTCCACCCCTGGCCTCCGGAGGCCAGCACGGAGTACCCGCCGCAGAACTCGTCTGCAGCGGCGCCGAGCAACATGCCCTTGATCCCGGGGTGCTGGGATCGCACATGCCGGTGGAGCTCGTGCTTGTAGTACTGCTCGGGGCCGCAGGTCGGCATCTCGGTCAGCCACAGGAGGCGCTTCCACTCCATCGCGGAGGGGATGTGCGATGCCTCGAAGAGGATCTGGTGGTTGGGTACACCGAGCGTTTCGGCCACCCTGCGTGCGAAGGCGGCGTCTTCATTGGCGATCGTGGAACCGTTGAGAACGGTGAACGTCTCCAGTGAGGCGGTGCCCGAGGCCAGGGCGGCGACCGCTGCGGAATCTACGCCACCGCTGAGGAAGAGCCCGATGGAGGCGTCGGCCGTGGCGCAGTCGCGCACCGAGTCGGCCAGGAGCTCGCGGAACTCTGCGATGACGTCACGGTCGTCGCGTTCGGCGAACGCCGGATCGCCCATGAAATCCGGAGGGGTCCAGTACCGGTGTTCGCGGGTGGCGCCGTCGGCGAGATCGATCTCGATGATCGTCGCGGCGGGCACGGACTCCACTCCGTCGAACCAGGTCGTGGGCGCCGAGGTGTCCAGGGCGGGCGACGAGGTGAGGGTCGGGCTCGTCAGGGCTTCGTCCCAGGCGACCCGGCGCGGGCAGGCGGGATCCGAGAACAGGGCCTTGATCTCCGAGGCGAAGACGATCCGCTCTCGGTTCCGGCTGTAGTAGAGCGGCTTCACACCGAAGTGGTCCCGGGCCATCACCAGGACGTTGCGGCGCCGGTCCCACAGGACCAGTCCGAACATCCCGCGCACCTCGTCGAGGAAGGACAGGCCCTTCTCCTGGTAGAGGTGCACGAGCACTTCGCAGTCGGACCCGCCGCGCAACTCCCTGCCGCGGGCGGGCAGTCTGGCGGCCAGCGCGCGGTGGTTGTAGATCTCGCCGTTGGCGATCAGGACGATCGATCCGTCGGCGCTGGTCAAGGGTTGACCGCCGCCCGCGGGGTCCACCAGCGACAGCCGGGTGAAGGCGAAGCCGACGGCTCCGTCCCGCAGGAGCTCCTCGGCGTCGGGGCCGCGATGGGCCAGGGTCCGCGCCATGGTCTCAAGGACGACGTCAGCACCGGCGTCCAGATGCCGCCCGTCGATACGGGCAAGCCCGCCCAGTCCGCACATTTCCCTTCACCTTTCCCCGGCAAGCAGTGCTCACCTGCTCGTGCCGATGGGAGTGCCGTTCCCGAGGAATCTGGGAACGGCACTCCCATCTCGCATCACTTGCTGGTCTTCAGAACAGTCGTGATGTCGATCTTGTTGGCCTGCGGCTTCTCGTACTTCTTCATTCGAATACACCTCCTTTTCCCGGTGAATTTCCGGCCGCCGAGATTACCCCGTGCAGCAGAATGCGCTGATCGTATGCGTGTCGTAAACGATGGCGCAAGAGGATGATCGGAGAAATTACGAGCCGCTGCCTAAAGAATTCCAGGCATGCCGCAATCACCTCTCGATATTGAATCCGGGAGGTGTAATTGCAGGGCGCACGGTCAGCGAATGGCCGCCTCTTCGAAATGGTCGCGCGTCTCGGAGTCGTCCAGCGCGCCGATTTCGGTGAAGTATCGGACTGTGGAGACCGATCCGTTCCTGATGCGGCGCTGCACCTCGGAGTCCGGATAGGACTCCTCCAGGGTCTGCGCCACCTGGTCGGTTGTCAGTCCGCAGGCGAAGAGCCCCCGGGCCAGATGGGCGTAGTCCGGTTCGAGGAAGGCCGCGATGAGGCGCGGCACCAGAGCGCCGGCCATCCGCCCCTGTTGGGCATTCAACGCAGGCCAGAAGTGGTAGAGGAGGCTCTTGAAGTATGCGTGGTGGCGGCCCTCGTCCTCCGCGTGATCCGCCACCACTTCGCGCACGGCTGGGGGCAGTCTGCGGTCCTTGGGAAGATCCGAGAGGAGCGCCGAGACAAGGGTTTCGCTCACCACCGCGAACAGTAGCCCGCTCAGCGCCCGGCCGTCGCTGTCCAGCCCGGCTTCGATCTCGGCGAGCCGGCGCAGGAAAGACGGCTCATGGTTCGGAAGGGCCCGTACATCCGTCGCCGACTCAATCTGGCAAATCAAGTCGTAGGAGAACTGCGCATGCCAGGCTTCATCGGTGGAAATCTTGAAAGCGTCCATGCGCATCCGCCCAGGAAGGTCGAGACCGCTCCGCCCCAGGCTGATGTCGGAGGTTATCGGCACCACTGCCGTCATCTCCAGGTCGACGGTGAAGCTCAGATAGGAATAGAGCTGCTGCACGAGAAATTCGTTCACCCCGGACGGCCCGGCCGTTTCCGCCAGCAAGGGGTGGGATGCCGCTGGCACCAATTCAGGCGGAAAATAGAGCTGCTGGGCGCCATCCTGTTCGTGAGTGAAATGCCTGCTCGGTTTGATGCGGACGCTCGCCCGGTCGTCCCATTTACCGAACGCGCTCCGGTACCCGGGCGGATGCGGACCGGCGCCGCCCCGCGACGGCTCCGGCATCCGCTCCCGTATCGCCGCCAGTTCGGACAGCGTCCGGCGCCGGTATGTCCTCGCGGGGTTCACGAGATGCGCATTTCGATGCCGATGAAGCCTGCGTCGGCCAGTTCCGTCAGCACGACCGCAGCGTCGGTCCCTGCCTCATCGGCCTGTATCCCGTACTCCGCGGCGAGCAGCTCACCGATCCGCTGGACACAGCTCACCCCGTCGACCCGGCGGAAGACGAAGGCGGCGGCCTCGGTGAGTTCGAGAGCGTCTTCACCCCGAGCGATCAGAACCTGCCCGCGGATGTTCCTGAAACGCACGTCCAGCCGGGGGACCGGCACAGAGGAGGAAAGCATCACTGGCGTCAGACCTGCACTTCCATGGCCATCCGCTTGCAGAGCCAAGCGGTCTCCCGTACCCATGTCTCCGGCGCGGCCGGATCGAAGGTGCGCATCGTCTCGACCTTCCAGTACTCCTCGTACGGGAGCTCGTTCGGATGCACGCTCGCAAGCCGACGCGCCCTCCACTTGGTGTTCAGCCGCCCGAGCTCACCGTGGGACGCGAGCACGGCATCCACGGCGTGCCCGAAGGCGGTGCGAGCCGAGAGCACCGCACTGTCCACATCACCCGCTTCGAGCTGTCCCACGGCGTCGATGACGTAGTCGTCGGCGAGGCTGAGGCACTCGGTCGTCACGAATGCCCGGAACGCGGACTCCTCGATCTCCTTCTGGCGCTGCAGAATCCAGTCGGTACCGGTGAGGGGGACGCAGGTCAGCATCCGGTCGAGGAACTTCTCCTCCTCGCGGTTGAGACGCTGGCCCACCAGGGTGGAGCCGTCGAACTCGCTCCAGTGCACTTTCTCGATCATCTGATCCACCTGGCCGTCGAGCCAGTACTTGAGCTCCCAGGCAAGGCCGCCCGTGCGAAATCCCTCGGTCGTGACGGTGTCCGGTGTGAGCGGCACCCGAATGAGCCCGTGGTCGCCGCTGGCCCAGGGCTCACGCGTCACGATGCAGACGTCGGCGTCGCTCAACGCGTTGCCCCAGCCTCTGGCCTGGGAGCCGACGACGAAGGCGGCTTCGTACCGCTCGGGTAGCAGTCCCCGGCTGTTCAACTCGTCGAGGCAGCTCGAGAAATCGATACTCATGCGGCAGTTGGCCTTCGGTCTCGTCGCGGGTGTGGATGTCTGGACGCCGGGCGGAATCACCCGGGCAGGGAGTCCCCCATGTGACGGAGGATCTCGGCGGTGATGTCCTCGCGGTCGGCTGTGCCGTCGATATGGACCAGTTCGCTGCCTAGCTCCTCGTACGTGCGGGTGATCGACTCGACGCGCTCGGCCGACTTCTCCTCGTGCTGCAGGCGTTCGCCGTCGCGCTCCCGTAGACGCCGCAGCAGCTCATCGGTGGGAAGCTTCAGGTAGAAGGCGTGATCGGGCCGCGGGATCCCGTTGTTGATGGTGGCCAGGAACCGGAAGTCGACACCACGGTGTACGAAGACACCGAAGGTGGCGTACACGTAACGGTCACAGATCACCACTGCACCCCGCTCCAGGGCGGGATTGATCACTTCCATGACATGACGGTGGCGGTCGGCTGCGGCCAACAGCGCCAGGATGCGGGCCGTCTCGGCGGAGCCGCCCTGACCGTGGAATACCTGAACCTCGGCCAACTGCCGATACCAGTCGGAAGGCTGGCGGGTCTCCACTACCTCACGGCCCTGCGCACGCAATGCCTCCGCGACCCGTTCGATCTGGGTGGTCTTCCCCGAGCCGTCGAACCCGACGATCGAGACGAGCAGTCCCTTGTCGGTCCGCTCGGGCCCGAAGAGCTCCGCCAACGCTGCATCGTCGACCCTGCGTTCCTGCATGTTCCGTCCTTCTCCTAGCCGAATCATCGTCATCACACGCGGCTCTCGGCCGCCTCCACGCCGGTGCTCCGGCGCAGCGACCGCACCCGGTCCATCAGGGCCGACACCCGGGACTCGTCCACCGGGTTGGCGGGCACTCCGTCTACCTTGAAGTAGCTGCCCACGATGAAGCCGTCGGCGGCGGCGAAGACCGCCGGCAGGTTCTCCGGAGTCACACCGCTGCCGACCAGCAATGGGGCGCCGGTTGCCGCACGTGCCGTCAAAAGGTCCGCGGGCCGGGTCTCCACGCCGGTGAGTTCTCCCGACACGATGATCCCGTCCGCACGCTGGGAGAGATCCCGGACCTCAGTGGCGAGGTCGCTGTAGACGAACGGCTGTGAGTGCTTGACCCGGGCGTCGGCGAAGATCGCCACGTCGCTCTCCAGGGCCCGGCGCTGTCGCAGCGTCTCGTGTGCGTTGCCGGTCAGGATGCCCTGCTCGGAGAGCACCGCGCCGACGTGCACGTTGACACGGATGAAGGCGGCGCCGGTAGCGGTGGCGATGGCGAGCGCCGCGGAGGCGTCATTGCGCAGGACCGCGACACCCGTCGGAACGGTGGACATGCGGACGATCTCGCGGGTGACACCGGCGAGCGTGGCCGTGGTCTCGACGGGGACGGACTGGGGGTGGAACGGCGCGTCACGGAAGTTCTCGACGATCAGTGCGTCGACTCCGTGCCGCAGGAAGATCTCGGCGTCGGAGAGCGCAGATTCGTAGAGATGGTCGATCCGCCCGCCGTACCTCGGTGACCCGGGGGTGGGAGGCAGGTGCACGCAGGCGATGACGGCCTTCTCGGGAAGCGTGAACATCAGCACGCCCCCTGGATCTCCCGCAGGATGCGCTGCGCCGCCTGGCGGGGGTCCGGCGCGTCATACACGCTTCGGCCCACGACGAGCAGCGACGAGCCGCCCGCAAGCGCCTCGGCGTGAGTGCCCGTCCGCTTATGGTCGTTGTCGCTTGTTCCCGGCGAGCGGGTTCCGGGCGTGACATAGAAGAAGTCGTCCGGAAGCTCCGCCTGCATGCGCCCGATCTCGGACGGGGCGCACACGATGCCGTCGAGACCGGCTTCGGCGGCGAGCAGGGCCCGGCGACGGACCTCCTCCTCGACCGAGCCGCTCACGTTCAGGTCGCCGTTGAGCGTCTCGCGGTCGACGCTGGTCAGGAGCGTCACCCCGACCAGCTTGGGACGCTCCACGCCCAGTTCGGCGGCAGTCCTGTCCGCGGAGGCCACCGCGGCCCGCATCATCTCAAGGCCACCTGCGGTGTGCAGAGTAACGATGTGGGCCCCCAGCCGGGTAACGGCCTGGCCGTAGCCGGCGAGGGTGTTGGGGATGTCATGGAGCTTGAGGTCCAGGAAGAGCTTGACGTCCCGGTCAAGGATCTCTTCTACGAGGCTGGGGCCGTGCAGGGTGAAGGCGGAGTTGAGCTTGAAGTACCCGATGAGGTCCTTGAGCTCGTCGACCAGCCGCAGAATCTCGGAGCGGTCCGAGAGGTCCAGTGCCAGACACAGGCGTTCGCGACCGTCCGGATGGGGGGCCTTGGGAGGTGTTGTCATTCCATGTTCCTGTCTTGATGGGACGCCGCAACTACCGCTGGTCGCCGACCAGGATGCTGCGAAAGATGTGGGTGGCCGCGCCGAGTTCATCGAGGTCGATCGCCTCGACGTCGGCGTGCGAATAGCGGGCGTCGCCGGGCCCGAAGACCAGGCTCGACTGGCAGAACTCGGCCAGGACGCCGGCTTCGCTGCCGTAGGAGAAGCTGTCCGGTTCGCAGGCTCCCGTCACGTTCTTCACCGCCGTGAAAAACTCGGAGACCAGGGACGAGGCGGGAGACACCTCGTTGGGAGGTGACACGAAGGCAAGCGGGTCCAGGACGAAGTCCACCTGCTGAGGCAGCAGTTCGCGCAGATCGTGCTCGACGCGGGCAACGAAGTCCTCACCGCTCGAACCGGGCAGGAAGCGTGCGTCGAACCACACCACCACCTCGGTGGCTCCGAGGTTCATACCTCCGTCGCTCTCCAGTCGGGTGACCACAATGGTCGGTGAACCCAGGTCGGGGTGGCTCGGCCCGGTCCCGAGGCGCCCGTTGACCCGCTCCAGGGCCCGCACCAGTTCGGCCGCGGACCCCACTGCCGTCGCGCCGTGAGGATAGGCGGCGTGGATCTTCGGGCCGCGCACCCGGAAGGAGCCCCGCACAATCCCCTTCTGCGCGACGACGGGCACGAGGCCCGACGGCTCGCCCGTGATGCCCAGCGTCGGGCGCATGCCGTGGGTGGCCAGTGCCTTGGCTCCCAGGATCAGGCATTCCTCGTCGACCGTCGCAGCCAGATAGCACTCGCGCCTGTTGGGCACGGTTGCCACCTGCAGGAAGGCCGTCATCATCGCGGCAAGCGATCCCTTGGCGTCCGCGCTGCCCCGGCCGTACAACGTACGGCCCTCGCCCACCGGCTGGTATCCCGCACGCGGGCCGCCCGCCGGGTAGGTGTCCATGTGGGCGCTGAGCAGCACAACCTCGTCGTCCGCGTCGCCGGCGCGCGTCAGGTGGGCGATCACGTTGCAGCGCCCGTCGACTACCTCCTGCATCTCCACGGAGATGCCCGCGGAGCGCAGGCGGCCGGCCACGAAGGCAGCCAGATCTGCCTCGTGTGCGATTCCGTCCGAGCCCGGAAGGAGCGGGTTCACGCTCGGTATGGCGATCAGTTCGTGGAGGAGTTCCTCCGCGTCCACGGCGCAAGCCAGAACGTGAGGGTGCAGCCCCGCCGCGCGGTCATTGGCAGCGCGAAAGGCAGCGAAGACCTCCTGTCCCAGAGGGCTGAAGATCTCTGCAGCGTGACGGCCGATCAGTTGAAGATCGCGCCGGTGACGCCGGGCCACCGTGGCGAGGTGGCGCTGAAACGCTGACCGCTCCTCATCGTTGGCGAGGCCCGTCTCCAGCACACCGAGAACGATGTGGTACTCCATGTGCTCCGTGAACAGACCGTGGAACGCGCCGTACACATCGCGCGGATCGTCCTGCCCCAGCAGGTCTGACAGCGAGGTATCTGGGTCCACACACAGGAAGTCGCCTCGGTTCAGCGTCGCCTCGCTGAAAAGCACGTGTCCGCCCTGATGCACGAGCTCCTCAACGAAGTACTCCGCGCCGGCTGTCTCGGGGACGTTCAGGAAGATCAGGCCGTGCATGCCCAGAGCGGCGAAGGACTCGGCCGTCGGATGCCGGAAGAGGAAGATCCCTCGCAGTGATTCGGTGAGAGCGGCGTGGTAAGAGGGACTCACCAAGGCGATCAGGTCCAGCGCCCGTGAGATGTGCGGCAGATGAGCGTGGACGTCAGTGACAACGGACAGTTCCTCGTACCGGTCGACGTGGAGCCGGAGGAAGCCGTCGAGGACGGGGTCCAGCCTGTCGACCAGCTCCATACTCGTGCCGGGCACCAGGGAGCTCGCTTCGAGCCCGTACACCGTGTCTGGGGTGCCCCCGGGCTTCGTCGTGAGGGTGCGGCCGTCGGCGTCGTAGTTCACCAGGAGCTCGGCGGAGTTCTGGTCCGTCGTGCAACGGCCGAGCCCTGGGAGGAAGGCGACCCCGTCTGTATCGGTGCGAACGGAGAGCGTGCTGCTTCGGTCCGGAGCCGCCGCAAGGAGGAGCTGATCGGCCGTCATGGACGGGAAGCCGCCGAGCACCAACTGGCTGTAGAGCCGTGGTTCGAAGAAGGCCTCGGCAGGCGCGCTCCCTAGCGCGGCGTGGTCGGGCTCCTGCTGGGCGCACAACGTCCGCATGGTTTCGGCGAGTTCTTTCCGTGCGTCACGGCGCTTTGCGCCGAGCAGCCCGTCAAAATCCATGTGTCCAGGTGTATTCATGGACGAAGCCCCCTCGTTCTCAGTCTCTTTCGGTACCGACGGCGAGAGCCGGAACACCGGGCTCGCATACCTCCGCGCCGCAGCTACCGCCACCAGGACGTGCCAGCCAGGATCAGATCGCGTTCCCGTGGAGTGAGCTCATGCCACCGCGTGTCGCGGTCGTCCCCTGAACGCGCGACGGCTAGCGGCGTTCGCACATCCAGCAGGGCATCCGCGCCGGATTCCTCGGGAATTGGCACATGCATGAAGGCTGGCCTCCAGGACTCTCTCCGGCATCGGCACCATTAATCTGCATGACGGAATTGTGTGCCATAAAGAGATGCCTTACATGAGTGGCGATATGAGACCACCGGATCCGTGTCTCCTCCCATTCTTAGCTGTGCAGGAAGGGGGGCGCCAGGCTTACGGCTGGCGCATTCGTGCCACGCGCACCGGACAGCCATCTCGGGATCTGCGGTCGGCATGGCAAGAAAATGCCTTGGCAACTTTGCGCCGTGGAGAAGTGATGACACACGCCGATTCGCCGTGCCAGGATGCAGCGCATCGAGATCGGTCGGCCAGCCCAATCGGCCTCGAATTCCCAATCGCATGCCTCTGAGCATGGAACCAAAATGGAGATAAACATGAACGCGGATGTTCTTCGTCAGCTGTCCACCGGTGCCGTGAAGCGCGGATGCCAGAACTGCGGTAAGTAACCCGCTCGCAGGTCGCGGCGGTCTTGCCTGGTGCGGGCCGCTGCGACTCTGCGCTGCGTGATTGTCACAGAATTCCTCGCTCGACGGCCCGCTGGCCGAGCTGAAATCTGCTCCGGGCGTTCAGGGAATCCGAGAGTTTCGTAAGCATGCGCCGCTCGGTGCGCAAGGAGACGCCGAGCTTCCGGGCGGCCGCTTCGTCCGTAAGTCCTTGTCCGAGCAGCCGCAACAGCTCCTGCTCCTGCGGGGTGATCGATGTGTGGCTGCATCCCGTGCCCGCGAGCGGAGTGGCCGATGCCCACATCCCCTCGAAGACTGAGCACAGCGCGGTGACCACGGCCGGCTCCTCGGTAACCAGCGCAGCCTTCGCGAAGTCCTCCTCGTGGAACTGCACCAGCGCCACTCTGCGGTCTGCGATGTGCACGCGGAACGCCAGGTAGGGAATCGTCCGGATTTCCGCGCCGCTCCTGGCCGGGTCCTGCGGGCCGAGTGTGGGGTCAGGATCGCGGCGAATCTGGTCAGAATAGATTGCCTTGACGTGGACCGAGGGAGCCAGCAGTTCCCTGGCCAGTGAATCAGCCATCGCGCTCCCCATCCCCCTCTGCGACCCATCAGGGATGAGGGACAGGGTTTCCCGCTCTGTCATTCGCATCAGTTCGGTCAGGTATACATGTGTGGCCGTCGCCCCATCGAGACACCAGGTCTTTTTGCCATTGCGGTTACTGCCTGGCCTCCGAATTCCATCGGTCGGGAAATTCGACGAAGGGGCGGCGGAGGGAATCTTCGGGATGACCTCCAGGTCTTCGTAGGGCGACCCTCCGTGCATATGGCCGAGAGCCTGTTTCGCAGATTCTCTTACCTCCTCAAGAGGCATCATGGCTTCCCCCATAATGTCTGACACCACGGTGCGGCATCTCCCGTTTTCTCACGCAGGCGCAGCGTGCCCGGCCCCCGCCGAGCACGCCTGTGGTCAGAGGCGGTTTTCCACCTGATCGGGCCCAATGGCCCCGCTCTCACTGCCGGCCTGCCCGCCGAAGCCGAGTTCAGCAGAGAGATCTCGCGCAGCGGTCAGGACGGTCTGCACGGCGCTGGCGCGATTCAGAGGGTCGCGCATCCGGCTGCCGGCCGCGGCGAGCGTGACACTGGCGGCAACCGCGCCGGTAGAAGTGAAGATCGGCGCGGACACCGCCCATACCCCACGGTCGAGTTCGTCGTCGCAGACGTCGTAGCCGCGGGCACGTACTTGCGCGAGGTGAGCCAAGACGTCATCGACGGTGACCGGGGTCTCCTCGGTGAACTTGGTGAGTTCCCGCCGGGCGAGCAACGCGCGTGTCTCTGCCTCGGAACGGTAGGCAAGCAGCGTCCGACCCGAGGCGGCGGCATGCAGCGGCATCTCCTGGCCGATACGGACGAACAGGCGCAGCGGGTGGCACCCCTCGGACAGGGCCACGCACACCGCCTTGCCACCAATGAGCTCGGTCAGGAAGACCGTCTCGCCACTGGTCTCTGCGGCGGAGACCACGGCACGGTGCGGAGTGACAAGGAGAGCCGACTGGTGCTGATTCTGCTCAGCAAGCTGGCGGGCTATCGGACCGAGGAAGTAGCGTCGATTCACCTCGGAGCGTGTGACGAAGTCTTCCTTGCCGAGCGTGACGAGAAGGCGGTGCAGGCTGCCCGTAGGGATTCCCAGTTCGTCGTGCAGCTCCTGGAGCGTGGCTCCCTTCGACTTCGGTGCCAGCGCACGTAGAACCTGCAGCGCTCGGATGACAACTTGCATGGAAGATCCCCCTCGCTCGTCCAGCCCGAACCGGTCCGGGAAGCCGGACAGCGTTCGTTGGAACTCGCGTCTCCGCAGCGCGACATTCACGTTGTGGAGAGGGGTAAGCGTCTTCCTGCCATCCCTGGGGAGTCTGGCCCAGGTAAGTAGTGCTGCCAGCAGGCGAACCTACCTACCCCGTCTCGCGGTCAGAGTGACTATGCGGTAGAGCGTTTCCGGCAGTCAAGGGTCTCCGATCAGGGGGCCTAATCAGTGGGAGTCACCGAGACTTTGCAGTTCAGAGGCATTCTCCCCGCTTCTTCCGCACGGTGGAGAAATCTGGCGGCTAGCCTTCCGCCTCACGGAAGCTCCCGGAGGGCGATGTGACGTGGATCATGCTGCCTTGGGTAGGGCGGGATGCAGCTGGGAACGGGACTCTGAACCAACGGTTCTGGCCTACTCGCTGCAATGTCGGCCGGCGAGTTCGACCGTGAAGACGTCGGGTAGAGAAAGGGTGGGAGAGCGTCGGATCAAGGGCTGGGCCCCCACCTGGACCCACCTGCGACGACTGTAAGTAGTGGCCATCTCCGCGGCTACGAAATCAGGCTCGTCAACATCTCCGCCTGGCGCCTCGTCGAGCTCACCCCGTCATCGTGCCGACCGGACCCACCCGGCCCCACGCCGTGGTGGCCACTCTGCAACAGCAACCCCACCGAATGGGATTGACGAAATCCGTCTGCGGCCGAGCCCTGCGCATCATCCAGGCACTTGTGCTACCGAATCAGGGGGCCATACGGCAGTACTCGGCCCCACTCAAGACGCTCCCCCCACCCCGCCACCACCGAAAGGCGGCACCGCACTTCACCGTCACCGCCCACGGCGAATGCTTCGGCTCCCTCGAACAGGATCGGAGCCCAGAGTCGGTCCCTGACGGCCTCAAGTTCGAGGCATTCACGAGGACAAGTGTGTTCGGTCGATGCCAGGTTGAACCAATCTGACCTCGTAGGCAGATTCGGACTCCTGGAGCTCACTCCAGCCTTACCGAGCCGGGCACCCGCTTCGATCATCTCCGTACCGCTCTGTACAGACGCCCATATCCACTGGCGTCCGGCCAAGGGGACCCCCAGGAGCAGACATACCCGACCCAACACCCCTGCCGACCTGCACAGCATCCCGCTACTGCGTTCAACCTCTGGATGACGTGCGCACCGAGACATCGAGTCCGCAAAGACATGGGGTCGGCTAAGGCCGTCAAGGGGGCGAGCGGGAGCACGGCCCCTTGACGTGTATTCGGACAAGGGGCGAACAGCGCGACCCCTTGCCCCGTGCACCAGACCGGGCAGCGGAGATTCCCCGTGGGAGCAACCTGATCGGGTGACCATCCGTCACCCCTCGGTTGACATCGCTCCCAGACTCCCGCTCCCTGGGAGCAAAGGGAGCGGCTCCCCGCTCCCAAAATCGCTCCCAAACACGAAGTAGGGGCCATCCGAAGATGACCCCTACCTGCGACGTTTCCGTCGGGACGACAGGATTTGAACCTGCGACCCCTTGACCCCCAGTCAAGTGCGCTACCAAGCTGCGCCACGTCCCGATGCCCGTGTGACCTGGGGTTTTTCCCTGGCCGAACGTGCACCGAAACAATACCGCACTCGGAGGCGTGATCGCTCACGCCTTTTGTGGCCTGTTGACCTCAAGTGGACTTTAGGTTGCACGCTCTGTGGCATGACGACGACAACGGAACTCGGGCACACATACGGATACACAGACCTGCCCCGCCTCATGGGGCGGATGACGGGGGACGAGAAGCACGGGCCCGCCGCGACGTCGACCCTTGATGCGCTCTGGGTTCTGTACGACCGGGTGCTCAGGGTCACACCCGAGCGGGTGGACGATCCGGGGCGCGACCGGTTTCTGCTCTCCAAGGGGCATGGGCCCATGGCCTACTACGCCGTCCTCGCCGCCAGGGGCTTCTTTCCCGTCGGCTGGCTGGAGGGGTTCGGGGCGTACGACTCCCCGCTGGGGCACCACCCGGACCGGGAGCTCGTGCCGGGGGTCGAGATCGGGAGCGGGTCCCTGGGGCACGGGCTGCCGCTCGGTGTCGGGACGGCGCTCGGGCTCGGCGCTCGCGGGATCACCGGCGCCGCCGTGTGGGTGCTCGTCGGGGACGCCGAGCTGGACGAAGGCAGCAATCACGAGGCCATCGCCTTCGCCGGGCCCGCCGGGCTCGAACGGCTGCACACCGTCGTGATCGACAATGCCTCCGCCCGGCATGCCAGGCCCGGCGGCATCGCCGCGCGCTTCGAGGCCGCCGGGTGGTCCGCCGAGACCGTCGACGGGCGTGACCACGACGCGCTGTACGCGGCGTTCACCGCGCCCCATCCGGGGCGGCCCCGCGTGGTCGTGGCTCGGGTCGAGCCCAAGAGCTCGCCTGCCTGAGCATCCGCCTGCGGATCGTCGGGCCCGTGCCGAGTGCCGAGTGCATTTGCCGGACCCTCTTTATTGGACTTCTGTTGGAGGTTTTCTGTCATGGACACCATGCGTGATCGTTTCGGCCCCGTCGTCTCGCGGCTGCTCGACGAGGATCCGCGCGTCGCCGTCGTCCTCGCCGAGATCGGCGCGGACGCGTTCACTCAGGCGCGGCGCAAGCACCCGGACCGGGTGATCAATGTCGGGATCCGGGAGCAGCTGCTCGTGGGTACCGGCGCCGGGCTAGCCCTGGCCGGGTTGCGGCCCGTCATGCATACCTTCGCCAGCTTTCTCGTGGAGCGGCCCTTCGAGCAGGTGAAGCTGGACTTCGGGCATCAGGGTGTGGGCGGTGTGCTGGTCAGTGCCGCCGGCTCCTTCGACTGGCCCGCCGGTGGCTTTACGCACATGTCGCCGGGCGATGTGGCGCTGCTCGACACGCTGGACGGCTGGACCGTGCATGTGCCGGGGCACCCGGACGAGGCCGAGACGCTCCTCCGGCACGCGATCGCCGCGGGCGACGACAAGGTGTACGTCCGGCTCTCGGTGCAGTCCAACGTCCGGGGACTGCCGGTCGACGGAGCGCGTTTTCGTACCGTGCGCGAAGGGCGCGGCGGGGTCGTGATCGCTGTCGGGCCGATGCTGGACAACGTGCTCGCCGCGGGTGAGGGCCTCGATCTCACCGTGCTGTACGCGACCACGGTGCGGCCCTTCGACGGCGAGGCGCTGCGGCGCGCGACGGGGGCGGGGGCAGCCGCCGATGTCGTGGTGGTCGAGCCCTATCTGGCCGGGACCTCCACCGCCGCCGCCAACGACGCCCTCGCCGATGTGCCGCACCGCGTGCTCGGGCTCGGGGTCGGCCGTGCCGAGCTGCGCCGCTACGGGCAGATCGACGAGCACATCGCCGCGCACGGGCTCGACGTCCGGTCTCTGCGGGAGCGGATCACCGGGTTTCTGGGGGCGCGGCAGGGGCTTCCGTACAGCCTCGTATAGCTCCGTCGTGACCTGTTGTCGGTGTAGGGGTAGGCAGGCTCTCCGGTCGTATGGTCGGTGATTCGCCTGTTGGGCCACCGGCCGATACGGGTGCTCTCCCGTCTACCCGGACAAGGCCGCGTATCGCCGGTACGGAGAGCAGGGCCAGGCAGACCACCAGCGTCGTCACGGCGCCCGTGAGCAGGACCTGCTCGGCGCCGAAGGCGCTCGCGGCGGGTCCTGCGAGGGCCTGGCCGACCGGCAGCAGGGCGATCGACCCCGCGACGTCGTAGGCGTGTATGCGGTTGAGGACGTCGGGCGGCACCTGGGTCTGGACGCTCGTGGCCCACATGACGCCCCAGAAGGAGAGCCCGGCGCCCGCGATCGCGGCGCCCGCCGCCATGAGCGGGACGCCGAGCTGGGCGCCGACGGCCGCCGGGAACGCGCAGTAGCCGATCAGGGCCATGGAACCGGCCCGGAGCATGCGGCGGGGGCGCAGGCGCAGGGCCACCAGGCCGCCGAGTACGGTGCCGGCGCCCAGGGCGGAGTTCACCAGGCCGTACGCGCCCGAGCCGTGCTCCTGGACCACGAGCGTCGCGACCAGCGGCGTCAGCGGGCCCGTGGTCGTGATCATCAGGACGCAGAAGATGGCGATGACGCCCCAGAGCCAGGTGCGGGACCTGAACTCCCGCCAGCCCTGCACCAGATCGGCCCGGAAGCCGTTGCTGTGCGGGAGCGAGCCGGGCGGTGCGGGCGGCAGCCTGAGCAGCACCAGGCACAGGGCACTCAGTCCGTACGTTCCCGCGTGCGCGGCGAAGACGGCGCCGGGTGAGGCGAAGGCCACGAGGATGCCCGCGACGGCCGGTCCCGCCAGGGCCGCGGCCGACTCGGCCACGCGTATCGCGCCATTGGCCTTCTGGACGTCGACGGCCAGACGCGGGACCGTGCTGGCGACGCCCGGCTGGAAGAGAGCGCCCGCCGCGCCGTTGACCGCGCCGATCACGCAGATCTGCCAGAGGACGACGTGGCCGGAGAAGAAGAGGGCCGCCGCGATCGACTGTGTGCCGAGCCGGACCACGTCGGCGCCGATCATCAGGAGGCGGGTGCTGAACCGGTCCGCGAAGACCCCGCCGAAGATCACCAGGCCCGCGAAACAGACCGTCGTCGCGGCCATCGCGAGCCCGACCGCGCCCGCGCCGTGCCCGTGCTGCAGCAGTCCCGCGGCGAGCGCGACGGGCAGCATGGTGTCGCCGAGTTTGGCCACGGTGCGCGCGCCGAAGAAGAACCCGAAGTCCCTCGACCAGATGCTCCTGCGGTCCTCGGTCAGCGGGCCCCCGCGGTCCGCCTCTGCTGACCGCGGCACGGCCTTGCTCCCGTGTGTGTGACCGCCTGCGCGGCCTCGTGTGTGATCCGCTGCGCGGCTATGACCGTCTGTGCGGCCGCGTGTGTGACCCTCTGCGCGACCGGCCTCGCGACCTGCCTCGCGACCTGCCGGCACGCGGCGCCCGCCCTGCTGCCGCTCCACCCGCTTCCGCGCAGGCCCGTCCTCGTCCATCCCGTCCTCTGACGGCACCCCTGTCCCCTCCCCCGGCGGCAGCGCGGGCCCGTCGTCCCACGGACCCCCGCCCTCCACCCTGCCTGGATCATGCCACGGCCCACTGACAGCGGCCGGGCCGATCCGTTCAGCTCGCGGGCGGGAGCCCCAACTCCGGGTAAGCGTCGAGGAGTCGGGTGGGAGCGGCCTGGCGCCAGGAGTCGGCGAGGATGTCCTTCAGTTCGGCCGTGTCGAGGGCCGAGAGCCGGGCCCGCACCCAGGCGAACATCGCCTCGTGGTCGGCGATCCAGAACTTGTCCGGCTCCGCGAGGACCAACTCGTCGCGCTCCTCCTTCGGGCAGCGCACGGCGATGGACGTCTCGTCCTCGGGGAGCGTGGCGAACATCTTTCCGGCCACCCGGAAGGTGGGCATGCTCCAGGCGATCTTCTCCGTCGTATCCGGCAGGGCCAGTGCGATACGGCGTACATCATCACCCGTGACCTGGGCCTTGGCATGAGCTCGAGACATGCGGAGAACGGTAGCCAACGCCACTGACAGCGGCCTCCCGGGCAGCGTTCACGGCCCGCCGCGGTACGGCGAAGACGAGGGTCAGGTGGCGAGAGCCCAAGCCTTCGGGTTGCCCGGCATGCCGTCCTTCGCGGTTCGGCCCTCGCACTGCCCGCAGGCGGTGTGCCGCGCACAAGCCTGTGGTCGCGCCGGGCCACCCTGAGCCCTGCGTGCGGTCAACCAGACGGCAATATAGGCAGGTCCGGTCGTGATCACGGCTACGGCGATCTCGGTCAAGGCCATCGGTCTCACCCCCCGGGCATACTGTCGCGTCCATATCATTTTAGAGGCGGGGGGTGTTGACGGCTAAGCAGTTAGCCGAGAAGGGGGAACTGAGGCCGGATCAGGCTTGGTGCTTGGCTGGATGCGACTGCCGCGGCGCACCACTCCGGCCCCGCGGACACGGTGACTGGCCGGCCGCACCTCCGACACGACCACCGGCCGCCCCTCCGACACGGTGACTGGCCGGCCGGCCCTGCAATATGACTACCGGACACCCCTCCGACACAGCCACCGGAACAACGAGCTCGTCGCGTGTCACAGCACCCGCTTGTCCAGCCAGCTCCGCAGGTCCTCCTGGACCTCGTCCCTGTTGGTCTCGTTGAGGATCTCGTGGCGCGCCCCCTCGTAACCCTTCCAGGTCAGGTCGTCCAGGCCCACGTACCGGTAGTCCTCCAGGAGCTCATGGACCAGCGTCATACCCTGGTTGCAGGGGTCCTCGGTGCCGACAGCGATGTGCAGGGGCAGGTCCGCGGGGATCCTGGCGAGGTTCCGCGGGTCGTTCATCTTGCGTACCGCACGCACCCAGTCCAGGCAGAGCCCGGCGGAGAACGGGAATCCGCAGCGCTCGTCGGCGACGTACTCGTCGACCTCGGCCTCGTCGCGCGAGAGCCACTCGAAACCGGTGCGGTGCGGGTACGCATCGTTGAAGGCGGCGAAGAGCTCGGGAAGGTAGGAAGAGATTCCCTCGCGGCCGTTCTCGGCGATCTCGCGCTCCAGGCGGGCAATCGACTCCTCGATCCCGACCCCCGGCAGGGAACGGAAGGTTCCGGAGAGGATCAGGCCCGCGAGGCCGTCCGGGTACTCCTGGGCGTAGTCCCTTGCAAGGTGCGAGCCCATGCTGTGGCCGAGCAGGAAGAGCGGGGTTCCGGGGTGCAGGGTGCGCACCTGATCTCCGATCGCCTTGAGGTCGTCGACCATGGCGCGCCAGCTGTCGAAGGAGGACGCAGCCGCGGACGCGTCGGCGGACGTGCCCGTGACCCCGTACCCGCCGGTCGCCTGCGCCGTGGCGCCGTGCCCCCGGTGGTCGGAGGCGATCACTCCATAGCCGTGCTCGGTCAGATGGCGCGCGAACCGGTCATAGCGCAGGGCGTGTTCACCCGCGCCGTGCGCGATCTGCACGAACGCGCGCGGCCGGCCGCCGCCGGGCAGCCAGGTGTACGTGGCGACGGGGACGCCGTCCACCGCGTTCACGAGTCCGGCGGTGTACGCGGCGGGGGCGGGCGTCGAGGCGTGGTCAGACATTCGGGAGACTCCCCTGTACGGCTTCTCTGTGGCTTCCATACGCCCCCGTACGAATGCTGCCCCTCCCGGACGGCTTCCGCACGGCTGCGATTCCTGGCCCTGAAACCCTCCCCCGCACACGCGCCCTCATACCAGCGGGTCTGCCGGTAGCTCGCGGTGACTCCCTTCTCACGCCAGGCCCTTCCGACCCATTGACCCCCCGTCAGAGCGGAACCTACGCTGAGCAACGCGCGGGAGAAAGCGCTTTCTAGCCTCCCCACACCGAGGCCGGTTCACGCACCCCGCGCACCGCGCAACTCGCACTCACCGCACACCCGGCTACCGGCAGCCGTCCACCAGCCCAGCCCAGGGAGCGCCATGAGTTCCACGAGTCCCACCGCGCCCAGACGCGGCCCCGTCCGGCCGAGGCCCGGCCCCACCACGCCGAGCCCCTGGCTCGCGCTCGTCGCCCTGCTCGCCCTCGTCATCGGCCTCGCCCTCACCGCGCCGTCCCGCGCGACGGCACAGGCGGATCCGGAGCCGAAAGCCGCCGCAGCAGAGCCGTACCGCGTGCTGGTCTTCTCCAAGACCACGAACTCCCAGCACGAGTCGATCCCCGCCGGCGTCGAGGCCATCAAGAAGCTCGGCAGCGAGAACGGCTTCGAGGTGGAGGCCACCGACGACGCGGCCGCCTTCAACGATGCCAATCTCGGCCGCTTCCAGGCCATCATCTTCAACAACACCAACTCGACGCCCGAGACCGGCGATCTGCTCGACGCCGAGCAGCGCGCGGCCTTCCAGAAGTACGTCCGGGCGGGCGGCGGCTGGGTCGGCCTGCACTCGGCTTCGGCCAGCGAGCGTGACTGGACCTGGTACGAGGGTCTGGTCGGCGCGATCTTCGACAAGCACCCCGAGGTGCAGACCGGGCGGATCAAGGTGCTCGACCATGCGCACCCCTCCACCAAGGGCCTTCCGGAGCTCTGGGAGCGCAAGGAGGAGTGGTACAACTGGCGCACCAATCCGACGGGGAAGGTGCACACGCTCGCGCAGGTCAAGGTGCGTGACGGCGTTACCGGCCTCGACGAGGGTGTCGACCAGCCGTGGTCCTGGTGCCAGAACTACGACGGCGGCCGCTCCTGGTACACCGCGGGCGGGCACGACAAGACGGCCTTCCAGGAAGAGGGCTTCCTCAAGCACATCCTCGGCGGCATCGAGTGGGCCGCGGGCAACAAGCCGGGCGACTGCACCGCGACCAAGACCGGCGCCTTCCAGCGCACGCCGCTGGCCACCAACGACCTGGCCGACCCCTTCGAGCTGGCCGTCGCCCCCGACCGCCGGGTGTTCTTCATCCAGCGCACCGGCAAGCTCAAGATCATCGACCAGGAGACGCTGAAGGTCTCCACCGCCCTGGACTTCGAGTACACCCCCGAGATGACGAGCCAGTCGGACGGGCTGCTCGGTCTCGCGCTCGACCCGAAGTTCAAGGACAACCACTGGGTCTATCTCCTCAATTCCGACAAGACCGAGAAACGCATCAATCTCTCCCGCTTCACCGAAGCGGGCGGAAAGGTCGATCCGGCGACGGAGAAGCGGCTCCTGACCATTCCCACGCTGCGCGGTGAGGGCCGGGCGAACTCGCACATGGCGGGCTCGATCGCCTTCGACAAGAAGGGCGACCTCTACATCGCGACGGGTGACAACACCGATCCCTTCGCCTCGGACGGATTCAGCCCGATCGACGAGCGCGAGGGCCGCCGCGCCTGGGACGCGCAGGGCACCTCGGGCAATACGAACGACCTGCGCGGCAAGGTCCTGCGCGTCACGCCGAAGGACGACGGGACCTATTCCGTGCCGGAGGGGAATCTTTTCGCGCCGGGGACCGACAAGACCCGGTCCGAGATCTACGCGATGGGCATGCGCAATCCCTTCCGCATCACCACGGACCCGTTGAGCGGCGCCCTCCTGATGGCCGACTACGGGCCCGACGCGAGGGCGGCCGTCGCCGACCGCGGCCCCGAGGGCACGGTCGAGTTCAACCGCATCACCAAGGCGGGCAATTACGGCTGGCCCTACTGCGTCGGCAACAACACCCCCTTCAACGACTACGACTTCGCGACGAAGAAGTCGGGCGCGAAATTCGACTGCGCGAAGATCGTGAACGATTCGCCGAACAACACGGGCCTGCGGGAACTGCCGCCGGCACAGGCGGCGGATGTCTGGTACGCCTACTCCGCGTCCGCGGAGTTCCCCGAACTCGGCACGGGCGGCGGAGCCCCGATGAGCGGCCCGGTATACGACTACGACGCCGCCAACACGTACAAGACGAAGTTCCCCGAGTACTTCGAGGGGAAGTGGTTCAACTACGAGCTGACGCGGCAGTGGTTCAAGGTCTTCTCGATGCAGGAGAAGGACCAGACCTTCACCGACCCGCGGTTCGACCCGGCGAAGGCGGGCGATCTGAATTCGATCAACTCCATTTTCCCGGACATGAAGTGGAATCAGCCCTTCGACGCCGACTTCGGTCCTGACGGCGCGATGTACGTCATCGACTTCGGGCTCGGCAGCGGCACGGGCCGCGGCGGCAGCAACGAGGGCGCGGGCATCTACCGCATCGACTACGTGGCGGACGGACACCTGCCGGACGCCCGCGTGACGGCCACCCCGGACAACGGCGGCACCCCGCTGGAGGTCAAGTTCTCCAGTGAGGGGTCGGGGCTGCCGGACGGCAAGCCGGTGACGTACGCGTGGGACTTCGACGGCAACGGCACGACCGACTCGACCGAGGCCAACCCGACGCACACGTACACCAAGAAGGGGCTCTTCAGCGCGCGTCTGAAGGTGACGGGCGCTGACGAACTGAGCGGTCTTGCCGTGCAGGAGATCACCGTCGGGAACACCCGGCCCGTGGTGACGATCCAACAGCCGCCCAACGGCGGCACGTTCAGCTTCGGTGACACCATTCCGTTCAAGATCAAGGTGACCGACAAGGAGGACGGGAAGATCGACTGCAAGCGGGTCGTCGTCCAGTCCCAGCTCGGGCACGACGCCCATCTGCACCCGCTGGACAACTACACCGGCTGCGCGGGCGAGATCGTGACGGACGCCGGGGACAGCCACGGACCGGGCCAGAATCTCTACTACGGGATCACGGCCCAGTACGAGGACAAGGGTGCGTCCGGGGTGCCCGCCCTGACGGGTTCCTCGTCCCTGACCCTGCGCACCTCCTTCCGCGAGGCCGAGCACCGCACCGCCACCGGCGGGGCGCACGGCGGCGTGGACACCGGTGAGCGCGCGGACGCGTCCGGCGGGAAGCGGCTCATCGAGATCGAGGACGGCGACTGGGTCTCCTTCGACCCGGTGAACCTCAAGGGCGTCGACTCCGTGACGGTGGGCGCGTCTTCCGGCGGGCTCGGCGGTGACATCGAGTTCCGCGCCGGGTCTCCCACGGGCAAGCTGCTCGGCAAGGTGAGCGTGCCGAGGACCGGCGGCTGGAGCAACTTCATCTCGCCGACCGCACAACTGGCCCCGCAGGACGGCACGACGAAGCTGTACGCCGTCTTCACCAACCCCGAATGGTCCGCCGACAAGGAGGATCTCCTCAGCGTCGACTGGCTGCACTTCAACGGCCCCGGAGTCGAGAAGAAGACCGGTGCGAAGGTGACGGTCAAGGCAGCTCCGGCCGACGGCACCGCGCCGCTCGCCGTCAAGCTCACGAGCACGGTCAAGCTCCCCGAGGGCCGTACCGCGGCCTCGTACCACTGGGACTTCGGGGACAACGCCAAGCCCTCCGGCACGGAGAGCGGCAGCGCCGAGCACACGTACGCGCGGGCGGGGACGTACACGGCGCATCTGACCGTCACCGACGACAAGGGCGACACGACGACCGGCGCGGTCCGGATCACGGCGAAGTGAGGGGTCAGCCATGACAGCCATGAAGAGAACCGGACTGAACGGCAGGACGGCCGGCCCGAGCAGGACCAGGCGAGCCTTTCTCGGTACGTCGTTGGGGCTTGCGGCAGCCGTCGGTACCGCACTTCCCGCGCACGCGGGTGAGGCATCACGGTGCCGGCGCATCCCGCGCGGCGGCATCGGCATGCACCTCTACACGATGCGCGATGTCCTCGCACGGGACTTCGCGGGCACCCTGGAGCAGCTCGCCGACATCGGCTACGCCACGGTGGGCGTGAGCGGGCGGCACGGGAACAGCGCGGCCGACATCCGGCGGATGCTCGACGCGGTGGACCTGAAGGCGGTCCTCGAGCACGTCGCGTACGACACGCTCAAGGGCAGCGGCCTCCCGCAGGCCCTGGAGGATCTGCACACCCTCGGCGCGAAGTGGCCGGTGGTGCCGAGTCTGCCCGGCGCCATGCACACGCCGGACGGATTCCGGGAAGCGGCACGGCAGTTCAACATCATCGGGCAGGCCTCGCGCAATGCCGGCCTCGGGCCCGTCCTCTTCCACAACCACGGCTCGGATCATGTGGTGGTGGACGGCACGAGCCTGTACGACATCCTCCTGACCGAGACCGACCCGCATCTGGTCGGCTTCGAGCTGGACGTGTACTGGGCGGCGAAGGGCGGCGGCACGGATCCGGGACGGTACTTCGAACGTCATCCGCGTCGGTTCCCCGCGCTCCACGTGAAGGACATGGCGGCGGACGGCGGCTTCGCCGACGTCGGCTCGGGGACGCTGGACTTCGCCGCGATGTTCGACCACGCGCGCGTGGGCGGCGTCAAGCAGTGGCTGGTGGAGCACGACACTCCCGCCGATCCGTTCGCCACGGCTCGCAACAGTTACGCGTATCTGGCGGCGCTGCGGTACTGAGCCGGGCGCTGAAGGCGGTTCGCGCGTGCGGCCGAGCTCCCCGGCGGGGGCTCGGCCGCACGTGTCTTTCAGCCGGATTGGCCCACCTTCTTAAAGAAGGAGGGAGACGCCCACCTTCTTGAAGAAGAGGGTCGTCGGGTGGAGATTCCCCGCCGGATCGGCCGCGTAGTCCGGGATCGTCCCGGCCTCCGTCCAACCTCCGGACCGGTAGAGGGACTCGGCGGGGCTGCCGGTCTCCGTGTCCAGGACCAGGAGGGTCACGCCCGCCTCGGCCGCCACCTCTTCCGCCGTGGCCAGGAGGGTGCGGGCGAGGCCCTGGCCGCGCGCGGAGGCGTGCACCATCAGCTTGAGTATCTCGGCGCGGTGCCTGCCGTTGGGCTTGTCCACGAAGCCGAGGCTGACGGTCCCGGTGACCCGCTCGGCGTCGCGCGCGGCCCAGACGGCGAGCCGCCCGTCCGCCACCGCAGGGGCCAGGCCCCGCCACCAGTCGGCGGCGGCCGACCGGTCGAAGGGCGCGAGGAAGCCGAGGGAGGAGCCGCCGCCCACGACGTCGGCCAGCAGACCCCCCAAGTCGTCTGCGCACGCGGTGAGTTGATCTGCGGTGAGGCGGGTGACCGTCGCTCGTCCGGCCCTCATCGCGCGACCACCGCCAGGGCGTACCGCACGGCCCGCTCCCCCGGGCACCTGAACCGCGTCGCCCCCCAGACCCGGAAGCGCAGGCAGTCCCCGGTGTCCAGGGCATGCGCCTCGCCCTGCACGGTGACCTCAAGGGCTCCGTCGAGCACCCAGATGTGCTGTTCGAGGCCGGGCACGGGAGGCCGGTCGTAGGCGACGTCAGCGCCCGGTTCCAGGCGTCCCTCGACGAGTTCGCCGCGCAGTCCCGCGTGCGGCGGCGACACCGATCGCCGTACGAAGCCGGACGCGCTGTCGGTCCACACGCTCTGCTCGGCGGCGCGCACGAGCAGCGCGGGCTCGGCCTCCACCTCGCTCAGGAGCTGCGACATGGTGCGCCCATAGACGGCGCAGAGCCGGTTCAGGAGGGATGCCGTGGGGCTGATCTCCGCGCGTTCGGCCCGCGACAAGGTGGACCGGCTCACGCCGCTGCGGTCCGCCAGATCGCCCAGGGACCAGCCGTGTTCCGACCGCAGCTCGGCGAGGCGGCCGGCGAGCCGCTCGTCGACATCATCGCGTTCCATATTCGGCACGCTATCCCAGATATGAAACACGCGGCAATCGCCGGCCGCGTCGGTTCACGCCTCACTCGTGCGCCGACACCGCCCCCAGAAGCTCGCGGATACGACCGGTGGCCTCGCCGAACTCGGCTGTCGCCAGCGTCGTCGCGTAGGAACGCTCGGCGGGCAGGCCGACGTCGATGATCTCCGTGATCGTGCCGGGGCGGGGGCTCATCACGACGACACGGTCCGCGAGATAGACGGCCTCGGGGATCGAGTGGGTCACCAGGAGCACCGTGGTTCCCGTCTCGCGCCAGATCCGGTTCAGCTCGACGTTCATCTGCTCGCGGGTGAGCGCGTCGAGGGCTCCGAAGGGCTCGTCCATGAGCAGTACCGGCGGCTCGTGCAGGAGCGCGCGGCAGAGCGCGACGCGCTGCTGCATGCCGCCGGAGAGCTCGTGCGGATAGGCGTCCTCGAAGCCGCCGAGTCCCGTCATGCGGATCAGATCGTCGGCACGCGCGCGTGCCTCGGCTCCGGGGATCCCCCGCATCTCCGCCTGGAGCAGGATGTTGCGGCGTGCCGTGCGCCAGTCCAGGAGCGCGGCGCGCTGGAAGACGTAGCCGATGTCGCGCCGCGGCCCGCGCACCCGTTCGCCGCCGAGGAGCACCGTGCCCGAGGAGGGCGTGAGCAGCCCGGCGACGAGCTTCAGGAGGGTGGACTTGCCGCACCCCGAAGGGCCGACGATCGCCACGAACTCGCCCGGGCGGACGTCGAGCGAGACGTCCTGGAGGGCGGTGACGTCCTTCTTCTTCGTACGGAAGCGGACTGCGACGTCGTCCAGGCGCACCGCGGACGACTTCGCCTCCCCCGCCGGAATTCGTCGATCGTCGGTCATCTCAAGAGCCGCGTCCGTTTTGAGAGTCGCGTCCTTCGCCATTCCCCTGCCGCCCCTCAGCCCTTGATCCCCTTGGCCGCGTCCCAGTACTCCGCGACCGGCTTGGCCTCCTTGACCAGGCCTGCCTTCGAGAAGACGTCAATGGTCTGCTGCCAGTCCGCCTCGGTGTTGGCGCCGGGCGCCTTGCCTTCCGTGGCGTCGGTGTGCAGCAGGGTCAGCGTCGTCTTGAACTGCTCGGACAGCACGTCCTTGGGCGGCAGTTGCTCGGACGCGCCCTCCATCGAGGCGACGGCCGGCTCCGGGCTCTTCTCCGCGGCCGCCCAGGACTCGCTCACCGCGGCGGTCATGCGCTTGGCCAGGTCGCCGTTGCCCTGGAGGGTCTTGGGCCCGGCGATGAGGCCGTTGGAGTAGAAGTTGAGGCCGTTCTCGGAGAAGCGCAGATACGAGACGTCCTTCTTGGCCTTGTTCTGCATGGTGGGGCCCTGGTCGCTCGCGTACCCGAGCAGCGCGTCCGTCTTGCCGGAGATCACCGCGGCGATCTTGCCCGCCGGGTCGGTGTTCTGGACCTTGACGTCGGAGAGCTCCAGACCGTTCTTCTCCAGGAAGATCGGGAAGGTTTTGGTGAGCGCGTCGCCCGCCGTGCCCGCGATCATCTTGCCCTTGAGGTCGCCGGGCGCCTTGATGCCCTGCGCGTCGAAGAATTGCACGGAGGCGGGCGTCGTCTGCAGGAACACCCCGAGGCTCTTCACCTTGACGCCCTGATCGACGCCCGCGAGCACCGCCGGGGTGTCCGCCCAGCCGAAGTCGGTCTGCCCGGCGCCGGTGGCCTGCACGGTCTTCTGCGAGCCCTGGCCCGCCCTGATGTCCAGGTCGATGCCGTGCTTCTCGAAGATCTTCTGCTGCTTGCCGTAATAGAACGGCGCGTGTTCGCCGTAGGGATACCAATTGAGCGTCAGCGTCACCTTGTTGAGCTTCTTGCCTGAGTCACTGGTGCTCGTCTTGTCGTCATCGCCGCCGCAGGCCGTCGCGGTCATCGCGACGAGGGTCAGGGGGACGAGGCCGGTGAGCAGTCTGCGCGCGTGCATGGGCGGGCCCTTCTCGCGTACGTCGAGCGTCGGACATGGCGGGGTGGGTGCGCCGGCACCGCGTGGTGGGTGACAGTTGGCCGTGGTGGGTGACGTAGGCCGTGGTGCGGGTCAGTAAGGCATGGTGCGGGTCAGTAAGTAGTGGTGGCGGCCACGTCCCTGCGGCTCGCATGCCACGGCAGAAGCAGCTTCTCGGCGATCTCGACGATGACGAAGAGGACGACGCCGATGAGCGACATGACGAGCAGCCCCGCGAAGAGCATCGGGGTGTCGAGGTTTCCGTTGGCCTGGAGGATCACATATCCGAGGCCTTCGTTCGCGCCGACGAACTCACCCACGACGGCGCCGGTGACGGCCAGGGTGACGGCCACCTTCAGGCCGGAGAACAGGTGCGGCAGCGATGCCGGAAAGCGGATCTTGAGGAAGGTCTGCCAGGGCCGCGCGCCCATGGTGGCGGAGAGCTGGAGCATCTCCGGGTCGACGGCTTTCAGCCCGGTCACCATGGAGATGACGACGGGGAAGAAGGCGATGAGAACAGCGATCAGGATCTTCGGTGCGATGCCGAAGCCGAGCCAGACGACGAACAGCGGGGCGATCGCGATCTTCGGTACGACCTGGGCGAAGAGGAGGATCGGATAGAGCGTCTTCTCGACGGTCGTCGAGTAGACCATGACGACCGCGGAGAGAATGCCGACGGCCACGGCGATGACGAAGCCGAGCAGGGTTTCGTACGTGGTGACCCAGGTGTGCTGCCACAGGTAGTCGGGCTTGTCGAGGATCACGTCGAAGGTCGCACCGGGCGAGGGCACGAGGTATGCCTCGACCATCTCGGTGGCGGCGATCAGCCACCAGGCCCCGAAGCAGACGAGCAGCAGGACCAGCGGACGCCAGCTCTTCTCGGCCGCCTCGGCGGTACGTTGTCGCAGGGTGGGACGGCTTCGATCGGCAACGCCTGCCGTTTTGACGGGAGTTGCCTGCAGTGCGCTCTGGCTCACGGTGAACTCCCCTGGCATTCAGCGAACTTCGGAGTCAGTTGCGGAGCTTCGGTGGTACGGGCTTCAGTTTCAGTTGCAGCTTCGGTTCCAGCTTCGGGTTTCAGCTTCGGTGGTGCGGAAACCGCTTTCAGAAAGCGCTTTCTGGTAAGGTGTCCGCCACGCTAATGACTGGCTGACCGCAGGGTCAATAGGTCGGCTCGAAGTTTCGCGACGCGGGACGAGGGGGGCGCGGTGCGGGCGCTGGGGCGCGAGCAGGAACCGGGAACAGGGCGGGCGCCGGGGCGCGAGCAGCCGCCCGTGCCGGGGCGAGGACGCGAGCGCGAGCACGGACCTCATGTCACCCTGCACGCCGTGGCCCGGACCGCCGGGGTCTCGCCGGCCACCGCGTCACGGGCACTGAACGGCACCACGCGTGTCCGCGAGGACCTGCGGCGCCGGGTGCTCGAAGCGGCGGAGCAGTTGGGGTACATCCCCAACGCCCATGCGCAGGCGCTCGCCAGCTCCTCGAACAACACGGTCGGGGTCATCTGCCACGACGTCGGGGACCCCTACTTCGCGGCGATCGCGAGCGGTGTGATGGCGGCGGCCGCCGAGCAGGATCTGCTGGTCATGCTGGCCAGCACTTTCCGCGCTCCGGCGCGGGAGATCGCGTACGTCTCGATGCTGCGGGCGCAGCGGGCCCGCGCGATCCTGCTCATCGGCTCCGGGTTCCAGGACCCCGCGTGGGAGCGGGCGTTGGAGTCGGAGCTCGCTCCCTATATACGTGACGGTGGCCGCGTCGCGGTGGTCAGCCGGCACCGGAGCCTCCGCGTGGACACGGTGCAGCCCGAGAACCGGGCGGGGGCGGGCGCCCTGGCGCGGGCGCTGCTGTCCCTGGGCCACCGGGAGTTCGCCGTCCTCACCGGGCCCGAACGGCTCACCACGGTCGCGGACCGCCTGGCCGGGTTCCGCACGGCGCTGGCCGACGCGGGGGTCGATCTCCCCCCGGAGCGGATCGTGGAGGGCGCGTTCACCCGTGACGGGGGTCATGCGGCGGCGGTCGAACTGCTGCGCCGGGGGCAGCGGCCCACGTGCGTCTTCGCGGTGACGGACGTGATGGCCGTGGGTGCGCTGGGTGCGTTACGGGAGCGGGGGCTCCGGGTGCCGCAGGACGTATCGCTGGCGGGCTTCGACGACATCCCCCTGGTCGGCGAACTGACCCCACCGCTGACCACGGTGGCTCTGCCGCTGACGCAGATGGGCCGGGACGTACTGGCCCTCGCCCTTCGCGAGCGGGGCGCGAGGTCCCGGGTGGAGCGGGTGCAGGGCGAGGTCGTGCTCCGGGCCAGCACGGGGCGACCTGCGACGACCTGAGGACGGCGGTCCCCCGACGCGGCGCGTAGGTACGGCCTGCTGGACCTGCTGGACCTGCTGGACCTGCTGGCAGAACCTGCACGCACGGGTCGAACGGCGGCAGGGCCAAGTGACGCCGCCACGCAGCACGAGTGGCCTGCGACCTGAGGGGCGCGGCACCCAACGGCCTACGGCCCGGGCCCGACAGCCGACACCCAGCGCCTTCACCCCACCCCGCCCACCCCGTGCCCCGGCAGTATCGGTTCTGAAGTCGCGGCACTACGCAGGTGGTTGGCCAGGGATTCCGTCGCCGGAGACGCAGGGCCCGTCTTCGCGCCCCGGGCCAGGAGGTGGTGGCGTTTGGCCCAGGGGTCCTGGAGGGCGCATACGTCCAAGGGCTGGGCGGGGTCGATCACGCGGCGCGGGACGATGGCGAGACCCACGCCCGCGGCGGCCAGGGCGAGCAGGACGCTGAGGTTGGCGACGGTGGTGCGGTAGCGGACGACCGGCGCGTGCGGGCCGACGTGCCTCTCGATCCAGCGGCGCAGCGAGGCGTCGGCGTCGAGGCCGACCAGCGGATGCTCGGCGGCCTCGCTGTAGGTGAGCGACGTACGGCCGGCGAGGATCCCGCCTGCCTGGCCGACCACCACAAGGGAGTCGTCACCGAGGGGTTCCATGACCAGACCGCAGTCGCGCGCCTCGTCGTCGAGGACGATGCCCAGGTCCGCCTCGCCGTCGGTCAGCATCCGCACGATCTGCGGAGTGCGGTGTTCAGATACCCGGACGTCGACATCCGGGTGCGCCCGGAGGAACGAGACAAGGGCATGCGGTACGAGCCTGTGCACCGCGGAACCGCCGCCGAGGAGGGTCAGGGGCGCGGTGGGCGATCGCGTGTAGCTGGCCACTGCGCTCTCGAGCCGCACCGTCTGGGCCAGGACCTCGCGCGCGTGCCGGGCCAGTGTGGTCCCCGCCGGTGTGGGACGAACCCCTCTCCGGCCGCGGATCAGCAGCGCCACACCGGCCTGCTGTTCCAGGGAACGGACCCTGGCGCTGGCCGACGGCAGGCTCAGGTGCATGCGGCGGGCCCCTGCCGTGATCGACCCCTCCGTCACCGTGTCGAGGAAGAGTCGCAGGTCGTCGAGGTCGTAGCGCACCAGATCAGCCTATGGCACAGCCTTAGGCCGGGTACGCCGATTACGCATTGTGGATCCGTCCGTCACGGGGCGATGCTCGGCGGGTGTCCGAGACTCTGCTCGTCCTCCTCGCAGGCATCGCCGCCGGAGCACTGAACTCCGTCGGCGGCGGAGGCACGTTCGTGGCGCTGCCCGCCCTGGTCGCGGTCGGCCTCTCCCCGGTGACGGCGAACGCCTCTTCGACCATCGCCCTGGTGCCGGGAGCCGTGGCCAGCGGATGGGTCTACCGGCGTGAAATCGCCCCGGTCGGGGCGACATCCATCAAGGCGCTGACGACGGTCAGCGTGGTCGGGGGCGGGCTCGGCGCCACCCTGCTCCTCACCCTGCCCGCGGCCTCGTTCGACGCCGCGGTGCCGTGGCTGCTCGCCTTCGCCACGGCCGTACTCGCCTTCGGCCGCCGCATCTCCCGCACGATCAGCAGCGCACTCGGCCGCCGGATCGACATGAGTCCGCGAGCCGTTCTGATCGGCCAGTTCCTGCTCGCGCTGTACGGCGGATACTTCGGCGGGGCCGTAGGCATCATGATGTTCGCCCTGTGGGGCATCGGCCTGGGCCTCGACGCCGCCGTCAGCAATCCGATGCGGATCACCCAGATCGCGGCCATCAATCTCAGCGCGGCCGCCCTGCTCCTCCTCGCCTCGGACGCGCTCAGTGCTCCGCTCGTTCTCGGCGCGATGTTCGTCGGCGCGCTGGCGGGCGGCTTCACCGGCGCCCACTTCGCACGCCGCCTCTCAGCCCGGCTGCTGCGGGGCATCATCCTCACCGTCGCCGTGACGATGACCGTCCTCTACTTCGTACGCGGCTGAGGCGGACCACCATGGCCGACGCGGACGAAATGGCTGACACGGCGGACACTGCCGACACAGCGGACCTGGCTGACATGGCCACTGGAGCTGACATGGCCGACAAGGACTCCGGTGCCGCCGCATCGTCGCCGTACACGGACGCGTCCCTGGCGCGTCTCGCGATGGCCCACGAGGCGTGCGAACTTGCCGGCCTCGCGCGGGCCGCCGTACCGATCGGGGAACACGAGTTGCGTTCCGACGGCACCGCCCGCTCCCCCGGCTCCGTGCTGTCCGACGCCGCCGACGTGCTCAGGGCGGCGCACCGGTTCTTCGAGGCCGCCGCCGTGTGCGAGCGGTTGGGCGGCGCCGGCTGGCAGTTGATCGCCGACGCCCTGGGCGTGGAGGCGCAGACCGCGCGGACACGCTTCGCCGCGGCCGAGTCCCGTTTCCGGGAGGAACTGCGCTCCCCGGGAAACCCCGGTGGAGCTGCCTGGTGGCAGGACTACACCGCGGGCAGTCCCCTCGAAGCCGCGCGCGACCTCGACGACTGGGTCCTGCGCCACGAGGACGGGGACGGCGACCTCGGCACCGCACCGGTCTCCGGCGGTCTGGCGCGGCGGGAGGGGCGACGGCGTCACGGGTGAGAACCGGACCTCGCACACCGGGCGCATTCCGCCCCCACGCGTCTAGTCCCAACGGATGTGCCACCGGTGGGAGTTGAGGCCACCTGGGTCTACGCCCGTCCGGACGGCAGCCTCACGTCCCGGTAATTGAGGGGTGAATAGCAGCCGAATTCCACCCGTATCGGATATCGAACCGAGCTCCTACTCTGTGAGGCGCACACGCGGGGGATCACCGGGGGGTTACCGCGGGATCACTGTCCGTCTTCCACGGAGGTTGGCACATGGCTGCGTTGTCCGAGGGGATCTACCTGCTCAAGAACGAGGAGAGCGGGCTGTACGCGGGAGTGCGGGGAGCCAAGACGGCACAGAGCGTGCCGATCGTGCAGCAGGAGCTGAACCCGCAAGGAACCGCGCGGTACAGCCAGTTGTGGCATCTGCGGCCCAACGCCGCCGAGAAGGACACCTGGACGCTGCAGAGCGTGCACAGCACCTTGCGCATGGACGTGATGACGGGCCGCGGCCGTGCGGGCTCCCCGGTGCAGCAGTGCCCTGCGGAGACCCGGCGTGACCTGCTGGTGTCCCAGCTGTGGCGGCCGGTGGAGACCGGCGACGGCCGGTACACGCTGATCAACGCGAACAGCGGTCACCTGCTGTCCGTCCACGACGACAGCAGCTCGCCGGACGCGACCCTGGAGCAGGCGGCCAAGCCCGCCCTGGGGCCTCGCACCGCCCAGCAGTGGATCCTGGAGCGGGTGCCCGGTCGCGGCGAGGCCAAGGCCTTCGACGCGCTGACGGCCACCCTGGTCTCCGCCGGCGGCGGCGTCCTGGGCTCGGCGCTCGGTTCCTTGAGCGGCGCGACCAAGCGGGCACTCGACGCGGGCGGCGGGATCTTCGAGTCCGCGGCCAAGGCGATCCCGGACAGCGACACGCCCTACGTACGATTCGACGGTTTCCGCGGGGACGAGTTCATCCGCTTCTCGAAGCGACGCGGCATCGAGGCAGGACCGCGGAGGATCACCGATCAGTTCCCGCACCTGCCCAAGCCGTTCAGCGACGGCTTCGACGCCGTCGGTCCGGCAGCCGAGCGCAGTGGGCACATCTATATGGGCTTCGTACAGGACCAGGCCATCGAGTTCTCCGAGAAGAGCCACGGCCCCGTCCATTACGCGGAACATCTCCTGCACCCCGAACTGCTGCACACCGTCGGCGAGTTGTGCGATGTCACCGGCTTCGGTACCGACGGCGGGAGGCTCCTGGTCTTCGGCCGCAAGGGCAGCTGCACCGTCGACCCCGAAGAGGTCGACCTGGCACGTGGCCCCATCCACCAGCTGTTCCAGCTGACGGCCGCACCCGAGGCCTTCGGGTTCGGGCCCGACGCGGCTTGCACGGCCGTCTCGGAGTCGACGGCCCACTACTTCCTCACCAAGGGCGACGAGTTCGTCGTCGTCTCCGAGGACAAGCTCATCCAGGGCCCGGCCGGGCTCACCGAGGTCTACCCGTTCCTGGACGGCCTCTGGATGTAGCCACGTCCGCCGTCCGCCGTCCGCCCTCCGCCGGTATCCGCGTCCGGCCCGGTTCCGTCGGCCGCCCCGGCGACAGGACCGGGCCGAAGGCCGACCGCTATTCCGCCGCTTGTCCCAGCGCGTCGAGGACGGGGCGGATCAGCGGATGCTCCTCGGCCCCGCACCGCACGGCCGCGAACACCCGGCGGGTGGGAGCGGCGCCCTCCACGGGACGGATCACCACCCCCGAGACGTCCATGCCGCGCAGTGCCGACCGGGGCACGAGGGCCACTCCGGCGCCCGCCGACGCCAGGGCGACGACGGCCCGGAAATCGTCCGACCAGTGTTCGAGGAGCGGCTGGAAGCCCGCCGCCTCACAGGCGAGTATCACCACGTCATGGCAGGGGTTCCCCGCGAAGGGCCCGATCCACGCGTCCTTGGCAAGCTCCGCGAGCGGTACGCGCTCCGCCTCCGCGAGGCGGTGGCTCTCGGGGAGCACCGCGTCGAAGGGCTCCGCGTACAGCGGGACCCGCGTGAGACGCGGATCGTCCGCGCCAGGCGCGCCCCGGTACTCCACGGCCACGGCGACATCCACCTGCCGGTCCAGCACCATCGGCAGACTCGCGTCGCCCTCCGCGTCCTGGACCCGTACGCGGATCCCCGGCGCGCTGGACGAGAGCCGGGCCAGGGCGGGGCCGACCACCAGGGCGATCCCCGTGGCGAAGGACGCCACGGTCACCGTCCCCGCCTCGCCCGAGCTGTACGCGGCCAGCTCCGCCTCGGCCCGCTCCAGCTGGGCGAGGACCGCGTTCGTGTGGGACAGCAGGATCTCGCCCGCCGGGGTCAGCCTGACCCCGCGCGCACCCCGCTCGACCAGGCGGTGGCCGGTCTCCTGCTCCAGGGCGGACAGCTGCTGGGAGACCGCGGACGGGGTGAGATAGAGCGCGGCGGCAGCGGCCGTGACCGTGCGGTGGTCGGCCACCGCACGGAGGATGTGCAGCCGCCGCGCTTCGATCATGGGGTCGATTGTCCCAAACCTCGGACCTCACCGACACCAGCGGTCCGGCCAAGCCCCGCGGTCACCCGAGGGCGCCCGGACACCGTCAGGCGTCCAGCTCCGCCCGCGCCGCCACGAACGCGTCCACCGCGCGGTTCACGTCATCGGTGGAGTGCGCGGCCGACAGCTGGACGCGGATACGGGCCGCGCCCTGCGGCACCACGGGGTACGAGAAGCCGATCACGTACACGCCGCGCTCCAGGAGCAGCTCGGCCATCCGCCCCGCGACCGACGCGTCGCCGATCATCACCGGGGCGATCGCGTGGTCGCCCGGCAGGATGTCGAAGCCCTCCTCCGTCATCCGCGAGCGGAACAGCTCCGTGTTCGCGGCGAGCCGGTCGCGCAGGTCACCGGCCGACTCCAGGAGGTCGATGACCTTCAGCGAGGCCGCCGCGATCACCGGGGCGAGGGTGTTGGAGAAGAGGTAGGGGCGCGAGCGCTGGCGAAGGAGGGCGACGATCTCCGCGCGGGCCGCCACGTAGCCGCCGGAGGCGCCACCGAGCGCCTTGCCCAGGGTGCCGGTGATGATGTCGACGCGGTCCATGACGCCGTGCAGCTCGGGAGTGCCGCGGCCGCCGGGGCCGACGAAACCGACGGCGTGCGAGTCGTCGACCATCACCATCGCGTCGTAACGGTCGGCGAGGTCGCAGATCTCCCGCAGCGGGGCGACGTAGCCGTCCATGGAGAAGACGCCGTCGGTGACGATCAGCTTGCGGCGCGCGCCGCCCTCGGAGGCCTCCTTCAGCTGCTGCTCCAGGTCCGCCATGTCGCGGTTGGCGTAGCGGAAGCGGCGGGCCTTGGAAAGGCGGATGCCGTCGATGATCGAGGCGTGGTTGAGGGCGTCCGAGATGACCGCGTCCTCGGCGCCGAGCAGCGTCTCGAAGACTCCGCCGTTGGCGTCGAAGCAGGACGAGTAGAGGATCGTGTCCTCCTGGCCGAGGAACGCGGAAAGGCGCCCCTCCAGCTCCTTGTGCACCTCCTGCGTGCCGCAGATGAAGCGCACGGACGCCATGCCGTAGCCCCAGCGGTCCAGGGCCTCGTGCGCGGCGGCGATGACCTCGGGGTGGTCGGCGAGACCGAGGTAGTTGTTCGCGCAGAAGTTCAGTACGTCGCCGGGGCGGCCTCCCGCGGTGACGGAGACGGTGGCGGACTGCGGGGTGCCGATGACGCGCTCGGGCTTGTGCAGGCCGGCGGCGCGGATCTCGTCGAGGGTGGTGCGCAGGTCGTCGCGTACGGAGTCGAACATGCTTGAGTCCTTTGGGAGTTGAGCGGTGCGGCCGAGAAGGTTCAGGAGGTCCAGTCGAGGATGACCTTGCCGCCGCGGCCGCTCGCCGCGTCGTCGAAGGCCGCCTCGAAGTCACGGTGGCCGTAGCGGCCGGTGATCACGGGGGCGAGATCGAGGCCGCCTTCGAGCAGCACCGACATGGAGTACCAGGTCTCGAACATCTCTCGGCCGTAGATGCCCTTGATCGTGATCATCGAGGTGACGATCCGGGACCAGTCGACGGCGAACTCCTCTGCCGGCAGACCGAGCATGGCGATCTTGCCGCCGTGCGTCATGTTGGCGAGCATGTCGCGCATCGCGACGGGGTTGCCGGACATTTCCAGGCCGACGTCGAAGCCCTCGCGCAGGCCGAGGTCGCGCTGCCCCTCGGCGATCGGGGTCTCGGCGACGTTCAGCGCCAGGCTCACGCCGATCTTGCGGGCGAGCTCGAGGCGCTCCTCGCTGACGTCCGTGACGACGACGTTGCGGGCGCCCGCGTGCCGGGCCACGGCGGCGGCCATCAGGCCGATCGGCCCTGCCCCGGTGATCAGCACGTCCTCGCCGACCAGCGGGAAGGACAGCGCGGTGTGCACGGCGTTGCCGAACGGGTCGAAGATCGCGGCCACGTCGAGGTCGACGGGAACGCGGTGCACCCACACATTGGCGGCGGGCAGCGCGACGAACTCAGCGAACGCCCCGTCCCTGCCGACGCCCAGACCGACCGTGGCGCGGCACAGGTGGCGGCGGCCCGCCTGGCAGTTGCGGCACTTGCCGCAGACCAGGTGGCCCTCGCCGCTGACCCGGTCACCGATCTTGATGTCGGCGACGTCACGCCCGGTCTCCACGACCTCGCCGACGAATTCGTGCCCGACGACCAGCGGCGCCTTGATCGCCTGCTGCGCCCAGCCGTCCCAGGCCCGGATGTGCAGATCGGTTCCGCAGATCCCGGTGCGGAGCACCTTGATCAGGACGTCTCCGTGGCCGATCACCGGCTCCGGTACGTCCATCAGCCGGAGACCCGGCTCCGCCTTCTCCTTGACCAGCGCCTTCAACGCAGCGGCTCCTGTCGTACGTCGCTTCTTCCACCGACGACACAGGAATCTTCCCTACGGCGGCGCCCCGGTCCATCGAGGATTTCTTAAGCGCCGCCGCAGCTTTCCTTCAGGCCCTGTGTCCTAGCGGGTCTGGCCCCGCTCGAAGTAGGCCACGAGTTCCGGATCCAGGTCCGGCACCTCACGCGGCGTGCCCCCGTCCCGCAGCGACTGCGTCGCGCGCACGCCCGCCGCGACCGCCATCCGGGCCGCGACCGGCGACGTGTCGGTGCGGCCTCCCTCGCGCACGAACCGTACGAACTCGTCGATGAGCAGCGGGTCGGAGCCGCCGTGCCCGCCCTCGTCCTGCTCGTCCGGCACCGGGTACTCGGCGTCCGCGTCGGCGCGGTAGGCCGAGCGCCGGGTGTTCCAGACCTTCACCACGCCGCCGGGGCCGTCGCCGAAGTTCTCCAGGCGGCCCGCGTCGCCGATGACGGTGTAGTTGCGCCAGTAGTCGGGCGTGAAGTGGCACTGCTGGTAGGAGGCGAGGACGCCGTTGTCGAGGCGCATGTTGACCAGCGAGACGTCCTCGACGTCGATGACCGGGTTGAGGTCGCGCTGGGTGGCCGCCGGCCAGTGGCCGTCCTCGGTGTACCAGTCGTCCGTCTTGGGCTCGCCCGGCTCGCGGCGGTGCGGGTTGTCGCCGTAGACCATGAGGTCGCCGAGGGCCTGCACCTGACGGGTGTAGCCGCCCGCGAGCCAGTGCAGTACGTCGATGTCGTGGGCGGCCTTCTGGAGCAGCAGGCCGGTGGTGTTCTGCCGTTCGGCGTGCCAGTCCTTGAAGTACCAGTCGCCTCCGTAGGCGACGAAGTGGCGTACCCAGACCGTCTTGACCTCGCCGATCTCACCGCGCCCGATGATGTCGCGCATCAGCCTGATCACGGGCATGTGGCGCATGTTGTGGCCCACGTAGAGGCGAGTTCCCGTCTCGTAGGCGGTCCGCAGGATCTCGTCGCAGGCTTCGATGCCGATGTCCAGGGGCTTCTCCACGAAGACGGGCTTGTTCTCGCGCAGCGCCTCGCAGGCGAGCTGCGCGTGGGTGTGGTCGGGGGTGAGGATGACGAGGGCGTCGACGTCCGGGTCCTCGACGACCTTGCGGTGGTCGGTGGATATCCGGGCGTCGGGGAAGGCCGCGGCCGCCTCCGTCCGCGCGGTGACGTCGTGGTCGGCGAGCGCGATGACGCGGGAGCCCGCGCCGGGCCGGTGTGCGGTGCGGGCGAGCGAACCGCGCAAGCCGTAGCCGAGGACGCCGAGACGGAGGTCGGTCATGGTGTGCCTTTCCGTACAAAAACCTGTGCGAGTGCGGATGTTGCCTATGTACGTGCAGGGTGCACGAGTACGTGGGAAAGCGCTACGCGTCCCGTGCCGGTGAGCTTGATCCTTATGTATCCGGCTTCCGCGTCCGTGTCGAGGAGTGTGGGCCGAAGCGATCGTCCGTCGACGTGCACGGTCGTGGCGTCGGCGAAGTCCGCGGTCCTCGCGAGCTGTACGTCGAAGTCGGCCGTGGTCATGGACGTGTCGTTCCAGATCTCGACCTGTCCCACGCGCCGCACGCCGCCGAGGTCGACCTGCCACCAGGCGCCCGGTTCGGACAGGGTGCGGGTGTCGGTCGAGGTGTCTCCGTCGGTCGCGCGGGAGGCCGGGGCCGCGCCGTCCGTGGAGGACTGGGTCGCGGTTCCGGCGCGGGCGAGGTCCGGGCGGAGCTGTTCGGCCGCCGCCTCGTGCGCACCCGAGCGGGCCGCCACGGCGAGCGCCGCCGCGGGGAGCCTGTCGAGCTTGGTGTGGTTGTCCTTCATCGTCGATCCGGTGCCGGTGAGGGCCGGTGTGTCGGTGTCGGTCCAGTTGCCGGTGGCGTGGTTCCGGATGCCGTAATCGGCCCAGTTGGAGACCCACTTGTAGCCGATGCGGGTGATGACGTTGCCTTCGACGCGGATGTACGACGACTGCTCGTCGAGGTAGATTCCGTTGCCGTCGCGCTCGGTGTTCCCGTAGGCGGAGCGGTTGATGTAGTTGCCGGAGACAACCGTGCCGGGCTGGGCGCCCTGGGTGTAGACCGCGCCGCCGTCGTGCTGGGTGTGTTCGACGCGCATCACGTTCATGATCCGGTTGTTCGTGATCCGGTTGTCCCGCAGGACCGACTCCCTGGCCTCCGGCTGGTTCCAGCCCCAGCCGACGGAGATCCCCGAGTAGGGCAGGTCGTCGAGGGTGTTGTGGTCGACGGTGAGTCCGGCCTCGTATCCGGCCCAGATGCCCACCGCGTCGGTGTACTCGACGCCGGTGCGACGGATCGTGTTGTACGCGACGGTGTTCCGTTCACCGGCGAGTTCGGATTCCGGCTTCGGCTCGGTGTCACCGACGTACACGGCGCCGGACGAGAGGTCCGTGAAGCGGGAGCGGGTGACCGAGCTGTCCTTGGTGCCCCCTTCGAGGACGACACCGGCACCGCCCAGGTGCGTGAACTCGGCCCCGGTGACGCTGACATGGCGGCCACCGCGCACCGTGAGCGCCGCGCTCGGCTTGGTGTAGTGCCGGCCCGCGTGATCGACGGGACCGGTCGCTCCGGTGAGGGTGAGGCCGGCCTGGGTGCCCGCGTAGCCCTCGTCCGTGGACGGCTGGCCGTACGCGGCGTAGGCGAAGCCGATGCCTTGTACGCGCAGGTCGTGGGCACCGTCGACGACCATGAGCCGCTCGGTCACCGGGGTGAGCACGCGCGCGTGCCGCATGTTCTCGCCCTTGCGCGGGAGGTAGGTGACGGTGCGGTCCTGCGCGTCCCGGACGAACTCGCCCGGCTTGTCCAGTAGTTCGCGGGCGTTCTCGAAGTAGGCGACCCCGGAGTAGCGCGCCGAGTCGACCGTGGTGGAGTCCCAGGCAGGGCCCGTACGGTTCGTGCCGCTCGCGGAGTTGGTCCAGCAGGGCTGCGCGAAGGTGAGGTTGTCGCCTTCGACGCCCGTGATCCGGCAGTGGTAGTCGCGCCAGCGGACCTTGATGACGGCTTCCGCGCCGGTGGGCCGCTGCCACCGGTCGATGTCGGTGGCCCTGGCGCCCGTCATGCCGGTCTTCGTCGCGTCACAGGTACTGGCCGGGCAGGCCTCGCCCCGCGCACGTACCGCCCGCTCGCCGTCCACGAACAGCTGGCGCGGGGTGATCCCTTCGGGGACATCCGTCGTCCAGGTGCCGTCGGCGCCCTTGTCCCACCCGGTCAGCGCACGGCCGCCGGACAGAACGGGGCGGGCGCCGCGCGCTGCCGTCCAGGTGACGGTGTGCCCGTCGCGCCCGGAGTCGGCCGCGCCCAGCTTCAGCGGCTCGCTCATCTCGTAGGTGCCGTGGGCGAGTTCGACGCGTACGTCCCGTCCGTCGACGGTGCGTGCGGTGTCACGGGCGGCCTGCGGGGAGCAGGGACGGGTGACGGTGCAGGAGTCGCCCGAGCCGTTCGGGGCGACGTGGAGGATCTTGGGGCTCGGGGCGGCTTGTGCGCTCTGCGGCGCGTTGACGGCGCTGACGGCACCGACCGCCGCCATCGCGAGGGCCGCCGCTGCGATGCGCGGGCGCTTCCCCGCGCTCTGCCGGCGCCTCACTTCGCGACACCCCACTCCGGGTGGCCCGGCATGGGCGGGTTGTCGAGGTCGAACAGCCAGTGGTTCAGGAACGTGCCGACCGAGTCGTCGCCGGTGACCTCGACGGCGTTGTCGATGAAGTCTTGGGTGGAGGCGTTGCCGTGCCGGTGCTCGCTCAGCCACGACTTCATGACGGCCTCGAACTTCGTCTGCCCTATCCGTTGGTTGAGGGCGTAGAGGGAGACCGCGGCGCCGTCGTAGATGTTGAAGCCGCCGAGCCCGGTGGGCTTTCCGGGCGGTCCGTCGGTCTTGCGGACCGCGTCGAGTTTTGCGTACGCGGTCTTCATCTTCTCCTCGATGGTCTGGAACCCCTTCTGGTCCGCCCACACGGCCGCGTAGTAGACGGCGGGGCCTTCGTTCAGCCAGGCGTCCTGCCAGGTGGCGGGGGTGACGGAGTCGCCGAACCACTGGTGGGTCAGCTCGTGGACCATGGTGGTCGAGTAGGTGGGCTTCTCGAACCACGAAGGGCCGAAGAGCGACAGGGTCTGGTTCTCCAGTGCGTCGCTGTAGCCGTCCCGGACGATCTGCACTCCGTAGGTGTCGAACGGGTAGCGCACGCCGAGGGTCTTCTCCAGCCAGGCCAGCTGTCCGCCGGTCTCCTCGGCGATGGGCTTGTACTTGGCCTGCTGGTCCTCGGGGACGAGGTGGCGCAGCTTCACTCCGTGCGGGCCGCGTCCGTAGAGGTAGGTCTGCTTGTTGACGGAGATCCCGAGGAGCTCGGGCGCCATGGGGGACTTGAGGGAGAAGTCCCAGGTCTTCTTCTCGGTCCCGGCGTTGCGGGTGCCGGTGAGGTTGCCGTTGGCGGCGGGCGTCCAGCCGTCGGGGGCGGTGAGGTGGAAGGTCCAGGTGGCCTTGTCGGAGGGGTGGTCGTTGACCGGCGCGAAGGTGTCGGCGCGGGAGGCCTGGGCGGCGGAGGCGAAACCGCCGTCGGACATGTAGCGCCAGCCGGGCTGGCCGACCGGCTTGGTCCTGCCGTTGCCGTGGTAGGTCAGTTCGACGTCGAAGGCGCGGTGGTCGCGCAGACCGCCCGACGGGGTGACGGTCAGCTCCTGACCGGTCTGGCCCGGGCCGATCTCCCATGCCGCCTTCTTGCCGTTGACCTTGACGGCGTCGATCGCCAGCGAGTCGACGTCGAGGTTGAAGGACGACAGGTCTTGAGTGGCTCTCGACTTGATCTTCATGGTGCCGGTGAAGTCGTACGTCACCGGCGTGAAGTCGAAGGAGAGGTCGTAGTGGCGGACGTCGTAGCCGCCGTTGCCGAGCGTCGGGAAGAGCGGGTCGCCGACGCCGTCCGCCCCCGGGGCCGGGTCGAAGGGCGCCGCGTGGGCGGGGAGGGCGAGCGCGAGGGTGGCGGCCGCGGCCGCGGTCGCCGTGGCGGCGCGAACGGTACGGGTGCTGCGGGCGCGGACTGTGTGAGTACCGCGAGCGCGTACGTTTCGGGTCCAGTTCTCAGCCATGGGGCCGCAACGTAGTAATCGCTTACTGTCAGCGTCAATACCTCCGATGTATCTGGTGACCCCTCGGACAGCAGGCACATAGGCCCTCGGCAGGCTGTCACCAGCACAGAAAGATATAGAAAGATTCCCGGCCCTCTTGCGTGCCATAGCAACCGCTTACATGCTGTCGCGGGATCCCCCCGACGCCCTGACACCCCGACGCCCTGACGCCTCACGGGAGTTCCTTATGCGCATGTCCCACTCCGGCTCCACCGGGCCACGACGCCGCACGATCCTCGCCGCGAGTGCCGCATCGGCCTTCGTGCCGCTGGCTGCTGGTGGCACGGCCCGCGCCGCCTCGGACAAGAGCGCGGACAAGGCCTCGGACGCGAACCCCTACGACACCCTCCTCGCCCGCGCCGCAGCCCAGCTCACCGGCGGTGAGTTCGACGCCGGCGACCCCGACTTCGCGGCAGCGCTGAAGACCCTGGACACCCAGGCGTCCGCATGGTGGCGGGACTTGGACAGGAGCACGAGCCGCACCGCCCTGTGGCCCGACCTCTCCCCCGCGAAGGAGCCGGGCAACTTCGGCCAGAGCTACACCCGCCTGCGCACGATCGCGACAGCCCTGACCACCCCCGGCACCTCCCTCAGCGACAGCACCGAAGCGGCCGACGCCCTGCTCGAAGCCCTGCGCTTCCTGCACGCCGACGCCTACAACCCCGGCCGCCCCGAATCCGGCAACTGGTGGTTCTGGGAGATCGGCGCGCCCCGCGCCCTTATGGACACCTGCGTGCTGCTGCGGGAGAAGATCCCCGCGGCCGACCTGACGGCATACGTCGCCACGGTGGCGAAGTTCGTCCCGGACCCGGACCGGCGCACCAGCATTCCGACGCTGTCCGAGACGGGCGCCAACCGCGCCGACAAGGCCGTCATCGTGGCGCTGCGCGGACTCCTCGCACGCGACGCGGACACGCTCGCACTGGCCCGCGACGGTCTCTCCGACGTACGGGACAAGGGCAAGAACAGCCTGTTCACGTACGTCACTTCGGGCGACGGGTTCTACGAGGACGGGTCCTTCGTGCAGCACGGCTCCGTCGCCTACACGGGGACGTACGGCAGTGTCCTGCTCGGCAGCGCGGGACAGCTGATCGCACTGCTCGCCGACTCCGACTGGGCCGTCACCGACCCCAAGACGTCCGTCCTTTACGAGGCGGTGGACCGGACCTTCTCGCCGGTGGTCTTCGACGGCCTGATGATGGACGCACTGCGCGGCCGTGCCACCTCCCGCGAGAAGGCGCCGGACCACAAGGACGGCGCGGCGGCCCTCACCAACATCCTGCAGCTGGCGGACGGCGCCCCGGCCGCGTACGCCGCACGCTGGCGCGCCCTGGCCAAGGGATGGATGTCCCGCAACAAGACCAACCCCTACCTCGGCCTGGTCGGCGTGCCCGCGATCGCCCGCGCCAAGTCCGTCCTCGACGACTCAGCCGTACCGGCCGCCGACCGGCTCACCGGGCACTTTTCGTTCGCGGACATGGACCGCGTGGTGCACCGGCGCCCCGGCTGGGCGCTCACGCTCTCGCTCTCCTCGAAGCGCATCGCCGCGTACGAGGCGGGCAACGGCGAGAACCTGCACGGCTGGTACACCGGCGACGGCATGACCTACCTCTACGACGGCGACGACCTCGGGCAGTTCGGCGACGGCTTCTGGGCGACGGTCGATCCCTACCGCCTGCCGGGCACCACCGTGGACACCCGCGAACGTGCCGACATCGGCACCGGCGGCGGCACGGGGACCTATCTCCCGAAGAACGCCGTCGCGGGCGGCGCGGTGCTCGACGACAGGTACGGCGCCGCCGCGATGGAGCTCATCGCCGACGGCAGCACACTGCGCGCCAGGAAGGCGTGGTTCTTCCTCGACAACGCGGTCGTCGCCCTGGGCACCGGCATCACCGCGAGCGACGGCCGGAGCATCGAGACGGTCGTCGAGAACCGCAATCTGCACGAGAACGGCGCCCCCCGCCTCACGGTCGACGGCCGGCGGCAGCCCACGCACACGGACTGGTCGGCATCCCTGCCCGGCACCCGGTGGGCCCATCTGGACGGCACCGGCGGCTACGTCTTCCCCGACGATCACTCCGAGCACCCCGCCCGCCTGCACGCCCTGCGCGAGGAGCGGACCGGCACCTGGCGGGCCATCAACACCGGCGCGGACACCGGAGGCAGCACCACCCCGCTCACCCGCCGCTATCTGACCCTGTGGCTCGACCACGGCGTCTCCCCCGCCGCGTCCTCGTACGCCTACGTCCTGCTGCCCGGTGCGAGCGCCGCCGCGACCGCCGTCTGGTCCCATGCACGTCCGGTCCGCATCGTCGCCAACAACGCCACCGCCCAGGCCGTCGAGGCCCGCCGCCACGGCCTCCTCGCCGCACACTTCTGGCAGCCGGGCAGCGCCGCCGGTCTCACGGCATCGGGCCCCTGCACCGTGATCGCACGACGTGGCGCCGACGGCATATCCCTCGCCGTGTCCGACCCGGGCCGCACCGGCACGACTCTCACCCTGGAACTGCCCTTCCCCGTACGGAGGGTGGTGCGCGCCGACGACACGGTCAGCGTCACTCCCGGCCGTCGCGCCCGCGTCACCGTCCGCGTCGCGGGCTCCCGCGGCCATACGCACACCGCACAGCTGCGGTGATCCACCTACGCCGAAGAGGAATCACGGACCCGTCATGCCCGCACCGCACCTGACCCTGCCGCCCACCGACCGTGTCCTGTCCCCGCTCACGGGCTGGACCCGGTCGCACTGGGAGGCGCTCGCCGACCGGCAGCTGGACGCACTCGTCCCGTACGCGACGCCGAACTTCGCGCAGTTCCGGCTGCCGGGGCGCGGCAGTTGGTCGGGGGTCGTGTCGGACGGGCTCGAAGGCTACGCACGGTCATTCCTCCTCGCCTCCTTCCGGATCGCGGGAGCGGGCGGCTCGGGCGGCGAGGCCGACCCCCACCTCGTCGAACGCTACGCGCAGGGTCTGACAACGGGCACGGACCGCGACGGCGCGGGCGGTGAGGCCTGGCCCGAACTCAGCGACTGCTCGCAGCAGATGGTGGAGGCGGCGTCGATCGCGATCGGCCTGCACGAGACCCGCCCCTGGATCTGGGACAAGCTCGACACCAAGGTCCAGGAGCGGGTCGTCGACTGGTTCTCCGGCTTCGTCGGCGGCCGGACGTGGGACAACAACTGGCGGCTCTTCCAGGTGGTGTCGGAGCAGTTCCTGGCCTCCGTCGGCGCCCCGCACAGCAAGGCGGACATCGACGGCGGCCTGGACCGCATCGAGGACTGGTACCGCGGGAACGGCTGGTACACCGACGGCGACGGGCGCAACTTCGACTATTACATCGGCTGGGCGATGCATCTGTACCCGCTGCTGTGGGCCCGCATGGCGGGCGAGGACGACGGAGGCCGCGCCGAGGTCTACCGCGAGCGCCTGGCCCAATTCCTCTCCGCCTACCCGCACTTCTTCGGCGCCGACGGCGCCCCCGTCCACCAGGGCCGCTCCCTGACGTACCGCTTCGCGGCGACCGCCCCCGTCTGGATGGGCGCCCTCGCGGACTGCACGCCCCTGGCCCCCGGCCTCACCCGGCGCCTGGCGTCCGGCACCGCACGGCACTTCGTGGAGCGCGGCGTTCCCGACGAGCGGGGGCTGCTTCCGCTCGGCTGGTACGGGACGTTTCTGCCCTCCACCCAGGCCTACTCGGGCCCGGCGTCCCCGTACTGGGCCAGCAAGGGCTTCCTCGGCCTGCTCCTTCCCGCCGACCACCCGGTGTGGACGGAGCGCGAACTCCCGCTCCCCGTGGAGGAATCCGACCAGTACACGGCGCTCCCCGAGCCCGGCTGGCTCCTGCACGGAACCCGCCACGACGGCATCGTCCGCCTGATCAACCACGGCAGCGACCACAACCCCCTGGATGGCGAAGCGGCCGACGACCCGCACTACGCCAAGTTCGGCTACTCCACGGCGACCGCCCCCGAAACCGCCCCCAGCGCATGGGACCGCAACGTGGACAACCACCTCGCCCTGCTCACGCCGGACGGCACCCCGTCACGGCGGCGCAGGATCCACCCGGTGCGGTGCGAGGGTCGCGTGGCCGTCTCGTGCCACGACGCGCTGCTGCCGGGCACGGAGGGCGAGTTCCCGATTCTGACGACCAGCGCACTGCACGGCCCTTGGGAGATCCGCGTCCACCGCGTCAGGGCCCCGCAGGGCGTGACGGTCCGCGAGGGCGGCTACGCGGTGGCCGACGAGACACAGCCGCATGCCGAACAGGGCCCCGGCTGGGCCCTCACCCGTACGCAGACCGGGCTGACCAGCGCCGTCGTCGCACTCCACGGGTGGGACGAGGCGGCGGGCATCGCCCGCGAGGTGGCGGCCAACGCCTACGGGCCGCACTCGGCGACGCCCTATCTGACGTTCGCCGGGCATCCGGGCGGGACCGGCGTCCACGTCACGCTCGTCACCCTGTCCAGGGACGCCGTCCGGCCGACGGCGCTGCGGGAGTCCATCGCGTGCGCGGTGGAGGGCGACACCGTCCGCGTCCGCTTCCCCGACGGCACCGAACTCACGGTGTGAGTCAGATCCCGCCGTCCTCCCGGCGGTGGATCTGCTCGATCAGCTCCGCCGCCATCGCCTTGATCGTCTCCAGGCCCGACCTGCCCCACGGGCGGGGCTCGACGTCCACGACGCAGACCGTGCCGAGCGCGATGCCCGTGCGGTCGATGAGCGGGGCGCCCAGATAGGAGCGGATCCCGATCTCGTCGACCACGGGGTTCCCCGCGAACCGCGGATAGTCGCAGACGTCCTCCAGGACCAGCGCCTTGCGCCGCACGACCACATGGGGGCAGTAGCCGTGATCGCGCGCCATGTAGCGGCGCGCCGCACTCTCCGCCGCAGCCGCGGAGGACAGTTCGGGACCGGCCACCGTGTCGTCGGGAGTGTGCAGGCCGGCGAAGAACTGCCGGTTCTCGTCGATGAAGTTGACCATGGAGTACGGCGCCCCCGTGACCTCGGCGAGCCGGTCGGCGAAGGCGTCGAAGGCGAGGTCGGGGCGCAGTCCTATGCCGAGCCTGCGCAGCCGCCGTACCCGGCTCGGCGCCTCCTTGTCGACGGGTGTGAGCAGCAGGTGCGCTGTCGTGTCGTACATCAGGTGTGGGCTCCGTAGCTCGGGGCGGCCGGGGCGTGGGCGAGGAGATGTTTGACGAGGGTGAGGAGCGTGGCGATGCCCGAGCTTGAGATCCGCGCGTCGCACCGCACGACGGGCACCCGGGGGTCGAGGTCGATGGCGGAGCGTACTTCTTCGGGTTCGTAGCGGTAGCCGCCGTCGAATTCGTTGATCGCGACGATGAAGCCCATGCCGCGCTGCTCGAAGAAGTCGACGGCCGCGAAGCAGTCCTCCAGGCGGCGGGTGTCGGCGAGGACCACCGCGCCGAGCGCGCCTTCGGAGAGTTCGTCCCACATGAACCAGAAGCGTTCCTGGCCGGGTGTTCCGAAGAGATAGAGCACGTGCTCCGGATCGAGGGTGATGCGCCCGAAGTCCATGGCCACGGTGGTCGTGGTCTTGTTCTCGACGCCCGACAGATCGTCGGTGCCCTCGCTGACCGTGGTGAGGAGCTCCTCCGTGCTGAGCGGCGCGATCTCGCTCACCGCGCCCGTGAAGGTCGTCTTGCCGACCCCGAAACCGCCCGCGATCAGGATCTTCAGCGCGGTGGGGAAGGGGTCAGAGCTGTCGTCGTAGTCCATCGAGCACTGCCTCCAACAGGGACCGGTCAGTGGGGTTGTGGTAGAAGTCCGGGGCTCTCAGGGTGAGCGCCCCGCAGTCGACGAGATCGGAGAGCAGCACCTTGGTCACGACCGCGGGCAGCTTCAGCTGCGCCGCGATCTCCGCGACCGATGTGGGTGCCGCGCAGAGCCCGAGTGCCGTCGTGTGATCGGGCCCCGGATAGCCGATGACCGGTCCGCCGGTGGCCATCACCTGCGTCAGCAGGTCCATCTGGGCGGTCGGCCGGGTCCGTCCGTCGCTGACCGTGTAGGGACGGACGAGCCGTCCGGCGGATTCGTCGAGCCATGGCCCGTCGTGCGGGGCCGCCACGCTCAATGCCTCATCGGCGCGGGTTCGCCGGCGAGCTGGCGGGGGGCGGTCATCAGGTAGGGGCGCACGCTCTTGACGAGCATCGCCATTTCGTAGCCGAGCACCGCCGCGTCCGCCTCGCGCCCGGCGAGCACCGCCAGACAGGTGCCGGAGCCCGCCGTCGAGACGAACAGGAGGGTGGAGTCGAGCTCCACGACGACCTGGCGTACGTCGCCGCCGTCGCCGAACCGGATGCCCGCGCTGCGCCCCAGTGAGTAGAGCCCGGAGGCCAGGGCCGCCATGTGGTCGGCGCTGTCCGGGTCGAGGCCGTGGACCGACTTCACGAGCCCGTCGGAGGAGAGCAGGACCGCGCTGTGGGTGTGCGGAACGCGCTGCACGAGTCCGCTCATCAGCCAGTCGAGGTCGGATACCTGCCCTGTCGGCGCATCGCTCACCATGGTGGATCGACTCCTTGCGGTACGAGGATCTGCCGGGGCAGATGTGGTGGTGGCCGGGTGGTGAGGTTCAGCCACCCTGGTCGCCTCCGTCACGGGGGACGTTGAGGTCGGGTTCGGGCGCCGGGTCGCGCATCTCCTGTGCGGCGGCGAGGCCGATGCCGCGCTGGAAGGCGGCCATCAGGCCCGGGTCGTGGCCGACGTGGTGCTCGCTCTCCGGCCGTGGCGCGGGCGCGTCCCGCAGTTGGGGCGCGAGGTGTTCCTGGGCGCGGCGCTTGGGCAGTTGGGGCTTGCCCACCCGGCCGCGTACGGCGCCGTTGAGGGGGGTCGGCAGTGTCCCGGCGTGCTCGGCCACGGCCTGCCGGTCCTCCGGCCGGATCCCCGGCACGGCTTCGGCCGGGGTGGACCTGCCCTCCCTGCCGCGCACGGGCAGCGGGGCGGGCGCGGAGCCGTTCACCGCGGAGCCGTTCACCGCGGGGGCGTGCGGGGCGGGGGATTGCGGAGGGCTCGACGGCGCGTCCTGCTGCGGTCGGCGCGCCGCGGGGACCGGTTCCGGCTGGGGGGCCGCCGCGGGAGCGGGTGCCGTTTCCCGTACGCCGCCGCCGGGGTCGACCGGCTGCGGGGCCCGCTGCGGGCGCCCGGCCGCGACGGGCTCGTTCTGCGGCTCGGTGCCCAGGAGGCCCTGCGGCAGGATCAGCACGGCCTGCACGCCTCCGTAGATGTTGGTCTGGAGGCGGACCGCGATGCCGTGCCTGCGGGCGAGCGCGGAGACCACATAGAGGCCGATCCGCCCGTCCTGGAGGAGGCTCGCGACATTGACCTGGTCGGGGTCGGCGAGCAGGTGGTTCATCTTGTTCTGCTCGGTCAGCGGCATGCCGAGCCCGCGGTCCTCGACCTCGACGGCGAGTCCGGCCGTCACCAGGTTGGCGCGCAGCAGGACCTGGGTGTGCGGGGCGGAGAACACCGTGGCGTTCTCCACGAGTTCGGCCAGGAGGTGGATGACGTCGGCGACGGCGTGGCCGCGCAGGGTGCCGGCGATCGGCGGCACCAGCTTGACCCGGGAGTACTGCTCGACCTCCGCGATGGCCGAGCGGAGCACCTCCGTCATGGAGACCGGGTTGCTCCACTGGCGGCGCGAGATGGCGCCGCCGAGGACGGCGAGGTTCTCGGCGTGCCTGCGGATGCGGGTGGCGAGGTGGTCGACGTGGAAGAGGCCCTTGAGCAGGTCCGGGTCCTCGACGTCGTTCTCCAGGTCGTCGAGGATGGAGATCTCGCGGTGCACGAGGGACTGCAGCCGCCGGGCCAGATTGACGAAGACCTCGACCTTCTGTTCGCTGCCCGCGTGGCTGGAGAGCTGCGAGGCCTGCACGACGGCGGCGACGGCGACGTCCTGGGCCCGGGAGAGCTCGTCGGCGAGCAGCCCGAACTCGTCGCCGTCCGGGGCGGTTCTGACGGGAGCCCGGCGCGGGGGCGGTCCTTCGCCGCGGCGCAGTTTCTCGACGACTTCGCGCAGTTCGGCCTGGCCGCGGGCGGTCGTGCGGCGCAGGGTGCCGACGCGGTCGCGTACGGAGGTGGCGGTGCGGTTCGCGGCGACGGCGGCGATCACGACGCTGGCCAGGCTGATGGCCCCGGCGGCGCCGAGGACGAGGAGGAGCGCGGGTTCGAGCGGGCCGGGTGCCGAGCGGACGATGAACAGCACGGCCGCGCCGGCGCAGAGCACCACCGCGACCGCGGGCAGTACGGCGATGCGCAGGAGCTGCGGGCGTATCCGGGCCTCGGGCAGCGTCGTGACGGGTCGGCTCCCGGGCCTCCCGTGCCTTCCGCCCTCACGGCGGTCTGCGCGGGCGGCCGGTGCACGAAGGTGAGACATCAGCGTCCTCGGTCAGGGAGCGGGCTCCGACGGGCGCGCGACGCATGGCTTCGCGGCATCGCCGTGCCGGTCGGGAGGGCACAGGCGTGATTGCCGTCATGATCCCTGCGTCGACCGGCGGACACTCACGGTAGTCACCAACGCTTCAAGTGCGTGGGGCAGTTGACAAAGTCCGGCACCCAGCGTCCCGCTCTGGTATGACGCATCGCACGGCCGTCTGATTACGGTGCGAACTCGGGCTTGCCCGAATGCTGTTGAGAATCCACCGTTGATTGACGAGAGTCGGTGCCATGTATTTCTTCTGCTATCACCGCGACCGGTCGGGCTCCCTCAAGTTGCGCGAAGAGCTCACGGAGGACCACTGGTCCTACATGGACGGGTACGCGGCGGAGTTGATCGCGCGCGGCCCGACGTTCGCCGCAGACGGCGAAACACCCACCGGCAGCGTGCACATAGCCGACCTGCCGGATTCCGCCGCCGCCCGCGCGTTCGCCTTCGACGAGCCCAACTACCAGGCGGGCGCCTTCCGGGACGTACTGCTGCGCCGGTGGCGCAACGTGCTGGGGCGCACCATGTGGGACTTTCCCGGCGGACGTTCGGGTGGCAACCGGTACCTGGTCATCGGCCTCGGCTCGGGATTCTCCGCCGATCTCGACGTGCCGCCGGGCCAGGACGACCTCATCGCGTACGGGCCGCTGCTGTCCGACGACGGCGCCACCTGGCTGGGCACGGCCGCGCTGGTACGGGCCGCGGACCCGGATGCGGCACGCACCGTCCTGGTCCCGGACCGGTACGCCGAAATCGAGGTCCATGAGTGGGAGTTCGGCGGTCGTCGGTGAATCGGAAAAAGGCATGACGTCGCAGACAGGGCCGACAAACAGTCCCATTGTGATGCCCGCCCCACCCCGGCATGGCCCGGAATGGACAACCGCGAATCCGTATCGGTGAAATAACGGCAGAACCACGGTGACGCCCCTTGATGTGCTGCAATATCCGTCATCACAACAGGTGATGGATGACGTGGTCGTGCAGTGGTGCGGGGGACGCGGCTCTCCCAGCCCGGCTGCGGACGCGTCGGGTGAAGCGAGGCATCAGCGATGTCAGTGCACAAGCTGCGGGGCGCCGGAAGCCAGCCGGGGTTCTTCCGGGAGCTGGTCGAATCCTCACAGGACGCGATCCTCATGAAGACCCTCGACGGGCAGATCACTTTCTGGAACGCCGCAGCTCAGCGCCTCTACGGATACGCGCCCGAAGAGGCAGTCGGCAGCCACGCGGGCATGCTCGTACCCCCCGACCTCAAGGACGAGGAAGCCCGCATGCTCGAGCGGATCGCCCGCGGGGTGCGGATCGAGCACTACGAAACCCGCCGGACGACCAGCGACGGCCGCGTCCTGGACATCGACGTGACCCTCTGGCCGGTCCGCACGCGCGACGGATCCATCACCGCCGCCTGCTCGCTCATGCGTGACATCACCGAGCGCAAGAGGGCCGAGGCAGAGCTCACCGAACTGCACGCGCAGCAGCGGCAGATCTCACTGGCGCTCAACCTGATGGGGAACGCCCGGCAGATTCCCGGTGCGCTCGCGGCAAGCCGTTATCTGCCGTCGACCCAGGGGCAGGGGGTCGGCGGGGACTGGTTCGACCTGATCGATCTGGGTGCCGGGCGGGTCGGGGTCTTCGTCGGGGACGTGATGGGGCGCGGCATGGACGCGGCCGTGGTGATGGGGCAGTTGCGCTCGGCGGCGCGCGCCCTGGCCCTGGCCGGCCTTCCGCCGTGCGAGGTGATGCAGACGCTGGACTCTTTCACGCGGGACCTGCCCGAGCCGTTCGTCACCTGCGTCTATCTGGAGGCGGACCCGGCGCGGGGCGAGATGACCGTGTGTTCGGCCGGCCATCTGCCGGTTCTCCTCATCGAACCGGACGCGACGGTGAGCGCGCTGCCGGTGCCGACCGGCATTCCCCTCGGGGTGGGCGGGGTGCCGCACCAGCAGGTCCGGCTGCCGCTGCGGGCCGGAACGACCCTGACCCTCTACACCGACGGCCTGGTGGAGACGTCGAGCAGCGACATCGACCTCCGGCTGAAGCTGGTGACCAGCATGCTGGAGGACGCCTTCGCCACTGCCGGTGGCCTGGAGAGCGCCGCCGACCGCGTTCTGCACACACTGCTGCCGGACACCGACACGTACGCCGACGACGTGACCCTGCTGCTCGTCAGCTTCCCCACGGCCCCCCTGGACACCGCGGAGACCGGGCTCGACTGCGAGGCGGTCTCCGTCCCGGCAGGACGGCGGTTCCTGCGGGCGCAGCTGGCGGAGTGGGGGCTTCTGGCACAGGCCGACACGGCGCTCCTGCTGGCCTCGGAGCTCCTGACCAACGCGTTCCGCCACGCGCGGGGGCCGATCGATCTGCGGGTGTGGCACAGCGTCCGCGAACTGGGCGTGGAGATCACCGACCGCAGCACGCCGCGGCCGCGGGCCCGGCTCGCCGGGAGCACGGAGGAGGACGGCCGCGGCCTGTGCCTGGTCGAAGCGCTCGCCGATGCCTGGGGCACGCGGCCCACCATCAGCGGCAAGACCGTGTGGTTCACCATGCTGCTCGCGTCGGCCGACCGCGTTCCCGCCGCCCGGCCCGCCCTGACGCCCACGCCCGGCTGACCCGGCTCCGGGGCGGCAGCTTCTCCGTGTCCTGCGGCGGCCAGCCCTCGCGAGGCACGATCGCCGCCCAGCCGTCAACCGTCGCCGTCCCGTACCGGTGGCCGTGCGGTGCTTCTACGCCGTCCGACACCGCCATGTCGACCGAGGCGCGCGCGGCGGGCTCCGGGGCGGCAGCGCGCGGCGCGCGGCCACCCCAGGATCAAGGCGACCCCGGAATCACAGCCACCCGGGATCCACCGGCCACCCCGGAATCACGACCACCCGAGATTCACCAGCCACCCCGGAATCACGGCCACCCGGAATCACGGCCACCCCGGAATCACCGGCCACCCCGAATGCCGTCAGCCGACCCGCGCCGCCTCGGGCTCCCCGGTGCCCTCCGTGCCCTCAGTACCCCCGGCGCCCCTCGCGCCCCCGGCACCCCTCGCGCCGGCGGTGGCCTGCGCGCGACCGGTGGCCGCTGCGACCGTGTCCGCAGCGGTCCAGCCGCCCTCCGGCTCGATCGCGACGCCGCGCCACCACGGCTCCGAGGGAACGGAGTCCGACGCGGGCTCGAACGGCTCTCCCGGCACGGGCAGCGCGATCTGCGCCCCCGCGAGCCCGGCCGCGGCGACGGTGCCCTCGCCGGGTGCGGACCACGGGTGCGGTGCGAGGTTGAACGTGCCCCAGTGGATCGGCAGCAGTACGCCGTCGGGGCGCCCGCCCTGGAGATCCAGGTGGGCGCGTACGCCCTCCTCGGGTGTCATGTGGATGTCGGGCCAGAACTCGGAGTAGGCGCCGATCTGGATCATCGTGACGTCGAAGGGTCCGTGCTCCGCGCCGATGTCCCGGAAGCCGCTGAAGTAACCGGTGTCACCGCTGTGGTACACCCGGTGCTCGGCTCCCGAGACGACCCAGGACGCCCAGAGCGTGTGCTGGTAGTTGCGCAGGCCGCGGCCGCAGAAGTGGCGCGCGGGCGTCGCGGTCAGGGTCAGGCCCGCCACCTTCGTGGCTTCGTTCCAGTCGAGCTCGCGCAGCCGGTCGGCGGGGACGCCCCAGCGCTCCAGGTGGGCGCCGACGCCCAGCGGCACCGCGAACACCGTGTCCGTGCCCGCCAGGGCCTGGATGGTGGGCATGTCGAGGTGGTCGTAGTGATCGTGCGAGATCACCACGACGTCCACCGGACCGAGCGCCGCGAGCGGCACCGGCACGGGATGCAGCCGCTTGGGGCCGACCCAGGAGAAGGGAGAGCACCGCTCGCCCCAGACCGGGTCGAAGAGCACCCGCTGCCCGTCGATCTCGGCGAGCACACTGGAATGCCCCATCCAGGTGATCCGCAGGCCGTCGGCCGGGGGCTTGGCGAGGTCGGCCAGGGTCGTGGCATGCACGGGAACGGTGCCCGACGGGCCGCGCCGGATCCGCTCCTCCTTGCGGAAGTAGATCTTCGCGAACTCGAGTGACGACCCGGTCGGCCGGGTTCGCGCCCCTTCGGGGTTCTGGAAGGACCCGTCGGCGAAGTTCGGCGATCTGTGGATCCTCGCGAGCCGCTCACCGGCCGGATCCGCACCGAAGGGGGCGGTCCTGAGCGAGCGGAGCCCGGAGCTCAGCGAACGGGACACAGCACCTCCTGGAAGGGATAGGTCAGATCTCCATTATGTGCACCGCCTCCGGCAACGGCCGTTCGGAGGGGCCCGCACCGGCCACGTGCCCGCCGGTGCGTGGTGTACTACTACTGATCCCCCATTCAGTAGGAGTGTGCCTCATGCCCCCGGTTCACACGCCCCTGCTCTCCCTCACCTGGACGGATCACCTCACCGGCCACAGAGGTTTCCTGGTCATCGACCGTCTCGTGCGGGGCGTCTGCAGCGGCGGCCTGAGAATGCGCCCCGGCTGCACCCTCGACGAGGTCGCCGGCCTCGCGCGCGGGATGACCATGAAGGAAGCCCTGCACTACGACCCGCGCGCCCGCTACGTACCGCTCGGCGGCGCCAAGGGCGGCATCGACTGCGATCCGCGCGCCCCCGAGGCCTACGACGTCCTGGTGCGCTACCTGAGGGCGATGCGCCCTTACGTCGAGAGTTCCTGGACCACGGGCGAGGATCTGGGCCTGACCCGGGACCTGGTCGACAAGGCGGCGTCGGAAGCGGGCCTCGTCTCGTCCGTCCAGGCCGTCTACCCGCTCCTGGACGACGAGGCGGCGGCCCGTGAGCGCCTGGCGGACGCGTTCGCCGTGCAGGTCGACGGGATCGGCCTGGCCGAGCTGGTCGGCGGCCACGGAGTCGCCGAAGCGGTCCTGGCCGCCCTCGACCGCGCGGGCCACGCGCACGCGGGTGCGCGCGTGGCCGTGCAGGGCCTGGGCACCATGGGCGGCGCGAGCGCCCGGTTCCTCATGCGCGCGGGCCTGACGACGGTGGCCGTCGCCGACATCAGGGGCACCATCGCCAACCCGGCCGGACTCGACGTGGAGGCGCTGCTCGCCGCCCGCGACGCGCACGGCACCGTGGACCGCTCCGCCCTGCGCCCCGGCGACCGCGAGCTGCCGGGCGAGGACTGGCTGGCCGTGGAGGCGGACATCCTGGTCCCCGCCGCGGTGTCGTACACCATCAACCGGGTCAACCAGGCGCGGATCAGGGCCCGTTGGATAGCCGAGGCGGCCAATATGCCGGTCCTGCCGGAGGCGGAGGCGCTGCTTGCGGAACGCGGCGTCACCGTCCTGCCGGACGTCGTGGTCAACTCCGGTACCAACGCCTGGTGGTGGTGGACCCTGTTCGGGGACATCGGGGCCGACGCGGAGGGGGCCTTCGCGCACACGCGGCGCTCGATGCGGTCCCTGGTGGAGGTGATGCTGGGCCGCGCGGAGGCGGACGGCACGACGCCGCGGGCGGCTGCCCACGCGCTGGTCGCCGACCGTCTGCCGGAGATCGGGGAGCGATTCGGCTGGTATGCCGCCACGTAGACACGCGTAGACCGCGGGCGGCTAGGCTGCCGGGCGTGGCGAGAGTGCGGTTGAGCGTGGCGGAACGGCGGGCGGAGCTCCTTGCCGCGACCGTCGAACAGATCGAAGTGCGCGGCGTGGCCGCCGTGCGCATCGCGGACGTGGCCGCGGCGCTCGGGGTGAGCAACGCACTGGTCCTGTACCACTTCTCCACGAAGGAGAAGCTGGTGTCGGCCGCTTTCGCGCATGCCGCGGAGGCCGACCTCGCCCACCTGCGCACGCTCCTGAAACGCCGCACCACGGCCCTGCGCCGCCTGCGCGCCGCCATCCGCTGGTACGCCCCCACCGGTCAGGCCAAGGGCTGGCGCCTGTGGATCGAGGGCTGGTCGGCCGCACTGCGCGAACCCGCTCTGCGCACGGTGGCGCGCGACCTGGACCAGCGGTGGAAGGCGGCGCTGGCCGAGGTCATCGAGGAGGGCGTCGCAGCGGGCGAGTTCACCTGCTCCGACCCCCGGGACACGGCCCTGCGCCTGACGGCCCTGCTCGACGGCCTCGCGGTGCAGATGACCGCGTACGGGGGCACGCTGTCCCGCGCCCGCATGCTGGCGTGGGTGGAGGAGGCCCTCACCCGGGAGCTCGGCCTGCTCCCGGTCGGCTCCCCGGCGGCCTGACGGCTCCGTTCAGGACGCCGACTCGATGTGCATCCTGACGGTGTACGGGTCCACGCTGCCCTTCGCCTCCACGTGGTCCCCCGACGACTCTCCCCGCAGCCGCCGCCCGAACCACGGCACCAGGTACTCGCGCGCCCAGTTGATGTCGTCGCGCCGCACCTCCAGCGTGCCGCGCGGCGGCTCCGGCGGCCACGGCTGGTCCGGGTCGGCGGGAACTTCGAGGCCGAGCACCTGGCCCGCGCGCAGCGCCACGCGGGTGTGGCCCTCGGCGGAAAGGTGCAGGCGGTCGCCGTCCCAGGCGCGGCGGTCCTGGATGGTCTTGAGGGACCACAGGTCAAGGACCGGGCAGCCGTAGCGGTCGGCGATCGCGCGGACGTGGCCGTTGTACGTGGCGATCTTGCCGCGCAGGTGCTTGAGGACCGGCACCCCGCGGGTGTCGAAGCCCGTGGTCACCATGACCGTGCCGACCGCGGAGGTGAGGTCGGCGACGGCTCGCTCGAACCGCTCGGCGACCTCGTCCGGGTCGGTACCGGGACGGATGATGTCGTTGCCGCCCGCGCAGAACGACAGGAAGTCGGGGCCCATCTTCTTGGCCAGGGGCACCTGGTCCGCGACGACCTGGTCGAGCAGCTTGCCGCGCACGGCGAGGTTGGCGTACCGGAACGTGTGCTCCGGCATCCGGTCGTCGAGCAGGACGGCCAGGCGGTCGGCCCAGCCGACGAACGTGCCGTCAGGGCCGGGGTCCCCCACGCCTTCGGTGAAGCTGTCGCCGACCGCTGCGTAGGAGGTGAATGTGTCAGGGATGAAGGATGTCGACTCTGCTCTCACGTCGTCATATCTTTCACCTTGCTAAGTGACCTACGCCACCGTAGGGAGGGGTTGACGGGGGGTGAGATAAGCCACCGGTCAAGTTTCGTTCAAGCCCGGAATACGCGGCGGACCCCCGCGGCAGCGGTCGGAGTCGAGAGGCATCACCTGTGAGGCAACGCTCATGCACCAGCAGTGATTGCCTCAGGAACCCATGTCGTATGGTCGAAGTCGCAATCCCCACCGGCGAGTCGCGCCGGCGGCCGCATGGGAGGAGCCCCCGTGGCGCAGCAAGTCCCGCCGACAGAGCTGTCGGAGCCCGAGCTGACCGGCGTCCGCAACTTCCGTGACGTGGGCGGACTTCCGACGGTGGACGGCCGCCGGGTCCGGCCGGGCCGGCTCTTCCGCAGCGGTCACCTCGCGCACGCCACCGCCACCGACGCCGCGTTCCTCGCCACCCTGAACCTGCGCACGATCTACGACTTCCGCAACGCGGCCGACCAGCGCCTCGAAGGCCCGGACGTCGAGCTGCCCGGCGTGCGCAACGTGAACCTGCCGCTGACCGACCCGGCGCACGGCGCCGAGTTCTGGACGATGGTGCGCGACGGCGACCTGGACCAGTTGCGGGCGGCCCTGGACGACGGGCAGGCCACGGGGCGCATGATCGACACGTACCGCGAGATCATCAAGGACCGCACCGCCGAGCACAGCCGCGTGCTGCACGAGATGGCCGCGGACAGCATGCCCGCGCTGATGCACTGCGCGGCGGGCAAGGACCGTGCGGGCCTTTCGATCGCCGTGGCCCTCCTCGCCGTCGGCGTCGAGCGCGACGCCATCGAGGCGGACTACCTGGAGTCGAACGCCACCCACCGCCGCTACAAGGTGCGCCGCGGCGACAACTCCCCCAGCGCCCTGTCCCCCGAGGTCATGGAGCTGCTCAGCCCGCTCTTCGAGGCCCGCGCCGAGTACCTGGCCGCCGCCTTCGAGACGATCGAGCAGACCTGGGGCGACACGGAGACCTACCTTGCCGAGGGCCTCAAGGTGACCCCGGAGATACGTGAGCGGCTCCGCGAGCACCTCCTGGACTGACCCCCGGCGCCGCCTGCCCTACTGGTTCTGAGCGCCCAGCGTGAACAGCAGGTAGATGAAGGCGGCGAAGAGGTGTCCGACGGCCACGTAGACGATCAGCCGGACCCAGAGTCCGCGGGGGAATTTCTCCTCCATCGACATCTTCTTCTTGGCGGGCAGGGCATCCTGCCCGGGCTGCTGCGCTTCGGGTTCCGTCATCGCGAATCTCCCGTGGTGGGGCTGTGCGGGGCCCCGCCGAGGCACAGCGCGGTGGCGGGGCTCTGCAGCAGGGTGTGGACGAAGAGAAGGTCGGCGCCGAGGCGGTCCGCGGCGGCGATCCGGTGCGGGGTCAGCGAGTCGAAGTGCGCGCTGTCGCCGGGTTCGAGCATGTACGTGGTGTCCCCGAGCCGCAGCCGCAGGCGCCCCTGCAGGACGTACAGCCATTCCTCGCCGGGGTGGACGCGCACGATGTCGCCCTGTGCGCCGTGCGGCACGTGCACCCGCAGCGCCTGCATGCCGCGGCCCTGCGCGCCCGCCTGCCAGTAGGTCCAGCCGCCCGCCCGGGTCGGCTCCATGTCCGATGCGCGGACGATCGCGTCCCGGTCGGCGGGCGTCTCGCCGAGGAGCTCGGAGACCGTCGTACCGTAGGTGCGGGCGAGTGCGAGCAGCATGGGCAGGGACGGCTGGCGCTGCCCGGTCTCCAGACGGGAGAGATGGGCGGGCGAGAGCCCGACGGTGCGGGCGGCGGCCTCCAGCGTAAGGGAGGCACGGCGCCGCAGCTCACGCAGTTGCGGGGCAACGGCGGGCAGGGCTTCGGCGGCCTCCGGGTCGACCGGTTCGGGCTCGGCATCGCTCATACCCCGATTGAGCCAGGGTCTTGCCTCCGAGGCAACTTTATTGCCTCGGAGGCAAAAGCTTTCGGCCCGTCCCTCTCGCCCGCTGCACCTCAGCGGTTCGCGACCGCCTGCTTCACCAGCGTCTTGCCGAAGTCCCACATGAGGCCGCCCCCGCTGTGCGCCTCGTCCATCACCGCGGTGAAGGCCTCCACGAAACGGTCGACCTCCCGCTCTCCGACGGTCAGCGGCGGGATCAGCTTGATGACCTCCAGATGGTCGCCGGAGACCTGGGTGAGGATGCGGTGCTTCTGCAGCAGCGGCACGACCACCATCTGCGCGAAGAGGCCCTTGCGTGCCGCCTGCAGCATCGTCCAGCGGCTGCGCAGCTTGAGCGACTTGGGCCGCCCGAACTCGATGCCGATCATCAGGCCGCGGCCGCGCACCTCGCTCAGCAGCTCATAGCGGTCTACGAGCGCGCCGAGGCGGGACTTGAGCAGGTCGCCGGTCACGCGCGCGTTGTCGACGGTCCGCTCGTCGTCCATGACGGACAGGACCGCGAGCCCGGCCGCCATGGCCTGCGCGTTGGACCCGAAGCTCGCCGAGTGCACGAGCACCCGGTCCATGGACGAGAAGACCTTCTTGAAGATCCAGTCCTTGCCGATGGTCGCGCCCACCGGCACATAGCCGCCCGACAACGCTTTCGCGACGCACACCAGGTCCGGCTCGACGCCTTCCTCGTGCTGGTAGGCGTAGAAGTCGCCGGTCCTGCCGAGGCCGGTCTGCACCTCGTCGGCGATGAGCAGCGCCTTGTGCTGGTGCAGCAGCTCTTGGGCCGCGCGCAGATAGCCGGGCGGCGTCTCGTGCACGCCCTTGCCCTGGATGGGTTCCAGGATCAGCCCGGCCACGTCGCCCTTCTTCAGCTCCGTGCGCAGGGCGTCCAGATCGCCGAGCGGGATCGCCGTGTCGGGGAGCAGCGGTGCGAACCCGTCCCGGAAGCCGGACTCGCCGTTGACCGAGAGGGAGCCCGTCGTCAGGCCGTGGAAGGCGTGCGTGCAGTACAGCACCCTGGGTCTGCCCGTCGCGTACCGCGCGAACTTCAGCGCGGTCTCGACGGCCTCCGTGCCGCTGTTGCCGAAGAACACCCGGTCCAGGTGCGGGCTGTGGGTCAGCAGCTTCTCGGCGAGGAGTCCGGGCAGCGGCTGGCAGTCGAAGCGCGTCAGATCGGCGAGCGAGGCGTCCAGGACGTCGTGCAGCGCCTTGCGTACGACGGGGTGGTGGCGGCCCAGGCCCATCACCCCGAAGCCGGCGAGCATGTCGAGGTAGTCGTTGCCTTCCGCGTCCCAGAAGTACGCGCCCTCGGCCCGCTCGTAGACCTTGTCGAAGCCGATGGTGTGCAGCATGCGCGGCAGTTGGTGGTTCAGGTGCCGCGCGTGCAGTTCGTAGCGCTCGGCGCCCCGCTCGGCGAGGAGTCTGCCGAGGTCGAACTCCTTGGTCATGCTGTGTGCTCCTTGGCTGCGAGGGTGGCGCTGATCCGCCCCGCGATCTCGACGGGCGTGAGCCCGAGGTCCGCGAGCACCTCGCCGCGCTTGGCGTGCGCGAGGAACTGCTCGGGAATGCCGAACCGCCGTACGGGTACGTCGACTTCGGCCTCCGAGAGCGCGAGGGCGACGGCCGAGCCGACCCCGGCCGCCCGGCTGTTGTCCTCGACGACGCCCACGACACGGTGCCCGGCGGCGAGTGCGGGCAGTTCGGGGTCGACCGGCTTGACCCAGCGCGGGTCGACCACGGTGCAGGCGAGCCCCCGCTCCCGCAGCAGCTCGGCGGCCTGCAGGCATACGGGCGCCATCACGCCGACCGCCACGAGCAGCACGTCCGCGTCGGGGTCGTGGCTGAGCACGTCCATGCCGCCGATCCGGTCCACGGCGGGGATCGCGGGTCCCACCGATTCCTTGGGGAAGCGCAGGAGCGTGGGTGCGTCGTCCACGGCGACCGCCTCCCGCAGTTGCAGGCGCAGTTGGTCGGCGTCGCGCGGCGCCGCGATCCGCAGACCCGGCACGACCTGGAGGATCGACATGTCCCACATGCCGTTGTGCGAGGCTCCGTCGACACCGGTGACGCCCGCACGGTCCAGGACGAAGGTGACGCCGCACTCGTGCAGCGCCACGTCCATCAGCAACTGGTCGAAGGCCCTGTTGAGGAAGGTGGCGTAGACGGCGACGACGGGGTGCAGGCCGCCTGTCGCGAGCCCGGCCGCAGAGACCGTGGCGTGCTGTTCCGCGATGCCGACGTCCCACACGCGGTCGGGGTAGGCCTCGGCGAACTTGGTCAGGCCGACCGGGTGCAGCATGGCCGCGGTGATGGCGACCACGTCCTGGCGCTCGGCCCCGATGCGTACGATCTCCTCGCCGAACACCGAGGTCCAGGTCGGCCCGTTGGACGGTGCGAGCGGTTCGCAGGTCAGCGGGTCCATCACGCCGACGGTGTGGAAACGGTCGGCGTCGTCGGCGAGCGCGGGCTCGTAGCCGCGGCCCTTCTCGGTGAGGCAGTGGACGATGACGGGGCCGTGGAAGCGTTTCGCTCGTCGCAGTGCCGACTCGACGGCTCCGGTGTCGTGCCCGTCGATCGGCCCGACGTACTTCAGGCCCAGGTCCTCGAACATGCCCTGCGGCGCGAAGGCGTCCTTGAACCCCTTCTTGGCGCCGTGCAGCGACTCGTACAGCGTGTGTCCGACGACGGGTGTGCGCTGGAGTATGTCCTTGCCCCAGGCCAGGACCTGTTCGTAGCTGTCGGTGGTGCGCAGCGTGGCGAGGTGGTTGGCGAGGCCGCCGATGGTGGGGGCGTACGAACGCTCGTTGTCGTTGACGACGATGATCAGCGGCCGGTTCTTGGCGGCGGCGATGTTGTTGAGCGCCTCCCAGGCCATGCCGCCGGTCAGCGCGCCGTCGCCGATGACGGCGACGACGTGCCCGCGCTCCCCCAGGACCTCGCGGGCCTTGGCCAGGCCGTCGGCCCAGCCGAGCGCGGTCGATGCGTGGCTGTTCTCGACGATGTCGTGCTCGGACTCGGCGCGCGAGGGGTAGCCGGAGAGGCCGCCCTTGCCGCGCAGCTTGGAGAAGTCCTGCCGGCCGGTCAGGAGTTTGTGTACGTAGCTCTGGTGGCCGGTGTCCCAGACGATGCGGTCGAGCGGCGACTCGAAGACCCGGTGCAGGGCGATGGAGAGTTCCACCACCCCGAGATTGGGCCCGAGGTGACCTCCGGTCCTGGCGACCGCGTGCACCAGGAACTCCCGTACCTCCTCGGCCAGTTCGTCGAGCTCGGTCTCGGTCAGTGCCTTCAGGTCGCGCGGCCCCCGAATGGTTTCCAGGATGGTCATGCTCGGGCCCCCTCTGTGGTTGAACTCAGCTCACGGTGACGTCGGGCATCCCTGAGGTGACGCCGTCGTCCTCCATCTGGGCGGCGATCTTCATCGCCTCTTCGATGAGGGTCTCCACGATCTTCGACTCGGGGACGGTCTTGATGACCTCGCCCTTGACGAAGATCTGCCCCTTGCCGTTGCCGGACGCGACACCGAGATCCGCCTCACGGGCCTCCCCCGGCCCGTTCACGACACACCCCATGACCGCGACGCGCAGCGGCACTTCCATGCCGTCCAGACCCGCCGTGACCTCTTCGGCCAGCTTGTACACATCTACCTGGGCACGGCCGCAGGACGGGCAGGAGACGATCTCCAGGCGCCGTTGGCGCAGGTTCAGGGACTCCAGGATCCGGATGCCGACCTTGATCTCCTCCACCGGCGGGGCCGAGAGGGAGACGCGGATCGTGTCGCCGATGCCTTCGCTCAGCAGCGCGCCGAAGGCCACCGCCGACTTGATCGTGCCTTGGAAGGCCGGTCCGGCCTCGGTCACGCCGAGGTGCAGGGGGTAGTCGCAGGCCGCGGCGAGCTGGCGGTAGGCGTTGACCATGACCACCGGGTCGTTGTGCTTGACCGAGATCTTGATGTCGCTGAAGCCGTGCTCCTCGAAGAGCGACGCCTCCCACAGGGCGGACTCGACGAGCGCCTCCGGGGTGGCCTTGCCGTACTTCTGGAGCAGGCGCGCGTCCAACGAACCCGCGTTGACACCGATCCGGATCGGCGTACCCGCATCGTTCGCGGCCCGCGCGATCTCCTTGACCTTGTCGTCGAACTGCTTGATGTTGCCCGGGTTCACCCGGACCGCGGCACAACCCGCGTCGATCGCCGCGAAGACGTACTTCGGCTGGAAGTGAATGTCGGCGATCACCGGGATCTGCGACTTGCGCGCGATGGTCGCGAGCGCGTCCGCGTCGTCCTGCGTCGGGCACGCGACCCGCACGATCTGACAGCCGGACGCGGTCAGCTCCGCGATCTGCTGAAGGGTCCCCCCGATGTCGGACGTACGCGTCGTCGTCATCGACTGCACCGACACCGGTGCACCGCCCCCCACGGCCACCGGTCCGACCTCGATGCGCCGCGAGAGGCGACGCTCGGCGATCGGCCGGACCGGCAGCTCAGGAAGGCCCAGTGCGACAGGCGTTCCAGGGGTCATCACGTCACCCGCGGTTTCCGGAGACCGTCTCACGGGCGGCGCGGATGGACTCCTTGAGAGAGCCCATGGTGGCGAGGACGGCGGTCGGCTCGTAACCGCAGTGCGCCATGCAGTTGGCGCAACGCGGGTCCTTGCCGCGGCCGTACTTGTCCCAGTCGGTCTCCTCGATGAGCTCCTTGTACGTGGGGACGTACCCGTCGCTCATCAGGTAGCAGGGGCGCTGCCAGCCGAAGAGCGAGTAGTTCGGGATCGCCCACGCGGTGCACGGGAAGTCCGCCTTGCCCTCCAGGAAGTCGAGGAACAGGGGTGAGTGGTTCAGGCGCCACCGCAGCCTGTTGCCGCCCGCGAAGGCTTTCTTGAACAGTTCGCGGGTCTGCTCGACGCCCAGGAAGTGCTCCTGGTCCGGCGCCTTCTCGTAGGCGTAGGCGGGCGACAGCATCATCTCGTCGACCTGCAGCTCGTCATTGAGGAAGTTGAGGACCTCGATGATGTTCTGCGGCGTGTCGTTGCTGAAGAAGGTGGAGTTGGTGGTCACCCGGAAACCGTGCTTCTTGGCTTCCTTGATGGCCGCAACGGCCTCGTCGAACACGCCCTCTTTCGCGACGGATTCGTCGTGCCGCTCGCGCATGCCGTCGATGTGCACGGCGAACGCGAAGTACGGGGAAGGCGTGAACTTCTCCAGCTTCTTGCGCAGCAGCATGGCGTTGGTGCAGAGGAAGACGTACTTCTTCTTCGCCACCAACTGCCGGACAATTTCGTCGATGTGAGGGTGCATCAGCGGCTCGCCGCCGGCGATGGACACCATCGGCGCACCGGATTCGAGTACGGCGCCCACGGCCTGGGCCACCGGCATGCGCTGTTTGAGCACACCGGCCGGGTGCTGGATCTTTCCGCATCCCTCGCACGCGAGGTTGCACGCGAAGAGCGGCTCCAACTCGACGATCAGCGGAAACTTGTCACGCTTGCGGAGCTTCTGTTCAAAGAGATACGTCGCGACCTTGATGGTCTGGCGCAGCGGCATGGCCATCTGGCTCACCTCCGAGGGAGCAAAGAAGAACGGTGCCATTCGAAAAATGCGGGAAGCACGGCACGAAGAACGCGGAAAGCCGATATTCCACCGCGCACGGTGCCGATGCGGACGAGTTCGTGCTGTGGGGCGTCCACGACCACCCGGACGGCGGCAACCGGCCGTTGTCCCGCCCGCATCGCGCTGTGCAGCGTCGCGGCGGACTCCATGTCCACCGCGATCGCGCCCGTGGCGAGCAGGCCGGCGCGTTCGTGTGCGCGTACGACGTGGTCGGAGCCGGTCAGCGGGCCGGTGTGCACGGTGCGGCCGGGCAGGGCCCGCATCAGCTCCTTGACCAGCAGATCGGTGCCGACGCAGGACGTGTGGCCGTGTGCGTCGCGGGTCTGGTCGGCGACGACCAGATCGCCGGGGTGCATGCCGGGGACGAGCCCGGCACAGAAGCCGGTGGCCACGACGGCGGCGTGGCGCAGCGGTTCCTTGCCGAGGGCGCCGGTGACGGCACGCTCGGCGTTCTTGGGGCCCATGCCCGTACGGACCATGGTGACCTGCCCGGCGGCGCCCGTGCGGTCTCCCGTGCGCAGGGCGAGGTGCTCGATGCCGAGCGCGCAGGCGATCAGCAGCGGTGCGGGGCCCTGGGCGGCCGGGGTCCGCTCCATCAACCCCCCTTGACGGAGAGGCCCGCGAACGGCTCTCCGTTGACGTACCGGCCGAGGGCGGTGAGCGGGAAAACCTGCCGGTAGAGGTGGTAGTTGATGGAGAAGTCCCAGGGGAAGCCGGTGCCGGTGAAGTACGGCTCGTCCCAGGAGCCGTCGGCCCGCTGCGCCTCGGCGAGCCAGGCGATGCCCCGCTCCACCGCCTTGGAGTCCCGTTCGCCTGCCGCGAGCAGCGCGAGCAGCGCCCAGGCGGTCTGCGAGGCGGTGGAGACGCCGTGGCCCCGCCACTCCTCGTAGCGGTAGGAGCGCAGGTCCTCGCCCCAGCCGCCGTCGTCGTTCTGCACGGACTCCAGCCAGTTGACGGCGCGGCGCAGCGCGAGGTGCGAGGCGGGCAGGCCCGCCGCGGTGAGCGCGGGGACCACGGACCCTGTTCCGTAGACGTAGTTGACGCCCCAGCGGCCGAACCACGAGCCGTCCGGCTCCTGTTCGGCGAGTAGCCACTCGATGCCGCGGCGGGTGCGCGGGTCGTGAGACTTGCCCTCGATGGCGAGCATCTCGACGACGTGTCCGGTGACGTCGGCCGACGGCGGGTCGATGACCTCGCCGAAGTCGCAGAACGGCAGCCGGTTGGGGAACGGGCTGGTGTTGTCGGCGTCGAAGGCGGCCCAGGCGCCGTTCCTGGACTGCATGCCCAGGGTCCAGCGCGCTCCGCGGGAGATCGCGTTCTCCATGCGCGGGCGGTCGGGGTGTTCGACCCGGCGCAGGGCCAGGATGACTTCGGCGGTGTCGTCGATGTCGGGGTAGTTGTCGTTGTGGAACTCGAACGCCCAGCCACCCGGGGCCAGTTGGGGCCTGCGTACGGACCAGTCGCCGGGCCGCACGATCTCCTCGCCGAGCATCCAGTCGGCCGCCTTGATGAGCTGCGGGTGGTCGGCGGGCACACCGGCGTCGGCGAGCGCGATGGTGGCCAGGCAGGTGTCCCAGACCGGCGACTGACACGCCTCGATCATCCGGGCGCCGTCCTCGCGCCAGACCGCGAACCGGTCGAGCGACGCGAGGCCGGCCTTGAGGACCGGGTGCTGAAGGTCGTAGCCGAGCAGATGCAGCGCGATCACGGAGTAGACGGCCGGCGGCTGGATGCCTCCCCAGCAGCCGTCGTTCTCCTGGCGCTCGATGATCCAGCGGGCGGCGCTGTTCATTGCGGCCTTGCGCACCCGGCGCGGGGCGACCTTGCGGTAGAGGTGCAGCGCCTTGTCGAGCCGCTGGAACACTCCGTCCCAACTGCCCACGGGAGCCAGGGGCTTGTCCGGGTTCGGCACGCGTGCGTCGCTGTGCAGTTCCTCCAGGGCGAAGGGCGCGGGGCGGACGGGGCGCTTGGCGGAGACGATCGTGAGCGGCACGATCGTCTGGCGGGCCCAGCATCCGAAGTCGTAGATGTTGAGGGGCAGCCACTTGGGGAAGTAGATGAGCTCCGGCGGGAGTTCGGGCAGGTCGTCCCACTTCCACCAGCCGAACAGGGCGAGCCAGATGCGGGTGAAGACGCGGCTCTCGGCGATGCCGCCCTGGTCGCGGATCCAGGCGGAGGCCTTCGCCATGTGCGGGTCGTCCGGGGCGTCGCCCGCCAGACGCAGCGCGACGTACGCCTCGATGGTGGTGGAGAGTTCGCCGGGGCCGCCGAAGAACGTGGCCCAGGTGCCGTCCTCGCGCTGCTCGCCGCGGATGAAGAGCGCGGCGGCGCGGGTGGTCTCCTCGTCCCGGATGCCCAGGAACTGACGGAGCAGCAGGTCTTCGGCGTCCATCGTCACGTTCGTGTCGAGGTCGCCCTTCCACCAGCCCGCGGCGTCCTGCTGCGAGAGCAGGAAATCGGTGGAGCGCTGTATGGCGCGCGCGGCGGCGTCAAGTGGCCCCGGCGGCGCGGCGGTCGTGTCGAGTGGCTGGCTGGCCGAAGGTGCGCGGGGCGTCACCGCTCCGGTGCTTCCGTCGGTCGTCGCTGTCATGGCTTCCCCTTCGTGCAGTCGTCTTCTCTGCTGTGGGTCCGCCGTCGGCCGACGCGCTGGGCGCCGGCCGGCGACTGCGAGCGCTATATCTGCCCGATAGTGATCATCTCTTCCGTACGACGACGAAGTCGGCGAGCGCGACGAGCTGGGCCCGTACCCGCTCCGGCATCTCGATGGTGTCGAGCGCCTCGATGGCGATGGTGTGCTGGCGCCGGGCCTCCTCGGCGGTCCACTCGCGGCCGCCCGCCTGCTCGATCAGGGCGGCACGCGCGGCGAACTCCTCCTCGGAGAAGCTGTCGAAGTCGTTGCTCTTGGCGTCGGCCGCGAGCAGCTCGCCGAGCTGCTCGGACGCGGGGCCGCCGGCGGCGAGCGCGGCCACGACCGGCAGCGACTTCTTGCGCTGGCGAAGGTCGCTCCAGGTCTGCTTGCCGGTGGACTCCGGGTCGCCCCAGATGCCGAGCAGATCGTCCACGGCCTGGAAGGCGAGGCCGAGGTGGTAGCCGTACTTCTCCAGGACGTCGGCGGTGCGGTCGTCGGCGCCGCCGAGTACGGCGCCGATGGAGACCGCGCAGGCGAGGAGGGCGCCGGTCTTGTTGCCCTCCATCTCCAGGCACTCCTCGACGGTGACCCGCTCGCGGTGTTCGTAGGAGATGTCCTGCGCCTGGCCGTCGATCAGGGCGCGGGTCGCGGTGGTCAGGCGGCGCGTGGCGCGGCCCGCCTCGACGGTGCCGATCTCCAGGAGGATCTCGTTGGCGAGCGCGAAGAGGGCGTCGCCGACGAGGATGGCCTGCGCGGGGCCGTGCACCTTCCACACCGTGTCGCGGTGGCGGCGCTGCTCGTCGCCGTCCATCAGATCGTCGTGCAGCAACGAGAAGTTGTGCACCAGCTCGACGGCGACAGCTCCGGGTACGCCGACTTCCGGCGCGGCGCCGGCGGCTTCCGCGGAGAGCAGGGCGAGCGCGGGACGCACGGCCTTGCCGCCGTCGCCGTCCGCCGGGTTGCCCTCGGCGTCGATCCAGCCGAAGTGGTAGGCGGCGACGGTGTCCATGGGCGGCGCGAGACGGTCCACGGCCGATCGCAGCACCGGGGTGGCCAACGTCCTTCCGCGCTCGAGCAGTGAGGTCACGTCCACCGTGTCGGCAGCCGATTCGGCCGAGGGCACAGTCGGCACAGTCTCTCCTCTTGTTCCGGAGCTGAATTCCTGGGGAACTGACCCCAGAAGGTCTGGCTTCACGCGGCCTCCTCGACGTCGAAGAGGTGGTCACGTGGTCGGTCCAGCGCGGAGAGGGCTGCCCCGGCGGCACTGATGCCACTGCGGACGGCGCTCTCCATGGTCGCGGGCCACCCGGTGGCGGTCCACGCCCCGGCCAGGTACAGGCCGGGAGCCTTGGTGCGAGCACCGGGCCGCAGCCGGCCCACTCCGGGAGTCGGCGCGAACGTCGCCGTACGCTCCCGGGTCACGAAGAAGTCCCGTACCTCCGCGCCGTGCGCGGCGGGCAGCAGCCGCTCGAGCTCCGGCAGATAGCGCTCGCGCAGCGCGGCGACGGGAGCGTCGATCTCGTCATGGGCGGCGGACTGGGACAGCGCGAGGTACTGGCCCTCGGTGAGCCCGGAGGCGTCGGTCCGGTCGAAGACCCACTGGACCGGCGAGCCGATGGCCGCGAAGAAGGGCCGCTTGAGGACCTTGCGGTCGTACACGACGTGGATGTTGAGGATCGGCGCGGTGTCGATGTCGAGGAGCCGGTCGGGCTCGTCGAGCGCGCCATCGGGGAGCAGGTCGTGCGTCTCGTGTTGCGGCACGGCGAGCACGACCGTTTCCGCCTCGATTACCTCGCCGGGAACTTCGACCTTCCAACTCCCGTTTTCCGTACGGGAGATGGAGGTGACTCGTGTCCTCAGTTCGGTTCGCACGCCCGCGGAGTCGAGCGCCTTGCGGGCGAGCGTGTCATGGAGATCACCGAGGGGCACGCGTGCCCAGCCGATGTCGGCGGCGCCCGGCTGTGAGAGCAACCCGGTCTTGAAGACCATCGCGGCGAGTCCGAGCGAGGAGTCCCCCGCGACGGCGTTCAGCGTGGCCACACCGACGAGGTCCCACAGGGCCTCGATCGCACGCGCCGACTGACCGTGAGCGGCGAGCCAGCTGCCGAAGTCCTGGCCGTCGAGCTTGGGGTCGGCCGGGTCGAGTCCCTTGAGGGCGAGCGCGGCGCGGCCCACGTTGGCGCGCTCCGCGAGCGACAGGTGCGGATACGTGGCGAGGCTTGCCGCCAGGTGCAGCGGCACGGGCAGCGCGGTGCGGCGAAGCCGTCCGAGCCGGTTCAGGCCGGCGTCGAGCACGGGCACGTCGAGACGTTCCTGCAGGGGCGCGAGAGCTGCTCCGTCGACGCGGTCGAGGAACCAGCGGTAGGCGTTGCAGCAGCGCAGATAGACGTGCTGGCCGTTGTCGACGGTCAGCTCGCCGCGCTTGAAGGAGAAGGCGAGCCCGCCCAGGCGCGGCCGTCCTTCGAGCAGCGTGACGCGCAGTCCCGCGTCGGCGAGGGACAGCGCCGCGGTGATGCCGGCGAGACCTCCGCCGACCACCACGGCGGCCCCCCGTCCTGCTTCGCCGTCGGCCTCCTCAGCCGATCGCATGCCGTCGTCCTTCATGCTCTTTCCCCCTCGGCCGTTGCAGTCTGGGACGCCGGGGCGGAGCGGAGGGTTGCCCGCCGGTTGCAGGAGGTTGTCCTACGTTCGCCGCATCTGCCGTGGATGCCCATCAAGTACGCCTCCTGATGGTCTGTCGGGAGATGGTGCGCGCATCCAGGCCCGAGAGACCGCGCACGGCGACATACGCCTTTTCACGTCCCGGCAGCGAGACACGGCCCCGCAGGACCGCCTCCGGCTCCCGCTCGATGCGGTCGAGGAGCCGCCGGTAGATGCCCGCCATGGCGGCGACACAGGCCCCGCTGCGCCGGTCGAGCATGGGGAGAAGGCGGTACCCCTCGGCGAAGAGGGCGCGCGCCCTGCGCACCTCGAAGTGCACGAGCCCGGCGAAGTCGGACCCGGCGGGCGGCTCCGAGCCCGAGAACCCGGCGGAGCACCCGAACTTGGCGAGGTCGTCGGCGGGCAGGTAGGTGCGACCGTCCTCCGCGTCCTCGCGAACGTCGCGCAGGATGTTGGTCAGTTGGAGCGCGAGGCCGAGCGTGTCCGCGTACTCCGGCGCGCGCTCGGCATTGAGCGCCCCCCGCTCCGTACCGAACACGCCGAGCGAGAGCCGCCCGATGGCCCCGGCCACACACCGGCAGTAGACCTTGAGGTCCTCCCACGTCTCGTACGTCTCACCGCGGACGTCCATCAGGACGCCGTCGATGAGCTCGTCGAGACCGCCGAGCGGGATGGGGAAGTGCGCGGCGGCATGGGCGAGGGCGACCGCCACCGGGTCGGTGTCGTCCTCGTCCACCTGCCCCTCGCGAATGCGGACGAGCAGCTCCCTGGTCTCGTCGAGGCGCTCGGCCTTGACGTCCGGGGCGAGCGCGCCGTCGCCGATGTCGTCCACGCGCCGCGAGAGGGCGTAGAGCGCCGACATGGCGCGGCGCTTGGGCATCGGAAGCAGCCTGATGCCGTACGCGAAATTGCGTGCCTGCTGTCCGGTGACGGCCTCGCAGTAGCTGTATGCGGCGAGTACCGGCGCGGACACGTTCGGGCCTGACTCCACGGTCCGGCTCACCCCTCTCCTCGCAGAACCGCTCCCACCTCACGCAGCAAACGCGGCTTGGCGGGCTTGGGCGGTCCTGGAAGTACGTCGTATCCGGCGGCGGCGATCGCGTGGACCGCCGCCCTCCCCCCAGCCACGAAGCCCGCAAGCAGCACCTTCAGCCTGCCGTGGACGCTACCCACCAAGGGGGTTCCTTCATTCAGGAGGCAGCGGGCGCGTTCTGCTTCATATGCAACCAGCGCGCGCACCGATGCGCCTGCCGTCGGTGCGGCCAGATCCCGCTCCTGGACATGAAATCGCTTCATGTCCTCGGCGGGCAGGTAAATGCGGTCCCGCTCCAGGTCCTCGGCGACGTCCTGCAGGTGCTCGACGATCTGGAGGGCGGTGCACACCGCGTCCGAGCGGCGGATCCGCTCCGGGGTCGCGGTGCCGGTGATGCCGAGGACGAGGCGGCCCACGGGGTTCGCGGACAGCTCGCAGTAGGCGAGGAGGTCGTCGTAGGTCTCGTAGCGGGCGACGAGCTGGTCCTGGCGGTTGGCCGCGATCAGGCCCAGGAAGGGTTCGGGCGTGAGGCCGCAGCGGCGCACGGTGGGCCGCAGGGCGCGCAGCAGGGGGTGGCGGGGCTCGCCGGACGCCGCGCCGAAGACCCGGTGCAGGTCGGCCTCGAAGGCGTCCAGCAGGGCGACCCGGTCGTCGGCGGCCCCGGGGTCGACGCCCAGATAGCGGGCGTCTGCGCCGCCGGGGGCCAGGTCGCCGTCGCCGATGTCGTCGACGAGGCGGGCGTAGCCGTAGACGGCCATGAGGTCGGCGCGCCAGGCGCGGGGCAGGAAGAAGGGCGCCACGGGGAAGTTCTCGTCCGCGGCCTTCGCGAGGACGGCGGATGCATCGCGTAGCTGGAGATCATCCGTAGCCATTGCCGTCACATCTCCCGTTCTACACTGCCGACCCAATACATCCTATTTCGGACACGCCGCCCGGCCCTCCGCGAGGCGGACCGTGCCATGAGCCGGGGCGCCGCGCGATATCGCCCCACTTGCCGCGAATCAGCACCGGTACAGCTTACGTTGTACAACGCAGCGTGCATCGTCGGGGTGTTCCGCGCATCACAACAACACACCGATTGGCGTCAATCTTCCCCGGGCGCAAGGGACTTGAGGGGCCCGGCGGGACCACTGAGGTGGTCGAAGACTCAGGACGCAGAAAGACCCCGCCGGGTTGACTCCGGCGAGGCCTTGTCTCATTCGGGTGTACGAGAGGGGCTATTTGCCCGTGAACTTCTCGTACTCCTTGATGACCTCGTCGGTCGGCCCGTCCATGCGCAGCTCGCCGCGTTCCAGCCAAAGGACGCGGTCGCAGGTGTCACGGATGGACTTGTTGTTGTGACTGACGAGGAAGACCGTGCCGGCCTCCTTGCGCAGCTCGCGGATGCGGGCCTCGGAGCGCTTCTGGAACTTGCGGTCGCCGGTCGCCAGCGCCTCGTCGATCATCAGTACGTCGTGATCCTTGGCGGCCGCGATGGAGAAGCGCAGGCGGGCCGCCATGCCCGAGGAGTAGGTACGCATCGGCAGGGTGATGAAGTCACCCTTCTCGTTGATGCCCGAGAAATCGACGATTTCCTGGTAGCGGTCCCTGATCTGCTCGCGTGTCATGCCCATCGCGAGCCCGCCGAGTATGACGTTGCGCTCGCCCGTCAGGTCGTTCATCAGGGCCGCGTTGACGCCGAGCAGCGAGGGCTGGCCGTCGGTGTAGACCTTGCCCTTCTCGGCGGGCAGCAGGCCCGCGATGGCGCGCAGCAGGGTCGACTTGCCGGAGCCGTTCGAGCCGATCAGGCCGATGGCCTCGCCTCGGTAGGAGGTGAAGCTGACGCCGCGCACGGCGTGCACCTTGCGCACGCCCCGCTCCTCGCCGCGCTTGAGGATGCGGCTCAGTGCGGAGGTGGCGCTGCCCTTGCCCGTCTTGGCGCCGTTCACGCGGTAGACGATGTGCAGCTCGTCGGCGATGACGGTGGGGATGTGCGTCCTGTCGACGCCGGGTTCGTCAGCCACGGCCGTAACGCTCCTCAGCCTTCCAGAAGTACACGAAGCCGCCGACGGCGACCAGCACGGCCCAGCCCGCGGCGATCGCCCAGGTCCAGTAACCCAACGGGAGGTACTCGATGCCGTACCCGTCGATCAGCGCGAAGCGCATCAGGTCCATGTAGATGGCCGCCGGGTTCCACTGCAGGATGTCGGCGATCCACTCCGGCTTGCCCTTGAGCATGACCGGGATGGAGAACATCACGCCGGACGCGTACATCCACGTACGCATCACGAACGGCATCAGCTGAGCGAGGTCGGGGGTCTTGCTGCCCAGCCTGGCCATGATCATCGCCAGGCCCGTGTTGAACAGGAACTGCAGGGCGAGGGCCGGAACGATCAGCAGCCACGACAGCTTGGGGTAGCTGCCGAAGCCGATCGTGATGACGAACAGCACGATCATCGAGAACAGCAGCTGCTGGAGCTGCTGCAACGAGAAGGAGATCGGCAGCGAGGCCCGCGGGAAGTGCAGCGCGCGCACCAGACCGAGGTTGCCCGCGATCGCCCGGACACCCGCCATCACCGAGGACTGCGTGAAGGTGAAGACGAAGACACCGGTGACCAGGAACGGGATGTAGACCTCACGCTCGAAGCCCCGGTCCGCTTCCAGGATCAGACCGAAGATGAGGAAGTAGACCGCGGCGTTCAGGAGCGGCGTCGCCACCTGCCACAGCTGGCCGAGCTTGGCCTGGCTGTACTGGGCGGTCAGCTTCGCCTGGGAGAAGGCGAGGATGAAGTGGCGCCGTCCCCAGAGCTGGTGGACGTACTCGAAAAGTCCGGGCCGTGCGCCGCTGACGGTCAGACCGTACTTGGCGGCGAGATCGGCCCGGGAGAGCCCGTCATCGGGCGACGGAGGCGCGGTCACCGCGACTCCGCCGTCATGCGTTGTCTCACTCACGAGTGGAAACTTTCGTCTTCAGATGCGCAGCCGGTCGGGCGTAGGCATGGGCCAGGGACCGGGGTATGGCCCAGATGCTCTCAGACCCGAGCTTCTCAGATGACAGGAGGTCGGCCCAGTCGGGTCAGGCGCCACACCGTACGCCACTTCATCGGCCTGCGAGGTCCGCAAGGCGTCGTCCAGCCCTCCTTGAACCCGCCGAACCAGGCCTTGAGCGCGGGGCCCGAGGGCTTCCTGGCCAGGGTCAGGAGCATCCACACCCCGAGGTAGACCGGGACCAGGAGCGCGGGCAGATTCCGGCGTGCGAGCCAGACCCGGTTGCGCGCGACCATCCGGTGGTAGACCGCGTGCCGCGAGGGGGCGGTCGTCGGGTGGAAGAGCACCATGTCGGCGCGGTAGTCGATCATCCAGCCCGCGTTCAGCGCACGCCAGGCGAGGTCGGTCTCCTCGTGGGCGTAGAAGAACTCGTCGGGCAGCCCGCCGACCTCGGCGATGACCTTCGTACGGACGGCGTTGGCGCCGCCGAGGAAGGTCGTCACGCGCGAGGAGTGCATCGGGTCGGAGGCACGAAGGCGCGGCACGTGGCGGCGCTGGGTCTCCCCCGTGTCCGGATCCGCGATGCGGAAGCTGATGATGCCGAGCTTCGAGTCGGCGGCGAACGCCTCGCGGCACAGCTGGGCCGTGTCCATGTTGGCAAGGAGGCCGTCGTCGTCGAGGAAGAGGAGGACGTCGACCTCGGTGCCGCCGGGGCCGAACGCCTCGATGCCGACGTTGCGGCCGCCGGGAATGCCGAGGTTCTCCGGCAGCTCGACGGTGCGCACGCCCTCGGGGACGTCGGGCACGGGGGCGCCGTTGCCGACGACCACCACCTCGACCGGGTCGCCGTCCTGCTTGGCGACCGAGTCGAGCAGGGCGCGCAGCTCCTGCGGCCGGTTGCCCATGGTGATGATGACCGCGCCGACCTTCAGGGGCCGGCTCCCCGCCGCACTCACTTGAGCCTGCTGGAGGCGAGGATGGACACGAGGTGCAGCAGGGTCTGCAGCAGGGCGATTCCGGCGAGGACCGCGACACCGAGCCGCGAGAAGAACAGGTCGCCCCGCACCTGGTCCACGATCGCGAGGACCAGGATGAGCAGCGACGCCTCGATGCCGAGCACGAGCCGGTGGAACTTCAGGGCGCCGGCGGCCTTGCGGGCCAGCGCCATGCCGGAGGAGCGCGGCTCGGAGGCCGACTCCTTGACCGGCGCGAGGCCCTGCTGGTGCCGGGCGACACCGACGAGGTCGGTCTCCGCCTTGATCAGGATGGCGCCGAGCGCGGCGAGCGTGCCGAGGAAGGCCCACAGCCAGTCGATGCGGCCCGAGCCCCACAGGTCGGCGGCGCGCAGCCCGAAGCCGACCAGGACCGCGGCGTCGCACAGATAGGCGGCGACCCGGTCGAGGTAGACCCCGGCCATCGAGTACTGCTTGCGCCAGCGGGCGATCTCGCCGTCGACGCAGTCGAGCAGGAGATACAGCTGGACCATGATCACGCCGAGCACGGCGCCCGTGATCCCCGGCACCAGAAGCGCCGGGGCGGCCAGGGCGCCGGCCACGGTCATCAGATACGTGAGCTGGTTGGGCGTGATCCTGGTGTTCACCAGGTAGCGGTCGCAGCGCAGCGAGATCTCTCGCATGTACAGGCGTCCCGCCCAGTGCTCACCGCTGCGCCGGTCCTTCACCCCTGCGGGGTGAACGACGGGGCGGAGTTCAGCTACCGATGGCCTTGGCATAGTCGGCGTATGCGTCCTTGATCTGGTCGGAATTCAGATTGAGGTGCTCGAGGATCGTGTAGCGCCCGGGGCGCGTCTGCGGGGCGTACTCCACGACCTGGACGAACTCGTCCACGGTGAAGCCGATCTCCTCCGGCGTCACGGGCAGACCGTGCCTGCGCAGCACCTCCACCATGTACGCGGACTCCTCCTTGGCTCCGCGCAGGAACATCGCGAAGGCCGCGCCCAGGCCGCACTGCTCGCCGTGGCTCGCCGCGCGCTTGGGGAAGAGGAGGTCGAAGGCGTGGTTGATCTCGTGGCAGGCGCCGGACGCCGGGCGGGAGTCGCCCGACACGGACATCGCGATACCGGTGAGGACCAGGCCCTCGGCCAGGACCTGCAGGAAGCCGTCGTCGCCGACACCACCGGGGTGGCGCAGGACCGCTTCGCCGGCCTGGCGCGCCATGGCGGCCGCGAGGCCGTCGATGTCCTCGCCGCGCTCACGCGCCGCGAGCTCCCAGTCCGCGATCGCGGAGATGTTGGACAGGGCGTCACCGATGCCCGAACGCACGAAGCGCACGGGAGCCTCACGGATCACGTCGAGGTCGATGACGACCGCGATGGGGTTCGGGACTCCGTACGAGCCGCGGCCCGCGTCGTTGTCGAGCGTGGCGACCGGCGAGCACAGACCGTCGTGCGACAGGTTCGTCGCGACGGCGACCAGCGGCGCGCCGACCCGCGCTGCGGCGAACTTGGCACAGTCGATGATCTTGCCGCCGCCGAGGCCGACGACCGCGTCGTAGCGGCCCTTCTTGATGGCGTCGGCGAGCTTGATGGCGTCGTCGAGCGTGCCGCCGCCGACCTCGAACCACTCGGCGGTGGGCAGCGACGGTTCGAGCCGCTGGCGCAGGACCGCGCCGGAGCCGCCGCTGATGGCGACGGCGAGCTTGCCGGTTGACGAGCAGATCCGCTGGTCGGCCAGGACCCCGGCCAGGTCGTTGAGCGCCCCCGGCCGGATGTCCACGACGACCGGCGAGGGGATGAGCCTCGTCAGTACTGGCACGCGATCTCCCGGCCCTTGGCGAGGTCCTCGTGGTTGTCGATCTCGACCCACGTGACGTCGCCGATGGGGGCCACGTCGACCTTGAAGCCGCGGTTGACGAGCTCCTGGTAGCCGTCCTCGTAGTAGAGGTCGGGGTCGCGCTCGAAGGTCGTCTTCAGGGCGTCGGCCAGCTGCTCGGCGGCGTCGCCCTCGATGAGCGTGACACCGATGTACTCACCGGTGGCGGTCGCCGGGTCCATCAGCTTGGTGATCTTCTGGACGCCCTTCTCGGGGTCCACGATGACCTTCATCTCCTCGTCGGCGAGGTTCTTCACCGTGTCGAGGGCGAGGATGATCTTCTTGCCTTCGCCGCGGGCGGCGAGCAGCGTCTTCTCGACGGAGACCGGGTGCACGGTGTCGCCGTTGGCGAGGATCACCGTGTGCTTGATCGCGTCACGACCGCACCAGAGGGAGTAGGCGTTGTTCCACTCCTCGGCCTTGTCGTTGTCGATCAGCGTGAGCTTGAGGCCGTACTTCGCCTCGAGCGCCGCCTTGCGGTCGTAGACCGCTTCCTTCTTGTAACCGACGATGATCGCGACCTCGGTCAGACCGATCTCCGCGAAGTTGCCGAGGGTCAGGTCGAGGATGGTGGTGTCACCGTCGACCGGCACCAGGGCCTTGGGAAGCGTGTCGGTGTAGGGGCGAAGACGCCGTCCGGCGCCGGCCGCCAGCACAAGGCCGATCATGCGGGTTCTCCTTCATCGTGTACGGCGGGTGCGCCGCGCTTGTGAGCGGTCACCCAGTAGCGGATGCTCTCGACGAGCACCACAAGTGCCACGACCCCGGCCAGTGCCGTGAGCGCGACGGTGAAATCTGTGCCGGTGAACAGGGCGGCGGCGACAGCGACCACGAGGGTCCTGCCGTCGTGTCCGGCGATCGCCCGCACCAGCCAGTGCGGAGGGGCGCCGGCGTCGCCGCGGATGCGGTACACCGTGTCGTAGTGATGGTAGGCGACGGCGGACACCAGTCCGAAAGCCGCGGGCAGGGCGCCGTTCACGTCCGCCTTGGCGGCGATCAGCAGGATCGTGCCGTACTCGGCCGCGCGGAAGAACGGCGGCACCAGCCAGTCAAGGGGGCCCTTGAGGGGGCGGGCGACGGCGAGACCCGAGGTGACGACGTAGATCACCGCGGCGACGACGACCCACGGGCTGCCGTACGACGTGAAGGCGGCCACACCGGTCACCACCGCGCCGCCCGTGAAGGCGACGACCGGCGCGGGCAGCGGGACGCTCCTGAGCGCCGCGAAGGCGGACGCGAGCGGCCCGGTGTCGGCGAGGTCCGCCAGTGCCTGTGCGGCGCGGTCGGTGCGGGTGGCCCTGCGGGTCAGCGAGCGCAGGACACGGCCCGCCGTGGTGTAGCAGGCGGCGAGGCCGCAGCCGATGAGCAGCACGACCAGGGTGATGCGCGGGGTGGTCACGGCGGTGAGCACGGCGATCAGCGCCCAGCGTTCACCGATCGGGAGCACGATCATCCGGCGCAGCCAGACCGTCCAGCCGACGCTGTCGAGCTTGTCCGAGAGGGCCGCGGTGGGGCTGGTGTTGGCGGTCGCGTCGTGATTCGCCTCGTTGAAGGAGAAGTCCACGACGTGCCGGCAGGTCTGCAGGACCATCGCGCCGAGTGCGAGCGCCCAGACGTCGTCGCCCGTGGCGTTCGCCGCACCAAGCGCCAGGCCCGCGTAGTAGGCGTACTCCTTGGCGCGGTCGAAGGTCGCGTCCAGCCAGGCGCCGAGCGTCGAGTACTGCAGGGAGTAGCGGGCGAGCTGCCCGTCCGTGCAGTCCAGGACGAAGGAGAAGAGCAGAAGGAGGCCGGCCGCGACGAAGCCGGCGCGGGTGCCGGTGGCCGCGGAGCCCGCCGCGATCAGGGCGACCAGCAGCGAGGCGGTGGTGACCTGGTTCGGGGTCAGGCCGCGGCGCGCGCACCAGCGGGCGATGTAGCGCGAGTAGGGGGAGATGCAGTACGTCGTGAAGAAGCCGTCCCGCGACTTGACGGCCGTGCGCAGGCGTACGGCTTCGTCGTCCACGGCGGCGACGGCCTGGCGTGCCTCGTTGCGCGTCTGCGGATCGCTGGGCACGGTGGCGACGAGGGTGCCGAGGTCGGGGCGGTGGAGCGCTCGGCCGCCGGCTTCGATCGCCTCGGCGACGTGATCGGCGATCGCGTCGACAGCGAGAGCCGAGCCGCCGCCGTTGCCGGAGCCGGTGGTGGCGCCGAGGGCGCGCGTCAGGTCGGCCCTGGCCTCGGGCTGTGCGGTGACGGCGCCGGTGACGGCCGATGCCGGGAAGCGCGGGTCCGTGAGGCCGAGGCGCAGGGCATGGACGTGGCCCACGAAGCGCGCGTCGACGACCGCGACCCGCTGTCCGGCCGGGACGGCGGCGAGCAGTGTCTCGGTGTCCGCCGCGTCGGATGCGACCCGGACGTCAAACCCCAGGGACCGCAGATCGCCTTCGAGCGGCGACCCGGGGACCGGCTGACCGGTCAGGATGGCGGTCGACAGACGAACTCACTCCTTGATTGCCGGCGCGGCTCGCGCCGGGCACGTGCTTGACGAGGGGCGCCCCTGGCCGAAAGGGGCCGGGCGGCACGTCGGCAGAGGCTATCGGATGATTGGAAGCAGGCGTTCACCGCCCGTTTACGGCCCGATAAGCGTGGCCTGCGAGGGCTGCCGCCGACTCGATCATCATGGTCGATCGGGGGCGGCACCCACAAACCGCGCTTCGTGCGACCGGCACAAACGACATAAAGTCGACGCCCATGACATGGATGATCACAGGTGGAGCGGGTTATATCGGGGCACATGTGGCGCGGGCGATGGCCGGTGCCGGGGAGCGGGTCGTCGTCCTGGACGACGTATCGGCCGGGGTGCCCGAGCGGCTTCCGGCGGACATCCCGCTCATTAGGGGCTCTTCGCTCGACGGCGACCTGCTGCGGCGGGTCTTCGCCGAGCACGGCGTGACGGGTGTGGTGCACCTCGCGGCCCGCAAGCAGGTCGGCGAGTCCGTGGAGCAGCCGCTGCGCTACTACCGGGAGAACGTGGGCGGCCTGGTGACGCTGCTCGAAGCGGTGGCCGAGGCCGGCATCAAGCGGTTCGTCTTCTCCTCTTCGGCCGCGGTGTACGGCAACCCGCCGGACGTGGACCTGGTGACGGAGTCCACCGACTGTGCCCCGATCAACCCGTACGGCGAGACGAAGCTCGCCGGGGAGTGGCTGGTGCGGGCCGCGGGGCGGGCGCACGGCATCGCGACGGTGTGCCTGCGCTACTTCAACGTGGCGGGCGCCGCGGCTCCCGAGCTCGCGGACACCGGGGTCTACAACGTGATCCCGATGGTCTTCGACCGGCTCACCCGCGACGAGGCGCCACGCATCTTCGGCGACGACCATCCGACGCCGGACGGCACGTGTGTGCGCGACTACATCCACGTCGCCGACCTCGCCGAGGCCCACCTCGCGGCGGCCCGCCGCGTCGAGGCGCACCCCGAGGGGGACCTGACGGTGAACATCGGACGGGGCGAGGGTGTTTCCGTACGCGAACTGATCACCCTCATCGGTGAGGTCTCCGGCGACAGCCGTCCCGCACTCGTCGAGCCGCGTCGCGAGGGTGACGCGCCGCGCGCCGTCGCCGACGCGGGCCTGGCCGCCGATGCGCTGGGCTTCAAGGCGCGGCGCGGAGTACGCGAGATGGTCGAATCCGCGTGGGCGGGTTGGTGCCTCCACCACCCCGAGGCGCGCCGGGGCTAGCCACGTCAACGCTCTGACCTGCGGACATTTCCGCAGGTCAGAGCATATGACAACGGTGTTCAGTGCCGTGTTGCCGGATACCCCCTACCCGTAGTTCACTGTGATCGCGACAGACGCGCGACCGGGGAACAGAAGACCGATACCGAACACACGGAGGCGGCTTCCATGGGGGCAGGGCACGACCACGGACACGCACATCAGGGGGGAACCGCGACGGCGGCGTACCGGGGGCGGCTGCGTATCGCGCTCGGCATCACCGTCACCGTCATGGTGGTCGAGATCGTCGGCGGCATCATGGCGGATTCGCTCGCGCTCATCGCGGACGCGACGCACATGGCGACGGACGCGCTCGGCCTCGGCATGGCGCTGCTCGCGATCCAGTTCGCGAGCCGCCCGGCGACGGAGAACCGCACCTTCGGCTTTGCCCGCGCGGAGATCCTGGCCGCGCTCGCCAACTGTCTGCTGCTGCTCGGCGTCGGCGGTTACGTCCTGTTCGAGGCGATCCAGCGGTTCATCACGCCCGCCGAGACCGAGGGCGGACTGACCATCGTCTTCGGCATCGTCGGCCTGGTGGCGAACATGATCTCGCTCTCGCTCCTGATGCGCGGCCAGCAGGACAGCCTGAACGTACGCGGCGCCTTCCTGGAGGTCATGGCCGACGCGCTCGGCTCCCTGGCCGTGATCGTCGCGGCGGTGCTCATCCTGACGACCGGCTGGCAGGCCGCGGACCCGATCGCCTCGCTCGTCATCGGCCTCATGATCGTCCCGCGTACGGTGAAGCTGCTCAGGGAGACCCTGAACGTGCTCCTGGAGTCCGCGCCGAAGGGCGTCGACATGGCAGAGGTCCGCTCGCACATACTGGATCTGCCGGGCGTCGAGGACGTCCACGACCTGCACGCCTGGACCATCACTTCGGGGATGCCGGTCCTCTCCGCACACGTGGTCGTCAGCACCGAGACGCTGAACGCGATCGGCAACGAAAAGATGCTGCACGAACTGCAGGGCTGCCTGGGCGACCACTTCGACGTCGAGCACTGCACCTTCCAGCTTGAGCCGGTCGGCCACGCGGAGCACGAGGCGAAGCTCTGCCACTGACCGTCCACCCCTGGACCGTCCACCGCTGAGGGTGACTTCCGGTGGTTCCTTGCGAGGAGGGCCGGTCGCGTACGGCAGACTTGAGGCTCGAAGACCGAAGCGAAGGATGGGTATGCCGACCACACCTGCCACCGCGGCGAACAGCTCGTCGAACGGCACCGGAGAAGCGATCTTGCTGGAACTCGTGGACGAGGACGGCAGGACGATCGGCACAGCGGAGAAACTCTCCGCGCATCAGGCGCCCGGGCAGTTGCACCGGGCGTTCTCCGTTTTCCTCTTCGACGAGCAGGGGCGGCTGCTGCTGCAGCAGCGCGCCCTTGGCAAGTACCACTCGCCCGGCGTCTGGTCGAACACCTGCTGCGGCCACCCGTACCCCGGCGAGGCCCCGTTCGCGGCCGCCGCGCGCCGGACGTACGAGGAGCTGGGTGTCTCGCCCTCGCTGCTCGCGGAGGCGGGCACCGTGCGCTACAACCACCCGGACCCGGACTCCGGTCTTGTGGAGCAGGAGTTCAACCATCTCTTCGTGGGGATGGTCCAGTCGCCGCTGCGCCCGGACGCCGACGAGGTCGGCGAGACCGTGTTCGTGACGGCCGGGGAGCTTGCGGAGCGGCATGCCGAGGGGCCGTTCTCCGCGTGGTTCATGACGGTCCTCGACGCGGCGCGGCCCGCGATCCGGGAGCTGACGGGGCCTTCCGCCGGCTGGTGAGTCAACTCCCGGCCGGGGCAGATCCGTCGGGTTTCAGGGGCGGGGCGGCCCGCCGTTGGGTTTCAGGGGCAGAGCGGCCCAGATGACCTTGCCCCCGCTCGCGGTGTGTTCGACGTCGCAGGTCCCGCCCGCCTCCTGCGTGATCTCGCGGACCAGGAGAAGGCCGCGGCCGCCGGTCTGGCCGTGGTCGGCCACCAGGGCGGTCGGGCGGTAGGGATGGTCGTCCTCCACGGAGACCCGCACCCACTCGGCGCCCACCGCCACCTCCACCGCCAGCATGGGCGAGAGCAGGGCCGCGTGCCGCACCGCGTTGGTGACCAGTTCGGAGACGATCAGAAGCAGGCCCTGCACGAGGTCGTCCGACGCGGGCACGCCCTGCCGGGCGAGCAGGTCACGCACCGCGTGCCGCGCCTGGGGCACCGAGGCGTCGACGGCGGCGGCGGTGAACCGCCACACACCCTCGTACGGCACCCTTCCGGTTTCCCGAGGGAGTGGGCCCGGCCCCCTCCCATCGTCGTCCATCGTCCGGTCGCCGCCCTTGCGCTCGATTGTCACCACGCATCGAGTGTTGGGAACGCACTGGTCCGGACCGCATGACTGACCAGAAGTCAGCGACTATCGACGGCATTTGATCACGGACGTCCGACCGCGTCAGCCCTACGACAGTTCCTGTCCCTCCGGCTTCGCTTTCGTGCCTTCTTCGGGTTGTACGGGTTGTCCGGGTTGTCCGAGGCCCTCCGGCCGCTCCGCGACCATGCTCACGATCCGGCGCCCGCCGAGGCCCGCGGCCAGCAGGCCGAGACCGTCGAAGAGCAGCGCGAGCGAGAAGAAGCAGCCGATCACGTACTGACTGCTGCTGGGCCAGTTGGCGAGCACCAGGATGCCGAGGAGCAGCCCGAAGGCGCCCTGCACGAGCGTCCAGCCGAACTGCGGGCCGCGCACCACCAGGCTGCCGACCAGACGGAAGACACCACCGGTCAGGAACAGCAGCGCCGCGAACATCGTCAGCGCCTCCGCCGCCACTTCCGGCCTGCGGATGATCACGACACCGGCCGCGAGATTCAGCGCCGCCACCACGACGCCCAGCCAGAAGAAGTTCGTGCCGCGCGACTGCACCGCGTGCAGCAGCCCGACGAAACCGCCGATCAGGAGCAGCCAGCCGAAGAGGAACATGGAGGTCAGGGTGGCGACGCCCGTGTACACCAGGCCCACGATCCCCGCCAGCGCCAGGATCGCGCCCATCAGGGCGAGCCAGCCGAGGCTGCGGTTGAGCTGCCTGGCGCCCTCGCCCTCCGGCGCGGCATCTTTGGAGGTCTTCGCGGCTTTGGAGGTCTTGGCGGTCTTGGCGGTCTTGAATGGGGCCATCAGCGTCTCCGTCCTGCTTCCCCCGGCTGCGCAGAGTTCTCAGGGCCGCCCCTTCTTGATCGTACGTTCGAGGCGTGCGGATAGCATCCGGCGCATGGAGCCGCAGCTGAGGCACGCCGTCACCCACGGTGTCGCCACCGTCGTCATCGACCATCCGGCCAAGCGCAACGCCATGACGGCGGACATGTGGCGCCAGGTGCCGCCGCTGCTCGCCGGGCTCGCCGCCGACGGGTCCGTACGGGCGGTCGTGCTGACCGGCGAGGGGGCGACCTTCTGCGCGGGGGCCGACATCTCCTCGCTGCGGCAGTCTCCGGCCGAGGCGCAGGAGCTCGCGGTGCGGGCCGAGGAGGCGCTCGCGGCCTTCCCGAAGCCGACCCTCGCCTCGGTGCGCGGCTACTGCGTGGGCGGCGGGAGCCAGCTCGCGGCGGCCTGCGATCTGCGGTTCGCTGACGAAGGCGCCCTCTTCGGGATCACTCCCGCGAAGCTGGGGATCGTCTACCCGTCCTCGTCCACGCGGCGCCTGGTGTCGCTGGTGGGGCCCGCCACCGCCAAGTACCTGCTGTTCTCCGGCGAGTTGATCGACGCCGGGCGTGCGCTGCGCACCGGCCTCGTGGACGAGGTGCTGCCCCCGGGCGAGCTGGACAAGCGCGTCGCGGAGTTCACCAAAATCCTCGCCGCACGCTCGCAGCTGACACAGGCGGCGGCCAAGGAGTTCGCCGCGGGGCGCCTGGACCGGGACGCCCACTGGGGCCGGCAGGCACGCGCGGGCGGCGACACCGCCGAGGGGGTCGCCGCCTTCCTGGAGCGCCGCGAGCCGCGCTTCACGTGGACGCCTCGGGCAGCCCCTCCCGACTGAAGCGGCCGGCCGAGCGGAACTGCTCGACCAGGCGCGCGGGCGCCTTCTGCGGGGACCCCGCGTCGTAGGGCGGCTGAGGGTCGTACTCCGTCAGGAGCTGCACGGCCCGGGCACGCTCGTCGCCCGCGATCCGGCCGATGAGGGTGAGCCCCATGTCGATGCCGGAGGAGACTCCGGCCGCCGTGACGTACTTGCCGTCGAACACGACCCGCTCCCCCGTCGGCTCCACGCCGAACCGTTCGAGCTCCGCGAGCGCGAGCCAGTGCGAGGTGGCGCGGCGGCCCTTGAGCAGCCCGGCGGCGGCGAGCAGGAGGGAGCCGGTGCACACGGACGTGGTCCAGGTGCTGGTGGCGTCGGCGGAGCGCAGCCAGTCCAGGAGCGTCTCGTTCGTCATCTGGTCGCTCTGACCGGGCCCGCCGGGGACGACGAGGACGTCGGGATCCGGCACGTCGGCCAGGGCCCGGTCGGCGACTAGCGCGAGCGAGCCGTTGTCGTTGCGCACGGGTCCGGGGCGCTCCGCCACGAAGACGGTCTCGACGCCGGGCATGCGGCTGAGGGTCTCGTACGGGCCGACCGCGTCCAGGGCGGTGAAGCGGTCGAACAGGACGATGGCGATCTGCATGAGGTGCCTATCCGTTGAGGGCGGGTGCCGGCCGGGGTGTGCGAGGGGTGAGAGGGGCGAGAGGGGCGTGGAAGCGCCGCCGGTACTCGGCGGGAGCCGCGCCGAGGATCTTGACGAAGGCGCGGCGCATCGCCTCAGGAGTGCCGTAGCCACAGGCGCGCGAGACCTCCTCGACCCCGTCGGAGGTGTCCTCCAGGAGGCGCCTCGCGTGCTCGACGCGCACGCGCTCGACGTACTTGCCCGGCGTCATCCCGGTCTCCGTCTGGAACGCGCGGGCGAAGTGCCGGGGTGAGAGCCGGGCACGGGCGGCGAGCGACTCGACACAGAGGTCGCCGTCCGGGTGTTCGGTGATCCACTGCTGGACCTCGCGCAGGGGCTCGCGCCTGGCGGTCTGCGCGGCGAGCTGGGCGCTGAACTGCGCCTGGTTACCGGGCCGCCGCAGGAACACGACCAGATGGCGCGCGACGGTCAGCGCCTCGTCCCGGCTCAGATCCTCCTCCACGAGGGCCAGGGCCAGGTCGATGCCCGCGGTCACACCCGCGGACGTCGAGACGTGGCCGTCGCGGACGAAGATCGGATCGGGGTCGACCTCGACGGCGGGATGCTCACGGGCGAGCTTGCCGCAGAACGCCCAGTGCGTCGTCGCCCGGCGGCCGTCCAGGAGGCCGGCTTCGGCGAGCAGGATGGCGCCGGTGCAGACCGAGACCAGGCGCTGGGCGCGAGGGGCGTTCTCCCGGAGCCAGGCGATCAGGCACGGGTCGGCTTCGCGGGTGCCGAGGCCGCCGGGGGCCAGGAGGGTGTGCGGCGCGGGGGCGTCGGCGAGGGAGGAGTCCGGTACGAGCGTGAGGCCGCTGGAGGTGCGGACCGGAGCACCGTCCAGGGACGCGGTGTGGATGCGGTAGGCGGACTTCTCACCGCCGCGGCAGGCGGCGGCGCCCGCGAAGACCTCCACGGGCCCGGTGACGTCGGGACTCTGCACCCCGTCGAAGAGGACGACCAGAACGGTTCGCTGCTCCATGCCCTGATTCTTGGCCCCGCACCCGATGGCCGCAATGACGGGTGCCCCACTTTTCCTGCCATCGGCGGGTGCGGCGCCGGAGCGGCCCGCCGACGCGGGCGCAGTGGTTCGTCCGCGGGCGCCCCGGGCTTCACCTCATACCAACCAGTCGGTAACGTGCCTTCATGACTTCTCTCTCGCCCCCCACTCCGGCCGCGGCACTGCACCCTCGCGCGGGACGTCGATGTCACAACGTGCTCAATTCGCTGCACTCGACGCACTACTTCTCGCCCGACACGGGCCGCGAGCTGACCAAAATCGGGATATCCCACCCCAAGGCCGTCAATTTCGCCGTGCGCACGGCGGCGATGGGACCGGTCGGCGCGGGAGTGGTCACGGCGGCGTTCTACAACTACAAGCACGAGGCCGTCGCCCGGCACGTCCCCGGTATCTGGCGCCTCGCCTCCCCCGAGGACGTCCTCGCGGCACGCGCGCGTGCCGTCGACTCGACGCTGCGGCGCCTCCTGGGCGAGGAAGCCCTCGCGTCCCCGGAGATGGCGGAGGCGGCAGAGCTCGCGCTGCGCGCCGCCGAGGCCTGCTCCCGTTCCGCACGCCCCCTGTACTCCGCCCACGCCGACCTGCCCGTCCCGGAGCAGCCGCACCTCGCGCTCTGGCACGCCGCGACCCTGCTGCGCGAGCACCGGGGCGACGGCCACCTCACGGTGCTCCAGCACGCCGAACTCGACGGCCTCGAAGCCCTGGTGAGCCACACGGCGACCGGCAAGGGCATGCGGCCGAAGTGGAACTTCTCCACGCGCGGCTGGAACCAGGAGGAATGGGACGCCGCCGTGCAGCGGCTGCACGCCCGCGGACTGCACGACGGCGTGGCCGAGTTGACCGAGGCGGGCATCGAGCTGCGCAAGGACGTCGAGGAAGCCACGGACCGCCTCGACCGTGCGCCCTACGAGCACCTGGGCGCGGCGGACGTCGAGCGTCTGACGGAGCTGGGGACGGTCTTCGCGGGCGCAGCCCTGCAGGCCGGGGCGTTCCCGGCGGACCTGCTCGGCAAGGAGTAGGCAGGACCACGGCGCGGCCGGGGCATGACCGGCGCCGTCCGAGGTACCCGTCGTCTCCGGTCCCGCACACCTTCGTGCCGGACCGGGCGACGAAAGGGGAAAACCCGTGTTCCGTGCGATCGCGGATGTCCTGCGCACGATCGGCACGGCACTCGGCCTCCTGGTGACCTGGCCGTTCCGTGCCCTGGCCCGCCTCTTCGGCAAAGGGTCACGCTCCGGAGGCCGGACGGGAGCCCGGTCGGCGCGGGCACGCCGGGTCTGATCCCCCCGCTGTCGGTGCCACCTGCCACAATTGCCCGGCAACCCCAGTGAGAAGGCGGGAAACGTGGCACCTCTGCAGACGTCCACTCCAGCATCGATCGAAGGCAGGATCGCCGAAGAACTCGGCGTACGGGAGCGGCAGGTGAAGGCGGCCGTCGACCTGCTCGACGGCGGCTCGACGGTGCCCTTCATCGCTCGCTACCGCAAGGAAGCGACCGAGATGCTCGACGACGCGCAGCTGCGCACGCTCGAGGAGCGCCTGCGCTATCTGCGGGAGCTGGAGGAGCGGCGCGCGTCGATCCTCGAATCGGTGCGCGAGCAGGGCAAGCTCACCGACGAGCTGGAAGCGCAGATCCGCGCGGCGGACACCAAGGCGCGCCTCGAGGACATCTACCTGCCGTTCAAGCCGAAGCGCCGCACGAAGGCGCAGATCGCCCGCGAGGCGGGTCTTGAGCCGCTGGCCGACGGGCTGCTCGGCGACCCGTCGGTGGAGCCCCTCGCCGCGGCCACGGCCTTCGTCGACGCCGACAAGGGCGTCGCCGAACCGCAGGCCGCCCTGGACGGCGCCCGCGCGATCCTCGCCGAGCGGTTCTCCGAGGACGCCGACCTGATCGGCGAGCTGCGCGAGCGCATGTGGGTGCGCGGCCGTCTCGCCGCCAAGGTCCGCGACGGCAAGGAGGAGGCCGGCGCCAAGTTCGCCGACTACTTCGACTTCGCCGAGCCCTTCAAGGAGCTGCCCTCGCACCGCATCCTCGCGATGCTGCGCGGCGAGAAGGAGGACGTCCTCGACCTCGTCCTCGAACCGGAGGAGGCCACGGAGGGCCCTTCCTCGTACGAGGGGATGGTCGCCCACCGCTTCGGCGTCCAGGACCGCGGGCGTCCGGCGGACAAGTGGCTGCAGGACACGGTGCGCTGGTCCTGGCGGACCCGCATCCTGGTGCACCTGGGGATCGACCTGCGCCTGCGCCTTCGTACGGCCGCCGAGGACGAGGCCGTGCGGGTCTTCGCGTCGAACCTGCGCGACCTGCTGCTCGCCGCACCGGCGGGCACGCGCGCGACACTGGGCCTCGACCCCGGTTTCCGTACGGGCGTGAAGGTCGCCGTGGTCGACGCGACCGGCAAGGTCGTGGCCACCGACGTCATCAACCCGCACGTCCCGGCGAACAAGTGGGACCAGTCGCTTGCCACGCTCGCGAAGCTGGCCAAGGAGCACGCGGTCGACCTGATCGCGATCGGCAACGGCACGGCGTCGCGCGAGACGGACAAGCTCGCCGGTGAACTGATCACCAAGCACCCGGAGTTGAACCTCACCAAGGTGATGGTCTCCGAGGCGGGCGCCTCGGTGTACTCCGCGTCGGCGTTCGCCTCGCAGGAACTGCCCGACATGGACGTGTCGCTGCGCGGCGCCGTGTCCATCGCCCGCCGCCTCCAGGACCCGCTCGCCGAGCTGGTGAAGATCGACCCGAAGTCCATCGGCGTCGGCCAGTACCAGCACGACCTCTCCGAGGTGAAGCTGTCCCGCTCGCTGGACGCGGTCGTCGAGGACTGTGTGAACGGCGTCGGCGTGGACGTCAACACGGCGTCCGCCCCGCTGCTCTCCCGGGTCTCCGGCATCGGCGCGGGCCTCGCCGAGAACATCGTGTCGCACCGCGACACGAACGGCCCCTTCTCCTCCCGCAAGGGCCTCAAGGACGTGGCACGGCTGGGCCCCAAGGCGTACGAACAGTGCGCGGGCTTCCTGCGCATCCGCGGCGGCGACGACCCGCTCGACGCCTCCGCCGTGCACCCCGAGGCGTATCCGGTGGTGCGCAAGATGGCGAAGAAGACGGGCGGCGAGGTCGCCTCGCTCGTCGGTGACACGGCGACGCTGCGCTCGCTGCGGGCGGACGAGTTCGTGGACGAGTCCTTCGGTCTGCCGACCGTGACCGACATCCTCAAGGAGCTGGAGAAGCCGGGGCGCGACCCGCGTCCGGCCTTCAAGACGGCGACCTTCAAGGACGGCGTCGAGAAGATCTCCGACCTCGCGGGCGGGATGGTCCTGGAGGGCGTCGTCACGAACGTCGCGGCCTTCGGCGCCTTCGTGGACATCGGCGTCCACCAGGACGGGCTCGTGCATGTCTCCGCGATGTCCAAGACGTTCGTCAAGGACCCGCGCGACGTGGTGAAGCCGGGCGACATCGTCAAGGTGAAGGTGATGGACGTCGACATCCCGCGCAAGCGGATCTCGCTGACGCTGCGCCTGGACGACGAGGCGAGCCCTGCGGGCGGCGAGCAGCAGCCCAAGCGGGGTGGACGCCCCCCGCAGCAGCGCCAGCAGGGCGGCGGCCAGCGCCCCCAGCGGCAGGGCGGCGGCCAGGGAAAGCGGCAGCAAGGGCCGCCGCCGGCCAATGACGCGATGGCGGATGCTCTGCGGCGGGCCGGACTCCTGGACCCCAAGCGGCGCTGAATTCCGCGGGTGAGCGGGTGGTTGCCCCGGCCTGGCGGCCGGGGCTTTCCCGCTCAACCACCCGATCGCCCCGAACCATCAAGGCGCGGGAAGCTCCAGCACCTTGCCGTCAGTCACTTCCAGACGCCTCGTCACCCGCACCGCGTCCAGCATCCTGCGGTCGTGCGTCACCAGGAGCAGCGTGCCCTCGTACGCGTCGAGGGCCGACTCCAACTGTTCGATCGCCGGCAGGTCGAGGTGGTTCGTCGGCTCGTCGAGGACCAGGAGGTTGACGCCCCGGCCCTGGAGCAGCGCGAGGCCCGCGCGGGTGCGTTCGCCCGGCGAGAGCGTGACCGCCGGGCGCAGCACGTGGGCCGCCTTCAGGCCGAACTTGGCGAGCAGCGTGCGCACTTCGGCCGGTTCGGTGTCCGGCACGGCCGCGCAGAACGCGTCCAGGAGCGACTCCGGGCCGTGGAAGAGCGCGCGGGCCTGGTCCACCTCGCCGACGAGCACCCCCGAGCCGAGGGCCGCGTGTCCCGCGTCCGTGGGGATGCGGGTCAGCAGGGTGCCGAGCAGGGTCGACTTGCCCGAGCCGTTCGCACCGGTGATCGCCACCCGGTCCGCCCAGTCGAGCTGCAGCGTCACGGGGCCGAGGGTGAAGTCGCCGCGGTGCACCTCGGCGTCGCGCAGGGTGGCGACGACGCTGCCGGAGCGCGGCGCCGACGCGATCTCCATGCGCAGCTCCCACTCCTTGCGGGGCTCATCGACGACGTCGAGCCGCTCGATCATGCGCTGCGTCTGGCGGGCCTTCGCGGCCTGCTTCTCGCTGGACTCGCTGCGGAAGTTCTTGCCGATCTTGTCGTTGTCGCCCGCCTTGCGCCGGGCGTTCTTGACGCCCTTGTCCATCCAGCCGCGCTGCATCTGGGCGCGGCCCTCCAGGGCGGACTTCTTGTCGGCGTACTCCTCGAACTCGTCGCGGGCGTGGCGGCGCGCGACGTCGCGCTCCTCCAGATACGCCTCGTAGCCACCTCCGTAGAGGTTGATCTGCTGCTGGGCGAGGTCGAGTTCGAGGACCTTGGTGACGGTGCGGGTGAGGAACTCGCGGTCGTGGCTGACGACGACCGTGCCGGCGCGCAGTCCCCGTACGAAGCTCTCCAGGCGTTCAAGGCCCGCCAGGTCGAGGTCGTTGGTCGGCTCGTCCAGGAGGAACACGTCGTAGCGGGAGAGGAGCAGCGAGGCGAGACCCGCGCGGGCGGCCTGGCCACCGGAGAGGGAGGTCATCGGCTGGTCGAGGCTGATGTCGAGGCCCAGGGATGCCGCGACCTCGTCGGCCCGCTCGTCCAGGTCGGCGCCGCCGAGCGCCAGCCAGCGCTCCAGGCTCAGGGCGTACGCGTCGTCCGCGCCCGGTGTGCCGTCGACCAGGCCCTGCGTCGCCTCGTCCATGGTCCGCTGGGCTTCCTCGACGCCGGTGCGCCGGGCCAGGAAGCTGCGGACGGACTCGCCCGGGCGGCGTTCGGGCTCCTGCGGGAGGTGGCCCACGGCGGCGGTCGGCGGCGAGAGGCGCAGTTCGCCGCTCTCCGGGGTGTCCAGGCCCGCGAGGAGGCGGAGCAGGGTCGACTTGCCGGCGCCGTTGGCGCCGACCAGGCCGATGACGTCGCCGGGGGCGACGACCAGCTCCAGGGCGGAGAACAGGGAGCGGTCGCCGTGGCCGGCGGCGAGATTCTTGGCGACGAGGGTTGCGGTCATCAGGGGACCGAGTTTAGGCGAGGCCGCGGCCCGCTCTTCCGGCAGCACGCGTGCGTGGTGCTGCCGCACGGGTACGTGGTGCCGTAGAGCCCTCGACTACCTCACTATCGGTGTCACCAGGACACTGTCCGTCGTCCGTGCCACCACGAACGACTCCCCCTTCGTCGCCTTCGCGTCCAGCGTGATGCGGTGCTCCCCCGGCTCCAGGACGCCGTCGAAGACCTGGTGGACCTGGGTGCGGGAGAGCCGGTCGAGGCGGTACGCGATGAGCTGGACCCGGCAGGTCGAGGTGATCTCGACGTCCGCCGTGCCGTCGACCGCCCCGAGCCGCATCAGGCGGCGCTGCTCCAGCGGGCTGGGGTCCAGGGCGTCCTCGATCTGCGCGACCAGGAGCGGGATGACCGGGGCCATGCCGTCGACGTACGCGACCTGGATATCCGCTCCGTCGAATGCCGCGCGCACCCCTTCGCGCGTCGCCGCCGGCACGGCACGCCCGAAGACCACCGCGCCGTACGTCCGCAGCTCGTCCGGCGGCACACCGGCCGCGTCCGCCGCGATCTCGGCGCCGATGCCGATCGTGCGCAGCGCCGCCGCGAGCTTGGCAAGGACGGCGACGCGGGCGCCGATCAGCAGCACCCTGCGCCGCGCCGTCGGTTCGCCGGTCAGCAACTGCCCCAGGGCCTCGCGGTATTCGGCGCCCTCGAAGCGGAAGGGCCCTATGCCGTGGTAGCCGTTGAGTTCCAGATCGGCCCGCTCGGCCGTCTGCCAGGCGAAGTCCCGCCATACGTAGGTGTCGGTGCCGTCCGCCGCCCGCTCGATGACCGCCGTGACCGCCCCGCACTCCAGGCCCTCGCACTCGGGACAGCCGTAGATGACGTGCCGGTCGTCGCTCAGGGGCGCCTCCGCCTCCAGGAGGAGTCCGCGTACATGGTGGGTGAAGATCGCGGGTGGTACGTCGGAGGCCAGCGGGGAGACGGCGTCGAGGTCGGAGAGGTGGAAAAGCAGCGGGCGCCCGTTCACGATGAAGTCGAGGAAATCCCGGTGGACTTGATATTCACCGTTGGCGAGAACTCCACCGGCGCGCATGGCCGGTGCCAGACCGAAGGTCGCGTACTCGGCAGACATGCTGTGAGTATCCCCATCCGCGGGCTGATGTGAGCACGGCATGAGTCATTCCGCTACGTTCCGGTGGCGGACGGGACAAATGACAGCGATGCGATGACGGCCGGGCGCCCCAATTCCCCGTATTTTGAGCGGGGTTGACATGGTGCGTGGCTCGGACGGGCGTACGCACGGTCGATGGCGTACGCAGCGGTCTCCGGCTGGACGATACGCGCAGGAGGCGGCGCGCCTCGCGGACGAGGCGGCCGCCTCCTGTAAGCGGAGTGGACTCAGACCTTCGTGGCTCCGGTGTCCTCCTCGTCGCCGTTCTCGCTCGGACCGATGCGGAGCTCGAAGTCACCGTCGTACTGCTCGTGGCCCGCGATCACGGCCTTCTCGACGGCCTCCGTGCCGTGCTCGCCCCGGACGATCAGCGGGTCGTGGCGCAGGTCCCGCATGAGCGCCACACACATGCCGATCATCACAAGCACGAACGGCGCGGCGACAAGGATCGTCAGGTTCTGCAGGCCCTGGAGGGCATTGCCCGACCCGTCGCCGATGAGCAGCATGATCGCCGCCACGGCTCCGGTCACGACACCCCAGAACACGACCACCAGCTTGCCGGGTTCGAGGGCGCCCTTCTGGGACAGCGTGCCCATGACGATCGACGCCGCGTCGGCGCCCGAGACGAAGAAGATGCCCACGAGGATCATCACGAGCAGGCTCGTCACGGTGGCGATCGGGTACTCGTGCAGCAGGCCGAAGAGCTGACCCTCGGCGGTCGACTCGTCGGCGAGACCGCCGCTCTCCGCCACCTTCATCGCGCTGGAGCCGAAGACGGCGAACCAGATCAGGCTGACGGTGCTGGGCACCAGGATGACGCCGCCGACGAACTGCCGGATCGTGCGTCCCCGGCTGATCCGGGCGATGAACATGCCCACGAAGGGCGTCCAGGAGATCCACCAGGCCCAGTAGAAGACCGTCCAGCTGCCCAGCCAGTCCGAGACGCCCTTGCCGCTCGACGCCTCGGTGCGCCCGATGAGCTGGGGAAGATCACCGATGTAGGAGCCGATGGACGTCGGCAGCATGTCGAGGACGATGACGGTCGGGCCCGCGATGAAGACGAACACCACGAGCAGCAGCGCGAGCACCATGTTGATGTTGGACAGCCACTGCACGCCCTTCTCCACACCGGAGATGGCGGAGGCCACGAACGCCACGGTCAGGACGGCGATGATGGCCACGAGCAGGCTGGTGGGGACGTCGCTGCTCCAGTCGAGCACCTCGAAGCCACTGCCGATCTGCAGCGCGCCGAGGCCCAGGGAGGCCGCCGAGCCGAACAGCGTCGCGAAGATCGCGATGATGTCGATGACCCTGCCCCAGGCGCCGTTCGCGTGCTTCTCGCCGATGAGGGGCGTGAAGACGGCGCTGATGGTCTGCCTGCGCTTGCGCCGGAAGGTGCTGTACGCGATGGCCAGACCCACGACCGCGTAGATCGCCCACGGGTGGAGCGTCCAGTGGAAGAGGGTGGTGGACATCGCCGTTTCCATCTTCGCCGCCGAGTCGGCGGGATCGGTGCCCGGCGGGGGCGTGGTGAAGTGGGCGAGCGGCTCGCTGACGCCGTAGAACATCAGGCCGATGCCCATACCGGCGCTGAACATCATCGCGACCCAGGAGACGGTGCGGAACTCCGGGTCCTCACCCTCCTCACCCAGGGTGATCTTTCCGTACCGGCTGATGGCGAGCCAGAGCGCGAAGACCACGAACCCGCTCGCCGCCAGCATGAAGGCCCAGCCACCGTTGTGGATGAGGCCGTTGAGCATCTTCGTGGAGGCGCTCTCGAGCGAGTCCGTGGCGACGGCGCCCCAGACCACGAAGGCGAGGGTGAGCACCGCCGTCACACCGAAGACGATGCGGTCGGTCTGGGGATGGCTGCCGCCGTGGGCGGCATGCATCAGATGCCCGTCCCCTCCCCCGTCGTCCGCTTTCTGTTGGTCTTGCGTCACAAGTACACCTCTCACGGTTTCGCATTCGTACAAACTCTGTGGTCCGCTACCCAGTACCACATGTGACGCACCTATCAACCACTCAACAGTTGGTGTCGGGTGAACCTGTGACGATGTGGTAGGCGGCACGCTCGTCGAGAAGCAGCGGCACGAGCGCCCGGGCGGACTGCCGCATCGGCACGTAGGCGCCTGCTCCGTCCCGTCTGACCTTGACTCCGTGCAGGGCGAGTTCGTCCCTGACGTCGCCGTACTGGGCGGCGTTCAGCCAGTAGCCGCAGGGCGGGTCCTGGATCACTTCGGACGGCTCGGCGGGGTCGTTGTCCGCGCCGCCGACATAGACGGGCCCGCGGTCGCGGAAGCCTTCGGCGCGGGCCGCGGCGGTGGCCTCCTCCAACTGGCCGCGCCGCTCGTCGGCGTAGGCGAACAGGCCGCCCAGCGCGGCGAGTTGGGACTTTACGCGACGCCGGTTGTTCAGTGCCTCGTCCTTCTTCTCGGCGTCCGTGAGCGGATCGACGCGGCTCTCGATGAGCAGGCCCGCGGCGTGCTTGATGCCGGAGACGTTGCGCAGGATGCGTTCCTGGCCGTCGCCCGCCGTCTGTTTGACGGGATCGCCGGTGACGGGGTCGGTCCAGATTCCGTACGTCCCCGTCGTGTGGCCCGCCTTGTTGGCGGCGGGCCTGACGTACGCCTCGGAGAGGGTCTGTGCCTCCTCGTGCACCGCCTCGTCGGTGTTGAGGTTGCGCGGCCACAGGTCGAACAGGTCTTTGTCGTAGTACTTCGGGGTCGCTCCGTACTCGTGCAGGTCGTAGATGGAGTCGGGCTGCCGGTCGCGGATGACGGCGGCCATGGCGCGGGCCTCCGCTGTCTTCAGCGAGATGTGGTCGCGGTTGATGTCCACGCCGTCGGAGTTGCCGCGGGTGTCGGCGGCGCGGCCGTCCGGGTTGGCGGTGGGGACGACGAGAAGCGTGGTGCGGGAGAGGAACGTGCGGGTCTTCTTGTCCTTCGCGTACGCCAGGTCGCGGATCGTCGACAGACACGCGTCGCGGCCCGACGGCTCGTCGCCGTGCTGGCTGCAGATCAGCAACACCGTGTTCTTCGTGGGGCGTTCGCCGATGCGGACCAGTTGGACGGGCCGGTTCTGCTTGGTGGTGCCGATGCGGGAGACGGAGACCCGGTCGGTCGCCTTGTCGATGGTTGCCAGGAGCTTCTGCTCCTCGGGCTGGCTGGTCCAGCGCGCTCCGTCGGTCTCCTCGAATCCGGTGCGCGGCGGGGTCGGCGTCGCCTGTGCGGGCGCGGTCACCAGGGGTGCGGCGAGCGCCGCGGTGGCGCAGGCGAGCGCCAGGGTGCGGATGCGGGGCGTGAGGCCGGTGCGGGGTCTCATGAGGTGCTGCCTCCCGGTACGGGGCGGAACGGACGCGGCGGGGCCACGCCGTCGAGACGGGATTCGCGGGGGTTGGCGGTCCCGGAGGAGGTACGGAACGCGTCGGCGCCGCCGACCAGCGGGACGCTCGCCGAGGTGCGGGCCAGGTCGATGGCGAGGGTCGGTGTGTCGGCGGGGGGATCGATGAGGTCCTTGTCGGTGCCCGCGACGATCAGCGCGAGCCGGTGGCCCTTGGGGACGACGTGGTCGCTCGCGGCCAGGTCGAGGGTGATGGTGTACTTCTTGCCCGGCGTGAGGGGGCGGCCCTTGTGGTCGTCGGCCCAGTTGCCGAGGTCGGCCCAGCCGCGGCTGAAGACCGTGTAGTCCACGTCGGCGGTCTTGGCCGCGGTCTCCTTGAAGCAGGAGCTGTCGCCGCCGGTGCTCGCGCCCCAGCAGGTGCGCTCGGGGAGGGTGGTGATGCCCTCGCCCGCGCCCGCGTAGTCACGGATGGTGTCGGGGCCGAGGTCGACGAGGACCGCGGAGAGGTGGGCGGTGCGGGTGGTGGGGGTCGCGGTGACGGTCACCTCGGAGGAGCCCGACAGACGCAGGTCGCGTCCCAGGGGTCTGCTGATGAACCCGGCCTTCGACGGGGTCGAGGTGTCGATCTGCGCGGCCCAGTCGGTCTCGCTCAGCTTCGGGTCGTCGGTGAAGGTCTCGCTGCCGGTGCCGGGCTTCGTGCCGAGGGTGCCGACGCCGGGGGACGTGCCCTTGCCGGGGCGCAGCTTCACCGTGTCCGTGGCTCGCGGGGGCCAGACGCGGTCGGTGGACCACTGGCCGGGGGCGCGCTCGATGTCGGCCATCGGCTCGCGGTCGATGCCGTTGTCGTAGCCGAGGAGCTCGTGGTCGAACCAGCGGTGCAGGGTGCGCACCCAGTCACCGCGGCGGAAGTCGAAGGGGTCGACGTGGCCGGTCTGGCTGAGCCACACCTTGCGGTCGACGCCGGCGTCGGCGAGTGCGTCCCACCACTGGCCGAAGTGCTTCATGCGGACGTTCAGGTCCTGCCCGCCGTGCACGGCGAAGACGCTGGCCTTCACCTTGTCGGCGTCCGGCGTGTAGTCGCGCTCGCTCCACAGCCGCGTCCAGTCGCCGGTGCGCGGCGCTTCGTCGACAAGTCGCTTCTGTACGGCGGCGCAGCGGGCGCGCGCCTCGGGGCTCTCCACGTAGTCCGAGAGCCATTCGGGGCCGCTGTCGTAGAGCGGGGCGCCCTTGGCGAAGTAGTAGTCGTACCAGGAGGAGATCGCGCCGATCGGGACGATCGTCTTCAGGCCCTTGACGCCGGTGGCGGCCACGCCGTTGGCGATCGTGCCGTCGTAGCTCTTGCCGATCATTCCGGTCGCGCCGGTCGTCCAGGACGCCTTGGCGCTCTTGCCCCCGGTGCGGGTGGTGTAGCCGTGGGCACGGCCGTTCAGCCAGTCGACGACGGCCTTGGCGGACTGGATGTCGGAGCGGCCCCCGACGTCCACGCAGCCGTCGGAGCGGTTCGTTCCTGCGAGGTCGACGGCGACGAATCCATAGCCGCGGGGCACGAAGTAGTTGTCGTAGTAGAGCGGGAACTGGACAGGGTTGCCGTCCGCGTCGTACGTCTTCTTCTGGCTCTCGTTGCCGCGCCCGCAGCAGGAGTAGTACGGGCTGGCATCCATGATCACGGGTATCTTCCGGCCCTGTTGGGCCGGTTCGCGGGGCCGGACGATGTCGACGGCGACACGGTCGGACTTCCCGTCGCCGTCTCCGTCGATCTTCGTGTCGACCCAGACGGATTCGCGGATCGCGCTCTCGTACGAGTAGACGGGCTTGCTCTCGCGCGGGGCACCCGGCGCCCCTCGGGCGGCTCCCGGGGCCGCCACGAGTGTGGCAAGGAGGGCGGCCAGGGCCGCCGTCAGCAGTGATCTCCAGAACAAGCGCGTGCGGCGCGCACGTATCGGCATGGCGCGGAAGGTACACGGGTCAACTCCCGTGCGACAGAGGGCGGTACGCGCCGGTGACAGGCTCATGGGGCGTTTTGGCACATGTCGGCCGAATGGCGATCGTGTGACAGTAGCGACCATGGACATGACGCGTGGCCGCGGGGCTCAATAAGGTCGGATCCAGCTTCGGTCCCATCTGCCGGAGTCCCCCTACGACTTGTACGACTTGGAGCTCTTGTGCACCGCAGACTCATCGCCCCTGGCGCGCTCGCGGCCTCTCTCCTGCTGGCGATCCCGGCATCGGCCGCCGACTTCACGCCCGGGGCACCGGGTATCGGCGATCCCTATTACCCGGCGAGCGGCAACGGCGGCTACGACGTCTCGCACTACGACCTGCGACTGAAGTACCAGCCGAAGACCGACCTGCTCGAAGGCACGGCGACCATCAACGCCACGACGACGCAGGACCTCTCCCGCTTCAACCTCGACCTCGGCCTGAAGGTCAGCGAGGTGCGCGTCAACGGCAAGAAGGCGGCCTTCAAGAAGTCCGGCGAGCAGGAGCTGGAGATCACTCCGGTGGCCGGCCTGCCCAAGGGCACGCCCATCACCGTCGTCGTGCGGTACGCGGGCAAGCCGTCCGAGGTGAAGATCAACGGCTTCACCGCGTGGGCGCGTACGCCGGACGGCGGGGTGGCGGCGCAGGAGCCGGAGTCGGCCGCCTGGTGGTACCCGTCCAACGACCACCCGCTCGACAAGGCGACCTACGACGTCTCGGTCTCCGTGCCCGACGGCTCGCAGGCCATCTCCAACGGCGTGCTGCAGTCGCAGAGTTCGAAGCTGGGCTGGACGCGCTTCAACTGGCGCTCGAACAAGCCGCAGGCCAGCTATCTGACGACGCTCGCCGTCGGCAAGTTCGACATCACGACGGACAAGACGGCGGACGGTCTGCCCGTCCTGAACGCCTACAGCAAGGACCTCGGCGACAACGCGGGGGCCGCGCGGGCGAGCATCGAGCGGTCGGCCGAGGTGGCGGAGTGGCTGGAGACGGTCTTCGGCAAGTACCCCTTCAACGCCCTGGGCGGCTACGTCCCGAACGTGACCAGCGGCTTCGCCCTGGAGACGCAGACGCGGCCGTTCTACAGCCCGAAGCAGTTCGCGAACGGGGCGAACGTGTCCGTCGTGGTCCATGAGCTGGCCCACCAGTGGTACGGCGACAGCGTGTCCGTCGACGGCTGGAAGGACATCTGGATCAACGAGGGCTTCGCGCGGTACAGCCAGTGGCTGTGGTCGGAGAAGGAGGGCGAGGGGACGGCGCAGGAGCTGGCGGACTACGTGTACGCCCAGCACCCCGCCGACGACCCCTTCTGGAAGGTCAAGCCGGGCGACCCCGGCCCGGACAACCAGTTCGACATCGCCGTGTACGACCGCGGGGCGCTGGCCCTGCAGGCGCTGCGCAACGAGATCGGCGAGAAGTCCTTCTCGGCGATCCTCAAGGGGTGGCCGAAGCAGCACGCGTACGGGAACGCGAAGGTGAGTGACTTCGTGAAGTACGCGGAGAAGGTCTCCGGCAAGCCGCTGGCTTCACTGTTCGACGCGTGGCTGTTCCAGCCGTCCCGGCCGGACGCGCCCGCCGCGAAGAGTGCGGGGATCGCTCGCTCCTCTGCGGCTTCGGCTCCGGCCGCGCCGAAGTCGTGGAAGTCGATCGCCGCGACGAACGGCGTGCACGACCACGGCCACTGATAGCGGTGATACCGGCCCGTCGCTTCGCGGCGGATGTCTCCCGCCCGCCCACCCGATTACCCCGCGTCGATCGGGTGGGCGGTCGTGCGCCGCGCCTCGTACGCCATCGGCAGGTAGCGGATGCGTTCCGGCAGGCGCGGGACGATCACGCGGATCACTCGGCCGAGGCGGCGCAGGCGGCGTTCCCGGGCGGCGGTCCACGGCAGGCCGATGGCCGATCTCGCCTCCGGCGGCATCAGGCCGATCGTGATGAAGCGGCGGAAGCGGGCCAGCAGGGGACGCAGGAGGGGCCACAGCACGCGTAGCACCAACCGCAGCGCACGCGGGCCCCGGTCCGGGGGCGGGACGGGCTGGTCGACGGCCACCAGCTCCTCGGCGACCGTCGTCAGCTCTATCTCGTCGGCCAGCATCTTGTCGAAGTAGGGCCAGAACTCCTCGATCGTCTGCGGCATGTCCCGGTCACGGATGCCGAGGATCCGCCCGACCTGGAGCCACTCCGCGTACAGCTGCCGTTCCTGCGCCTCGGTGAAGGGGCGGCCCAGGTATTTCTGGGCGTGGCGGTAGACGGGGAACCCGGTGGCGTGGACCCACGCGTAGTACGCGGGTGTCAGCGCGTGATAGCCGCGTCCGTGCGCGTCCGTACCCCGGATGTCCTTGTGCAGGGCACGCAGCCTGCGCCCCTCCTCGGCCGCACTGTCCCCGCCGTACACCCAGGTCTGCAGCGACCGCAGCGACCGCTCGCCGCGCCCCCAGGGATCGGTGCGGAACACGGAGTACGTGTCGACCCCCGCGCCCACCGCGGGGTGCGCGACCTGCATTGTGAGCGCGGCGGGCAGAGCGAGGAGAGCACGGACGTCGCCCGCGACATCCCACAGGACCCCACCGGGCGGCGGCGGCTCGGGAGCCTGACGGCGACTTTGCATCACACGGCTCCCAGAGATCGGCGGGCCCGCCGGTCGGTGCCCGGTTTGCGTGCGTTCCAGTATGCGACGACCGTGGCCACGGCGGTCCGCGGGGGTGGCGGGACGAGCACCGCCACCCTCCGGCCGAGCGACGCGGCTTGCGCTCTCCCCGGGCGCGGGGGCCGGACGGGGCCGAGCCAGGTCGGACCGACCCGGGCCGATCCGGTTTGTCCGGCGGGCAGGCAGATGTCGGGTGGTTATGGCTGCGCGGCGGCGGGGTGCGGCACGACGACGGTGCGGGCTGCCCGCTGTGACCGCCGGCCTTCCGGCGCTATCGCGCGGTCGCGTGTGCCTCCAGGATGATGTCCGCGACCGCGTCCGGCTCGCGCAGGGTCGGGAAGTGGTCGCTGTTCCGCAGCCGCAGGAGCCGGCAGCCGGGGATGCGGGCCGCCATCTCCTCGTTGCAGCGGACCACCTCGGGGTCGTCGTGCTCCCCCAGGGCCAGGACGCACGGCACGTCGAGCTCGCCGAGCCGGTCGAAGGCGGGCGGGTCGGGCACCTGGTGGGGGTGGACCGCGAACCAGGCCGGGATCACCGCCCTGATGAGCTCCTCCGCCGGGTCGTTCCCGGGCCCCGAAGCCGCCGACGTGCGCTTGACCAGCGCCACGATGCCGTCCATGTCGCCGGCCTCCGCGAGCCGGCCCACCTCGGACGTGAACTCCGCCATGAGAAAGTCCGGGTTGCCGGTGATGCCGGGGACCAGCAGGGCCAGCCCCGCCACCCGGCCGGGGTCGCCGAGCGCCAGGCCGATGGCCGTGGTGCCGCCCATGCTCGATGCCGCGAGGAAAGCGCGGGCCACGCCGAAGTGGTCGAGGACCGCGGTCAGGTCCTCGACCAGGGAGAAGGGGGCGGTGGGGGCGGGAGACCTGCCGTACCCCCGTGCGTCGTAGCGGATGACGCGGCGCCGCTCCGTGAGGCGGGGCAGGATGCCGTCCCAGATCCGGGAGTCCGCGACGCCCGGATGCAGCAGGACCAGCGGCAGCGCGTCACCGCCCCCGCCACTCGCCCCCGCCGGGCCGCCGGGCTCTCCCGAGTCCTCGGCCCAGACCTCGCCGTCCTTGACCGGCACCATGAGTTCCATGGTCCGAGCCTGCCGCGACACCACGCGGGGCGCCAGGCCGACGGCCCGGCCTGCGCCCCGTGAGACGCGAAAGCGTCTTCTAGCGGCCGGAACCCGACACCGCGGAGACCGGCTCCCCCACGATCCTGCTCGCCAGCGCGGAGGCCAACTCCGATACGTGCCCGCGCAGTTCGGCATCCGCCGACGCACGCTCGGCCTTGATCCCGGCTTTCCCGCCCGCCAGCACCTCGTCGCGTTCCCGTACGCCGTCCTCGCGGGCCGCGGCGATCAGCGCAGCGCCTTCCTCGCGGGCCTGTTGGCGCACCTGAGCCGCCTCGCGACGGGCCTCGGACAGCATCGCGTCCTGTTCGGCGCGTATCCGCTCGGCCTCGTGGCGCAGTTCCGCCGCCGGTCCGCCGGTCACCCCTTCGAGGATCGTGGCCCGCGTTTCGAGTACGCGGTTGAGGCGGAGGACCATGCGCCTGACGAGGAAGTAGACGGGGGCGAACAGCACGGCTCCGACGACCATGTGCTCGACATCCGGGTTGATGGGCCCTAATGGCATGGGAATGAGCTGCATGTCGGCGATCTACCCGCTCATGCGTGCACAACAACGCACACCTGCACGGCAGTTGAGTGATTCCCGCCACGTTCCCGCATGCTCGGCCGCCACGCCGGGCACATGGACGGCCCGACCCGATCCGGCGTGGCTCGACCCGACCCGGCATGGCTCAGTCCCCGAAGTCGTACACCGTCACCGCGACACCCCGCTCCACCAGCCGCCGGGTTATCAGCGGCTCGATGCGGGACCACTTGCCGCCCGCGAGACCGCAGCCGATGCGCGGCATGTGCACGGAGGCGTCGAGTTCGACCGCCTTGTCGGCGAGTGTTCCCAGGGCGGTGTCGATCGCCTCGTACCTCACGGGGACGCCCTTGCTGCCCGTACGCATGCCGTGCTGGCCGATCATGTTGGCCACCCAGGTGTACGAGCCGACCTCGACGAACTGGACGGCGCCCAGGCCGAAGTCGTTCTTGGCGCGCTCGCGGTGCCACCGGCGGTACGCCGCCTCCGGCTCGGGCCAGCGGCGGGACACCGCGAGGACGAAGCCCTTGCCCCAGCCCCCGAGGTCGTTGCAGACATGGGCGATCAGCTTGACGCCCTTGCCGAACGGCGCGGTGGCGTCACCCCGGACATAAGAGATCTCCGACATGACGCCACCGTAGACGCTGCCACCGACAATGGCCCCTGAGCTGCTACTTCGTGAGGCCTGCCGCCTCGCGGTCCACCCTGCGGCGGATCCCGTACCAGCCCGCGACCAGCGCGGCGGCGATGATCGGGATGAGGTAGAGCGTCTTGCGGCCGATCTCCGGGTCCTTCCACATCAGGACGAGGACGGAGAGCAGGAAGACGATGGTGACGATCTCCGTGACCGGGCTGCCGGGGAGCCGGAAGCCGGGCCGGGTGATCACGCCCTCCTTGGCGCGGCGGACGAACGCCAGGTGACAGACCATGATGATCACCCAGGTGCTGATGATGCCGAGGGACGCCACGTTCAGGACGATCTCGAAGGCCTGGCTCGGCATGAGGAAGTTCAGGCCGACGCCGAGCACACACACCGCGGAGGTGAGCAGGATGCCGCCGTAGGGCACCTGGCTCTTGTTCATCTTCGCGGTGAACTTCGGCGCGGAGCCCGCCATCGCCATCGAGCGCAGGATGCGGCCCGTGGAGTACAGGCCCGAGTTCAGCGACGACATCGCCGCCGTGAGGACGACCAGGTTCATCACGTCACCGGCCGCGGGCACACCGATCTTGGAGAGGACCGTCACGAACGGGCTCTGGTCGGCCGAGTACACCGATCCCGGCAGGAGCAGCGCGAGCAGGACGACCGAGCCGACGTAGAAGAGGCCCACGCGCCACATGATCGAGTTCACCGCGCGCGGGACGACCTTCTGCGGCTCGGCGGTCTCGCCCGCCGCGACGCCTACCAGCTCAAGGGACGCGTACGCGAAGACGACGCCCTGCATGACGATCACGACCGGCATCAGGCCGTGCGGCAGGAAGCCGCCGTTGTCGGTGATCACACTCAGGCCGGGTGTCTCGCCGCCGACCTTGTGCTGGGTGAGCAGCAGGAAGATGCCGATCAGCATGAAGGCGATCAGGGCGGCGACCTTGACGATCGCGAACCAGAACTCCATCTCGCCGAAGTACTTCACCGAGATCAGGTTGATCACGAGAACGACGGCGAGCGCGATCAGCGCGAGCACCCACTGGGGGATGTCGGTGAAGAGGCTCCAGTAGTGCGTGTAGAGCGCGATCGCGGTGATGTCGGCGATGCCGGTGGTCGACCAGTTGAGGAAGTACATCCAGCCGGCGACGTAGGCGCCCTTCTCGCCGAGGAACTCGCGCGCGTAGCTGACGAACGAACCCGACGACGGCCGGTAGATGACCATCTCGCCGAGGGCGCGCACGACGAAGAAGGCGAAGATGCCGCACACGAGGTACGCGACGGCGAGCGCGGGGCCCGCGGAGTGCAGGCGGCCGCCCGCACCGAGAAAGAGTCCAGTTCCGATCGCGCCACCGATCGCGATCATGTTGACGTGACGGGCCTTGAGGTCCTTGCTGTAACCGGCGTCGCCCGCGTCCGCGGGGGCCTGGGACGCATCTGTGCGGGATGCGTCCGCAGCGGCCGTGTCTACGGCTTCCTTGCTCACGTGGGGGGTCTACTCTCTGGTGCCCGGAAAGCTCCGGTGTCCGGATGTGCTTCGGTCCACGACACCCCTGACGTGCGTGGACCGACGCGACACCTTCCCCCGGGGATCGCTCGACATGCGGTGGCGCACGTCACATAGCGGCACTTCTCACATGGTGGGCAGGGGGTGTACACACAATGATCACCGGGTGTAAAGACCGTGGATCACCGGGTGCGTCACTGCGTGTACAGCCCGTCGATGGCGTCCCCGTACTTCTCCCGGATGACCCTGCGGCGCAGCTTCAGGGACGGGGTCAGTTCTCCCGTCTCCGGGCTCCACTCCTCCCCCAGGAGCCGGTAGCGCTTGACCTGCTCGGTGCGGTTGAGGCGCGCGTTGGCCGCCTCCACGGCCCGCTCGACCTCCTCCTGTACGGCCTCGCTCGCCATCAGGTCGCCCGTGACTCCCCGCGCGGCGGCCCAGACGGGGGCCATCTCGGGGTCCAGGACGAGCAGCGCGACCAGGTAGGAGCGGCCGTCGCCGTGGACGAGGGCCTGGCCTATGAGGGGGTGCTCCTTGAGGGTGTTCTCGACGAGCGCGGGCGAGACGTTCTTGCCCGTCGAGGTCACGATCAGTTCCTTCTTGCGGTCGGTGATCCAGAGGAAGCCGTCCTCGTCGATCCGCCCGACGTCGCCGGTGGCGAACCAGCCGTCCGCGTCGCAGGCCGACTCGACGCCGCCGTCGGGAAGGAGATAGCCGTCGAAGACCGTCGCGCCGCGCACGAGGATCTCTCCGTCGCCGGTGGTGCGGACCTCCAGGCCGTCCAGGGGCTTGCCCACCGAGCCGAGCCGGAAATCGGCCGGAGTGTTGATGGTGACGACCCCGGTCGTCTCCGTCAGACCCCACGCGTCCATGATCAGAATGTCGAAGCCCGCCCAGAAGCGCACGACGTCCAGGGGCATCGACGCCGCCGCACTGGCGGTCCACACCAGGCGGTCGAATCCGGCCAGGGAGAGCAGCGGGTCGAGGATCTCCTCCTTGGCCTCGCGGTACGCCGCCTCCAGGTCGGCCGGCGGGTCCTCGCCGCGCTCGACGTACTCCACACGCGCGCGTGTCGTCTCGTTCGCCGCCTCGATCGCCTCCCGCTTCTCCGACGGAAGCCCCGCGAGCACGGCCTTCACCGACGCGGCGAGCTTCTCCCACACGCGCGGGACGCCGAAGAACTGCGCGGGACGCAGCTCGCGCGCGGTCGCGGCCACGGCGGCGGGATCCGCGCACAGGTACACGTGTGCGGCGCGGAACACCGGCAGGTAGATGCCCAGCATGCGCTCCGCGACGTGTGCGAACGGGAGGTAGCTGATGTGCTCCACGAAGTCGGGCACCTCGACGACGGCGTCCAGGGCGACGCCGTTGAGGACGACGTTGCGGTGGGTGATGCGCACGCCCTTGGGATCGCCGGTGGTGCCCGAGGTGTAGACGACGGTGAGCGGGTCCGCGGCGCGGGTCTCGCGCCAGGCCTTCTCGAAGCCGTCCGGGTCGAAGAGGCGGCTTCCTGTGGCGTGCAGGGAGCCGTACGTGCGGTGCGTCCCCGCCTCGGCGGGCTCGACGACCACCAGGCGCTCCAGCGGGACCGTCTCGTCCGGAAGGAGGGGCTCCCAGCTGTCCAGTTCGCGGGCGCCCTCGACGACCGCGAAGCGGGCCCGGCTGTGGCGGGCGATGTGCGCGATCTGCTCGGGGGCGGATGTGCCGTAGACGGTGACGGGGACCGCGCCGAGGTGCACGAGGGCGAGATCGCTCAGCCAGTGTTCGGGACGGTTGCCCATCATCATGAGGACGTGTTCGCCGCGCCGCACGCCGAGCGCCGCGTATCCGGCGGCGAGGACGGCGACCTTGCGGCGGGCCTCGCTCCACGTCAGTGTCGTCCACTCCCCTTCGGGAGCGGCGCGCCAGGAGAGTGCGGGACGGTCACCGTGGTCCTCGGCGTTGCGCAGCAGCAGGGCGGGGAGGGTGATGCCGGCGGGTTCCCCGGGAAGTCGCAGGATCGTGGTCATGACCGCCTCCTGGCGTCATCGACGAAGCAAGTGACCGGGCCGGACGCTTTCAAGTGACTGGGCGGGACGCTTTCACAACAGTGGTGAGACAGCAATACTGTTGCACCTGATCGGTGCACAACTGCCGGTGCGCGAACGGAAAGGCGATGTGCTGCCATGACGATGACGAAGACGTCGGACACCGACGAGCCGACGCTCACGGTCGACGAACTGGCCGCCCGCGCGGGCGTCACCGTCCGCACGATCCGCTTCTACGGCACCAAGGGCCTGCTGCCGCCGCCCGTGATCGGCCCGCGCCGGGTCGGTCACTACGGCCAGGAGCATCTGTCCCGGCTCGGGCTCATCGAGGAGCTCCAGCACCAGGGCATGACGCTGGCCGCGATCGAGCGGTATCTGGAGCAGCTGCCGCCCGACCTGAGCGCGCACGACCTCGCCATCCACCGCGCGGTGGTGGCCTCCTGGGCCCCCGACTCGGCCGAGGAGACCGACCGCGCGGAGCTGGAGCGCCGGGCGGGACGGCCGCTGTCCGACGCTGACCTGGACCGGCTCTCGGCGATGGGCGTCGTGGCGCCCGCCGAGCCCGCCGGGGTCTACAGCGTGGATCCGGGACTGCTGCGCCTCGGTGTGCAGCTGCTCGACGTGCCCATCGCGCACGAGACGATCCTGGCGGCGCGCACGGTCCTGATGGAGCACACGCGCTCGGCGGCCGTCGAGCTGTCCCGGCTCTTCCGCGACGAGGTGTGGGGTCCCTACCGGGAGCGGGAGTCGGACCCCGAGCACGTGGCGGCGATGCGGTCCCTTTCGGCCCATATGCAGCCGATGGTGGTGCAGGCGCTGGTCACGGCGTTCCAGCGCTCCCTCAAGGAAGAGCTGCGGGAGTGGCTCAAGGATTCCTGAGCCACTCCCGGCTCCGCTGCCGGACCCGGCTCCCCTGCTAGACCCTGGCGTTGGCCGCGGTGGCCGTCGGCGTCTCGTTCTGCGCGGCCTGCCGCAGCCGCGTGGCATAGACCTCGGCCAGAACGTTCAGGTCCTTCGTGGCCTCCGCGGCCCCGGAGGTGTCCCGGACCTTCAGGGTGGCGACGAACTTGCCCTGGAGGATGACGATCTCCCGGGTGTTCTGCTGCGCGGGGCCCGCGAACCCGAAGGTGACGCTGCCGGAGCCCTGCCGCGGCGCTTGAACGACCTGCAGCTCGTGCTTGTTGTTGCGCACGTAGCGGTCCCAGACCGCGAAGGCGAGCCCGGCGGCGCTTTCGTTGCGGTACACGATCAGGTCGTAACTCGCGCCCTCGGCCTTGTCGTTGCTGCGGTAACCGACCCGGCCGTTGGCGACGGCGCCCTTGCACTTGCCGGTCGGCTCCTTGCACACGGAGGGCGCCTTGGCGCGGCTGTGCAGCTCGGCGGAGACGGTGCGCAGGGCGGCGGGCATCGTCTCGGCGGGCGGCAGGATCGCCTTGGCGTCCCGCGCGCCGCTCAGCGAACCGGCGCCCTTGGCGGCGGAACCGCCGGCCGCGCCGCCGATGGTGCGGCTGTGCGACGAGCCCGAACGCGACTTGTGCTTCTTGTTCTTCTTCTTGCCCCCGCAGCCCGTCAGGGCCAGCGAGAGGACCAGCACTCCGACGCCGACTGCTCGCGTCGTTCCCCCAGTCGTGAACCGCACAGCGGTACATCCTCCGTTTGTCGTGATCATGTCCTACGGGAGGATACGACGCGGGGGCGAAGGCCTGCGGTTCCGCCCCGGAGGGGACGGAACCGCAGGTGAAGAGCGTCAGCTGTCGCTGAACTTCTCGCCCCTGTCCGCCTTCTCGACGAGCAGCGCGGGCGGCGTGAACCGCTCGCCGTAGCGGTCGGCCAGCTCACGCGCACGTGCCACGAATCCGGGCAGGCCGCCTTCGTAGCCGTTGATGTACTGGAGCACGCCGCCGGTCCAGCCGGGGAAGCCGATGCCGAAGATGGAGCCGATGTTGGCGTCCGCGACCGACGTCAGGACGCCCTCCTCCACCAGGCGCACGGTGTCGAGCGACTCCGAGAAGAGCATCCGCTCCTGCATGTCCTTGAACGGGATCTCCGTGCCCGGCTTGGTGAAGTGCTCGCGCAGACCCGGCCACAGGCCCGCGCGCTTGCCGTCCACGTACTCGTAGAAGCCCGCTCCGCCGCTGCGGCCGGGGCGCTCGAACTCGTCGACCATGCGGTCGATGACGGAGTCCGAGGGGTGCCCGGCCCAGGTGCCGCCGGCTTCCTCGACGGCGCGCTTGGTCTCGTTGCGGATCTTGCGCGGCAGGGTGAGGGTCAGCTCGTCCATCAGGGAGAGGACCTTCGCCGGGTAGCCCGCCTGGGCCGCTGCCTGCTCGACGGAAGCGGGCTCGATGCCCTCGCCGACCATCGCGACGCCTTCGTTGATGAAGTGCCCGATGACGCGGGAGGTGAAGAAGCCGCGCGAGTCGTTGACGACGATCGGCGTCTTGTTGATCTGGCGTACGAGGTCGAAGGCGCGGGCCAGGGCCTCGTCGCCGGTCCGCTCACCCTTGATGATCTCGACGAGCGGCATCTTGTCGACGGGCGAGAAGAAGTGCAGGCCGATGAAGTCGACGGGGCGCGTGACGCCCTCGGCGAGCTGCGTGATGGGCAGCGTCGAGGTGTTGGAGCAGAGCAGCGCGTCCGGCTCGATGACGTCCTGGATCTCCTGGAACACCTTGTGCTTGAGGGCGGTGTCCTCGAAGACGGCCTCGATCACGGCGTCGCAGCCCGCGAGGTCCTGCGGGTCGGCGGTCGCCGTGATGCGGGCGAGCAGCGCGTCGGCCTTCTCCTGAGTCGTACGACCCCGCTGCACCGCCTTGGCGCACAGCTTCTCGGAGTACGCCTTGCCCTTGGCGGCGGCCTCGGCGGAGACGTCCTTCAGGACGACCTCGATGCCCGCGCGGGCGCAGGAGTAGGCGATGCCCGCGCCCATCATCCCGGCGCCCAGGACGGCGGCCTTGCGGACCTGGCGTGCCTCGATGCCCTTGGGCCGGTTGGCGCCGGAGTTGACGGCCTGCAGGTCGAAGAAGAACGCCTGGATCATGTTCTTCGCGGTCTGTCCCGTGACCAGCTCGGTGAAGTACCGGGCCTCGATGGTCAGCGCGGTCTCGAAGTCGACCTGGGAGCCCTCGACGGCGGCCGCGAGGATGTTGCGCGGGGCCGGGTAGGGGGCGCCGTTGATCTGCTTCTTGAGGTTGGCCGGGAACGCGGGCAGGTTCGCCGCGAACTTCGGGTTGGCGGGGGTGCCGCCCGGGATGCGGTAGCCCGGCTTGTCCCAGGGCTGGGCCGACTCGGGGTTGGCGTCGATGAAGGCGCGGGCCTTCTCGATCATCTCTTCGCGGGTGGCCGCCACTTCGTGGACGAGGCCGTTCTCCAGGGCGCGCTTCGGGGAGTACTGGGTGCCCTGGAGGAGCACCTTGAGCAGCGCGTCCGCGATGCCCATGAGGCGCACGGTGCGGGTCACGCCGCCGCCCGCCGGGAGCAGGCCGAGGGTGACCTCGGGCAGGCCGATCTTGGAGCCGGACGCGTCGAGCGCGACGCGGTGGTGGCTGGCGAGGGCGATCTCGTAGCCGCCGCCCAGGGCCGCGCCGTTGATCGCGGCGACGACCGGCTTGCCCAGGGTCTCGATGCGGCGCAGGGAGGCCTTGATGGCGACGCCCGCCTCGAACGCGTCCTGCGCGTTCTCGGGGCCCGCCTGCATCATGTCCTTGAGGTCACCGCCCGCGAAGAAGGTCTTCTTCGCGGAGGTGTAGATGATGCCGCGGATGGAGTCCTTCTCGGCCTCCGCGCGCGCGGCGATCGCCGCGATGGAGTCCTTGAAGCCCTGGTTCATGGTGTTCGCGGACTGGTTGGGGTCGTCGAGGACGAGGGTTACGACGCCGGTGTCGTCCTGTTCCCAGCGGATGGTGCTTTGCGTCATGACGTTTCTCCGTGAAGTCTGTTGCGGGCGGGGTGGGCGGCTACTGGGGTGGACTGACCTGTGCGTCGCCGACTGCGGATCGTGGTGGGTTGCTCGCGCAGTTCCCCGCGCCCCTGAGGAGCCGCGCACTTCGTGCGCTGCCTCCTCAGGGGAAAGCGCGGCGAAGCCGCAGCTTTCAGGAGCGCGGGGAACTGCGCGACCAGCCACGAAGCACCCGCAGTCGGCGACGGACAGCAGCCCCTGCGGCGCTTAGCCGGAGATCCGCTCGACGATCGTGGCGATCCCCATGCCTCCGCCCACGCACAACGTGGCGAGCCCGTACCGCTTGTCCTGACGCTCCAGCTCGTCGACCAGCGTGCCCAGGATCATCGCCCCGGTCGCGCCCAGGGGATGGCCCAACGCGATCGCGCCGCCGTTGACGTTCACCTTGTCCAGGGACAGGCCCATGTCCTTGACGAAGCGCAGCACGACCGCCGCGAAGGCCTCGTTGATCTCGACGAGGTCGATGTCGTCGATGGTCAGACCCGCCTTGGCGAGCGCCTTGCGGGCGGCCGGGGCGGGCCCCGTGAGCATGATGGTCGGCTCGGAGCCGGAGACGGCCGCGGAGACGATGCGGGCGCGCGGGGTGAGCCCGTAGCGCTCGCCGACCTCCTTGGTGCCGATGGCGACCAGGGCGGCGCCGTCCACGATGCCGGAGGAGTTGCCCGCGTGGTGGACGTGGTCGATCTTCTCGACCCAGTGGTACTTCTGGAGCGCGACGGCGTCGAAGCCGCCGAGGTCGCCGATGTCCTTGAAGGACGGCTTCAGCTTCGCGAGCGAGTCGGCGGTGGTGCCGGGACGCATGAACTCGTCGTGGTCCAGGACGACCAGGCCGCTGCGGTCCTTCACCGGCACGACGGACTTCTCGAAGCGGTTGTCCTTCCAGGCAGCGGCGGCGCGCTCCTGGGACAGGGCCGCGTACTCGTCGACGTCACGCCGGGAGTAGCCCTCCACCGTGGCGATCAGGTCGGCGCCGATGCCCTGCGGCACGAAGCCCGTCTCGTAGTTGGTCATCGGGTCGGCGAACCAGGCGCCGCCGTCCGAGCCCATCGGGACGCGCGACATCGACTCGACGCCGCCCGCGAGGACGAGGTCCTCCCAGCCCGAACGCACCTTCATCGCGGCCATGTTGACCGCTTCGAGGCCCGAGGCGCAGAAGCGGTTCTCCTGGACTCCCGCGACGGTGTCCGGAAGACCGGCGGCGATGGCCGCGACGCGCGCGATGTCGGAGCCCTGGTCGCCGACGGGGCCCACGACGCCGAGCACGATGTCGTCGACGGCCGCCGGGTCCAGGTCGGGGAACCGCGCCCGGATCTCGTGGATCAGACCGACGACGAGGTCGATCGGCTTGGTGCCGTGCAGGGCGCCATTGGCCTTGCCGCGTCCGCGCGGGGTGCGGATCGCGTCGTATACGTACGCTTCGGTGGTCAAGACAGCAGCCTTTCGCAAAAAAGAACTTCGAAGGTGAGGGTCAGGCGAGCAGGGAGCGGCCGATGATCTCCTTCATGATCTCGGTCGTGCCTCCGTAGATCGTCTGGATGCGGCCGTCGGTGAAGGCCTTGGCGACGCGGTACTCGGTCATGTAGCCGTATCCGCCGTGCAGTTGCAGGCAGCGGTCGGCGACGCGCTTTTGCAGTTCGGTGGCCCACCACTTGGCCATCGAGGCGTGCACGGCGTCGAGCTCGCCGTTCGAGTGATCGACGATGCAGCGGTCGAGGAAGGTCCGGGTGACCGCGCACTCGGTCGCCATCTCGGCGATCTCGAAGCGGATGTGCTGGAGCTTGGAGAGCGGGCGTCCGAAGGCCTCGCGCTCCTTGACGTACGTCTTCGTGATCTCCAAGAGGTGCTCGGCGGCGGCGATCCCGGCGACGGCGATGCCCATGCGCTCCTGCGCGAGGTTCGTCATCAGGTGGATGAAGGCGCCGTCCAGCTCGCCGAGGAGGTTCTCCTTGGGGACGCGTACGTCGTTGAAGAACAGCTCGGCGGTGTCCTGGGACTTCTGGCCGATCTTGTCGAGGTTGCGGCCCCGCTCGAAGCCGTCCATGCCGCGCTCGACGACGAGGAGGGACAGGCCCTTCGCGCCGCCCTCCGGGGAGGTCTTGGCGACGACGACCACGAGGTCGGCGAGGATGCCGTTCGAGATGAAGGTCTTGGAGCCGTTGAGCAGCCAGTGATCGCCCTGGTCGGTGGCGGTGGTGCGGATGCCCTGGAGGTCGGAGCCCGCGCCCGGTTCGGTCATCGCGATGGCCGTGATGATCTCGCCGGAGCAGAAGCCGGGCAGCCAGCGCCGCTTCTGGTCGTCGGTGGCCAGGGAGGTCAGATACGGGCCGATGATGTCGTTGTGCAGGCCGAGCGCGAGCCCGGCCGCGCCCGCGCGGGTGAACTCCTCGGCGAGGACCGCGCTGTAGCGGAAGTCGGTGTTCCCGCCGCCTCCGTACTCCTCGGGCACGGCGAGCCCGAGCAGTCCCTGCTTGCCCGCGGCGAGCCAGGCGTCACGGCTGACGATCCCGTCCTTCTCCCACTCTTCGTAGTGGGGCAGCACTTCCTTGCTGAGGAAGGTGCGGACGGTCTCGCGGAACGCCTCGTGTTCTGCGGAGAAGATCTGTCGCTTCACGTACGGCCTCCTGGAGCCTTCAGAGCCAGCCCTTGACGGTTTCGATCGACTTGGCCGGCTCGGGACCGACGGGAATGACGTTGAGCATGGTGACGCCCGCCTCACGGAAGGCCTCGACGCGCTCGCGGACGTAGCTCTCGGGCCCGCACAGCGTCATGAGTTCGCAGAACTCGTCCGGGACGGCGGCCTCCGCTTCCTTCTTCTTGCCCGAGAGATACAGCTCCTGGATGCACCTGGCCTCCTCCTCGTAGCCGTACGCGACCGCGAGGTCGTTGTAGAAGTTCTTCCCCGGTGCGCCCATGCCGCCTACGTAGAGGGCGATTTGCGGCCGGGCCAAATCCCGTGCGGCGGCCGCGTCCTCCCCGATGGACAGGAGGCCGCCGGCGACCGTCTGCAACGGGCCGAGCGCCGGATCGCGCTTCTCCTTGCCCTCGGCGAGCGAAGCGCCCCACACCTGGTGGGCCTTCTCCGGGATGAACAGCGTGGGCAGCCAGCCGTCGGCGATCTCCGCGGTCATGCGGACGTTGGCGGGGCCGAGCGACGCTACGTAGAGGGGCACTTCGGAGCGGACCGGCTTGGTGAGGATCTTCAGCGGCTTGCCCAGCTTGCCGCCCTTCTCCGCGGGCAGCGGCATGTCCGTGATGCCGTGGTGGTCGATGACCTCGCGGCGCAGGATGCGGCGGGTCAGCTCGATGGCCTCGCGGGTGCGGGCCAGGGGCTTGTCGTACGGCTTTCCGTGCCAGCCCTCGACGACCTGCGGGCCCGAAGCGCCGAGTCCGATGATCGCCCGGCCGCCGGAGATCGCGTCGAGTCCGGCGGCCGTCTGGGCGATGAGGGCGGGGGTGCGCGAGTAGACGTTGAGGATCGCGGCGCCGATCTTCATACGCTCGGTGCGCGCGGCCAGGTAGCCCATGATGGTGGGCGAGTCGAAGCCGTACGCCTCCGCCACCCAGACGGCGTCCAGGCCCGCGGACTCCAGCGCGGCCACCTCGTCGGCGGCCTGCCGCGGGTCGCCCGCGTAGGCGAGAGGTGCGGAGATCTCCATCAGCTTTCTTCCTTCGTGGTGGTGTCCGTGAGGGCCGGTACGCCCCAGTCGCGGGCCACGTCCTCGGTGTCGGCGCCCGGCTGGGCGGGGCCGCCCCGGACATGCGTGGGGGTCGCGGAGAAGCGGGGCGCGGGAGCGGGCTGGGTGATGCCGCCGTGGTCGACGAAGGTGCCGCGGGCCGCGAGGTGGGGATGGCCGGGAGCCTCGGAGAGCGAGAGCACGGGCGCGACGCACGCGTCGGAGCCCTCGAAGACGGCCGTCCACTCCTCGCGCGTGCGCGCCTTGAAGCGGGCGGCGACCGCCTCGCGCAATTCGCCCCAGCGCGCGAGGTCCTTGCGGGCGGGCGCCTCGTCCGTCAGGCCGAGGAGCTCGCTGAACTCGTCGTAGAACTGCTGCTCAAGGGCGCCGACGGCCATGTAACCGCCGTCGGCGGTCTCGTAGTTGCCGTAGAAGGGGCAGCCGCCGTCCAGGAGGTTGGCGCCGCGCCGGTCCTGCCAGCCGCCGCCCGCGAGCATGCCGTGGATCATCGACGTGAGGTGCGCGGTGCCGTCGACGATCGCGGCGTCCACGACCTGGCCTGCGCCGCTCTCGCGCGCGTGGTGCAGGGCGGCGAGGATGCCGACGACGAGATAGAGCGAGCCGCCCGCGTAGTCGCCGACGAGGTTCGCGGGGACGGTGGGCGGCTCACCGGGGTTGCCGATCATGCCGAGGGTGCCGGTGATCGCGATGTACGCGATGTCGTGCCCGGCGCGCTGGGCGAGCGGGCCCTCCTGCCCCCAGCCGGTCATCCGGCCGTAGACGAGCTTCGGGTTGCGGGCGTGACAGGCGCCGGGCCCGACGCCGAGGCGCTCGGCGACGCCGGGGCGGTAGCCCTCGATGAGCACGTCGGCGCGGTCCACCAGGTCCAGGACGCGGTCCGCGCCGTCCGCCGCCTTGAGGTCGACGATCACGGAGCGTTTGTTGCGGTTGGTGACGTCGTACTCGGGATTGATCGCGAGACCGCCGCCGCCGGGACGGTCGACGCGTACGACGTCGGCGCCGAGGTCGGCGAGGAGCATGGCCGCGAACGGGCCGGGGCCGATGCCCGCCAGTTCGACCACGCGCACCCCTGCGAGCGGTCCGAGAACGCCCTTGTCCGGAACTGCCATTGAGCCCCCAGCGTTATGACACAACTGATGTAACACCAGTGATGCTAAGAACGTGTTCCACTCCGCACAAGACCCTAGCAAGCAAGCGCTTAGACAAATTGGGGACGGGCCGTGTGGCCGTCCCCCTTCGCGCGCTAGCCTCTGCGTCCGACATCGACGTGGGGCGCACGGCAGAGAGGTGCCATGACCAGTCAGAACGGCAACGACGGCGGCAACGGCAAGAAGCGCGCGGCGGACCGCGCGTACGACATCGTCCTCTTCGGAGCGACCGGTTTCGTGGGAGTGCTCACCGCGCGGTACCTCGCCGCGCACGCGCCCGCAGGGCTGCGCTGGGCGATCGCGGGACGTGACACCGCGAAGCTGGAGCGGCTGCGGGACAAGCTCACCGTCGACCACCCGGCCTGCGCGGAGCTCCCCCTGGTCCGCGCGGACGTGGCGGACGAGGCGTCCCTGCGCGAGATGGCGGGCCGGGCGCGCGTGGTGGCCACGACCGTCGGCCCCTACCTCACGTACGGCCAGGAGCTCGTCGCCGCGTGCGCTCAGGCGGGCACGGACTACGTGGACCTCACCGGCGAGCCCGAGTTCGTCGACCTCACCTACGTGCGGCACGACGCCACGGCCAGGGAGACGGGCGCGCGCCTGGTGCACTCCTGCGGCTTCGACTCCGTCCCGCACGACCTGGGCGCGTACTTCACGGTGCGCCAGCTCCCGGAGGGCGTGCCGCTGCGCGTCGACGGGTTCGTGCGCACCAACGCCACGTTCTCCGGCGGCACGTTCGCCTCCGCGCTCACCCAGTTCTCCCGCGGGCCGCAGATGATGGCCGCCGCGCGGGACCGCCGCCGGCACGAGCCGCGCCAGGTGGGCCGCAAGGCGTACGCACCGCCGAGCGCGCCCCGGTACGCGGGCGAGGTCGGCGCCTGGGCCCTGCCCCTGCCGACGATCGACCCGCAGGTGGTGCAGCGCTCGGCGCGGGCCCTGGAGCGCTACGGGCCCGACTTCCGCTACCGCCACTACGCGGCCGTGAAGACCCTGCCGTTCGCGGTCGGCGGCGCTGCGGCCGTCAGCGGTCTTGCGGTCGCGGCGCAGCTGCCGCCCGCCCGGCGGTGGTTGTCCTCCCGGATGAAGCCGGGCGAGGGACCCAGCGAGCAGCGGCGGGCCGAGAGCTGGTTCTCCGTGCGGTTCGTCGGCGAGGGCGGCGGCAAGCGGGTCTTCACGGAGGTCTCGGGCGGCGATCCGGGGTACGACGAGACGGCGAAGATGCTGGGCGAGGCGGCGCTGTGCCTGGCCGTCGACGACCTGCCGCCGGTGGCAGGGCAGCTGACCACGGCCGTGGCGATGGGCGATGCGCTGACGGAGCGGCTGACGGCCGCGGGGCTCAGGTTCCGGGTGGCGGCGTCGCGGTAGCGGACCCGTCGCCCTGTGCCGCGCCGCTCGCCTCGCGCAGGGCCGCGCGGCACAGGGCGTCCGCGCGCCGCGTCGACTCCGGGAGGCGGTAGCGCGGCGTCAGGCGCAGCGTGTGGGCACAGGCGTTGTCCAGGCTCACCCGGTGACCGACGGAGACGAAGACCGGCTTGACGTCCTGGCGGGTGCGCAGGGCGCGGCCGATCTCCTCCGCTCCGTCCAGGAGGGGGGCCGCGCTGCCCCGCGGTGCGCCGGGCGCCTCGTACGTGAACGTGAAGGGGTTCTTGGCCACGCCGATCGTGGGCAGCCCGGTGAGGACGCCGAGGTGGCTGGCGAGGCCGAACCGGCGGGGGTGCGCGATGCCGTAGCCGTCGCAGACGACCAGGCCCGGATCGGCTGCGAGCCGCCCCAGGGCGGCGAGGACGGCGGGGACCTCACGGAAGGCGAGCAGGCCGGGCACGTAGGGGAAGGCCACGCGGCCCACCGCGGTCGCCTCCTCGACGACGTCGAGTGTCGCGGCGTCCAGGACGACAACTGCCGCGGCGACGATGTCGCGCTCGTCGTCGTAGGCGACGTCGACTCCCGTGACGTGCCCCGTGCCCGGCGGCGGGCCCTCCTCGTCGAGCACGGTCCTGGCGCGGAGGCCGTCCTGGACGGCGCGGGCGGTCCGCTCGTCGGCGGGCCAGTCGGCGGGCGCGTCGAAGACGGCCGGCGCGTCGAAGGCCGTCACTTGGTGGCCGCGAACTTCCAGATGAACGGCTCGCCGTTCAGCTGGGACCAGTGGACCTCGAGCTTCTTGGCGTCCTTGGGGACCAGGTAGGTCTCGCACATGACGTGCGTCTCGCCCTTCTTCCAGCCCTTGATGGACGAGGGAGCCTCGCAGCCCGGCCTGTGGTCGGCGGCGCCCACGATCAGGGTTCCGCGCCTGCCGTCCGCCCAGACCCTGGCGGGCTGGCTGGCGCGGGGGCTCTGCGTGAGGGTCGGGCCGGTCTCGTGCGTGTACTTCACGTAGGCGACGGCCGGGATCAGGCCCTTGGCCAGCTCGGGCTCCACCACCATCTTCGCGGTCTCGGCCTCCGTGCCCAGTTCGACCTTCTGCGCGGTGACGTCGTAGAAGACCGAGACGAGGCCCTCGTTGGCCTCGCCGGTGGCGCTCTCGCCGGTCGCGCGCACCCCGCCCTCGGACGTCTGCGCGGCGTCCTTCTTGCCGTCGCCGCCCCCGCAGGCGGTCAGCGCGAGGGCGAGCACGGCCACGGTCGCGGCGGCGCGCGGAGCGGTCTTCCTGTACAGCAAAGCGAACTCCCGGCAGAAATGGGGCGGCCACGCATCAAGAAGTCGCCCCATGGAGCGACCGGTTGAACGATCAGGATAAAGCGAACGCCCCGGGGCCGCGGCGACGCCCGGCGGGCGGCGGCGGTAGCCTCGCGATCATGTTCGTTCTCGAGTTGACCTACACCGCGCCCGTGTCCGCCGTCGACAAGGAGCTCGAGGCCCACGTCGCCTGGCTCGACCAGCTGTACGCGCAGGGCGTCGTCATCGCGTCGGGGCGCAAGAATCCGCGCGACGGCGGCGTCCTCATCGCCGTGGCCGACGACCGTGCGGCCATCGAGAAGATCGCGTCGAGCGACCCCTTCGTGGTCGCGGAGGTCTGCGAGTACCGCATCACCGAGTTCATCGCCACGAAGACGGCCCCGGAACTCGCCCCCTACCGGCAGGTGCTTCCCTAGGCACGCCGCAGAAGCCGCCTAGTCCCGCTCCCAGCGCGCGATCCGGCCCTTCTCGCCGGACGCCCAGCAGGCCCGGTCCCGCGTGCAGTCCACGGTGTCGTACGACCCCGTGTCGACCGTCCGCCAGGTGCGCCCGCCGTCCGTGGTGACATCCGTGCCGCTCGGCCCGACCGCGAGGGCGCCCGTGCGGCTGCCCGGCAGCCAGGCCGCCCCGGACCGGTAGGCGGGCGGGGGCTGCTCGGCCGTGGCCCAGGTGCGGCCGCCGTCGCCGGTGGTGGCCGCGGCCTTCGGAGAGGGCTGGTCGGCGCGGTAGTCGCCGCCGACCGCGATGCCGTGCGTACGGTCGCGGAAGGCGAGGCCGAAGACGCCGCGCGCCGGGTCGCCCGCCGGGATCGGGGCGTCGGTGGCCCTCCAGGTGCGGCCGCGGTCGGCGGAGTGCAGGACACGCGCGCGTGCCGCGCCCCCGGTGGCCAGCCATACGTCGCGCGGGCCGGAGCTCACCAGGCACTGGCCGCTCGCGGCGAAGCCCGCCTCGCCCTCCTGCGCGGCGGGCATGCCCTTGTCGGGCAGGACCTTCCAGGAGCGGCCGCCGTCGGCGGTGGACAGGATGCGGAACCTGCCGTCCACCGGGTCGCTCATCGCCAGGCCGTGGCTGCGGTCGAAGAACGTCATGCAGTCGTAGAAGGCCTTGGGGTCGGTGTTGCGGAAGGACTCAGTCCAGGTCGCCCCGCCGTCCGCCGTGCGGAAGACCCGGGATGCCTCCCCCTCGCCGATGGCGAGGACCACCGCGCGGCGGCCGTCGAACGCCTCAATGTCGCGGAACTCCAGTTCCCCGGCTCCGGGCGGCGAGACGTTACGCCATCTGCCGCCGCCGTCCGAGGTACGCAGCACGGTGCCTTTCGTGCCCGCCGCCCAGGCGGTCCTGCGGCTGACGGCGGCGAGACCGCGGAAGCGGGCGTCGGTGCCGCTGTCCTTGAGTTCCCAGCTGCCGCGCGGCTGTGACCTGCTCTCCGAGGCCCCGGGAGCCGCCCGGGCAAGCCCCGGCGCGGCAAGCGACGTCGCGGCGAGAGCGGCCCCGCACAGCCCCACCGACACCACGCGACCCACGGATCGCGACCATCTCGTCTTCCCCAAGGACTTCATGGCCGGCGAAGTTACCACCGGAACGCATGATTCCTTCCGCGATTTCTGTGAAGACGGTGAAGAGCGCGCGGTGACCGAGGTCACTCTGTGTTCGCGTGCACGGATTCCGTCATTCCGACGTCTATCCAAGTGTCGACCCGAGTCGTCCAGCTGTAGTTGAGGGAGCAGGCCTTGTCCACCAGCATCGATCAAGCCGTAGAGGCCCGCCTCGTCGCCGCCGCACCGCGGATGCCGACGATTCCCGCGTCGCTGCACTACGACCGGAGTGATCCGTTCGCCGTCCGCATGAGCTTCCCCGCCCCGGCGACGCTCGAGGGCATCGAGGTCTACTGGACCTTTGCCCGCGAGCTGTTCACCCGGGGGATGGAGCAGGCGGTGGGCGACGGCGACGTCCGCGTGCGGCCGTACGGATTCGACCGCACCGTCGTGGAGTTCCACGCTCCGGAGGGCACGGCGATCGTCCACATCCGCACCGGGGAGCTGCGCCGCTTCCTGCACCGCACGCTGGCCCTGGTGCCCGCGGGCGACGAGCACCTCTACGTCGACCTGGACCAGGACCTCGCCGAGCTGATGCGGGACGCCTGCTGAACCCTCGCCCGCGTCACCCCCGGCATCACCCGGCGAGCAGCGTGTTCAGTTCCCCGTAGTCGAGTCCGCCCGCGAGCGACGTGTACGTCCCCTCGGCGAGCAGCTCACGCGCGGCCTCGCGTGCGATCGCGTGCGCGGCCTGTGCGATGCCCGCGCCCACGCTGATCCGCGCGACCCCGAGACCGGCGAACTCGGCGACCGACGGGGCACCGGGTCCCGCCATCACGTTGAGCGGTCCTTCGATGCCCTCGACAAGCGTCTTCACCGTCGCCGGATCCACGGCCCCCGGCACGAAGATCCCGTCCGCTCCGGCGGCCAGGAAGGCGGCTGCCCGCTCCAGGGTCAGACCTGCGCGATCCGCCCGCTCCCCCACCCCGCGCAGATACGTGTCGACGCGCGCGTTGATGAAGAGCGGCACGTCCGCCGCGTCGGCAGCCGCGCGGGCCGCCGCGATGCGCTCCGCCTGCCCGGCGACCGAACGCAGCGGTGCGTCCCCCGCCTCGTACAGCGCGTCCCCTTCCCGCAGTGCGTCCCCTCCGTACAGCGCGTCCTCGATGTTCACGCCGACGGCACCCGCCGCGAGCACGTCGCGCACCGTGCGCGCGACACCCGCCGGGTCCGACCCGTAGCCGCTCTCGATGTCGGCGGTCACCGGCACCCCGACCGCCGCCGCGATCCGGGCGACCGCGCCGAGCGCACGGTCCCTGCCGAGCCGGTCGCCGTCCGCCGCGCCGAGGTCCCACGCGACACCGGCGCTGGTGGTGGCCACGGCCGCGGCTCCGGCGGCCTCGATGACGCGGGCACTGGCCGCGTCCCACGCGTTCGGCAGCACGAGCGGCCGGCCCGCGACGTGCAGGGCCCGGAATGTCGAAGCGTGATCACGAAGGTTCGTCGTCATGCGGTCACTCAATCAGCGGCGCGGGGACCTGAGCCGGCGAGAATCCGACATGTACGTGTGCGCCGCGCGGCCCTCCCGATCGCCCGCGCGATCGCCCCTCAGCCGCCCCCACTGCCGCCGGACCTGGCCGCCTCCGCGGCCGTGACCGCCGATGCCAGCGCCTTGCGCAGCCGCTGCATCACTTCGGGCAGCCCCGGGGCGGGCGCCCCGCTCCGCTCGGTGAGCTCGTCGAGCCGGTCCTTGTGCTGCCTGCGGTCCTTGCCCGAGATGATGCCGCGCAGTTTGCCCGTCGCCGCGCACACCACCAGGGCCGCGTCGCCCGCGGGCACCTCGGACACCGGCACCGGACCGCGCAGGACCGCGAGCGCCTCGGCGTGCAGGACCTCGACGTACCCGGCGCGCTCAAGCTCGTAGCGCCGGGAGGGGAAGATCCCGAAGATCCGGGTGCGCTCCGTGCGCAGAAAGCCCTCGGACACCAGCTGGTCGCGCACCCGGTCCAGGGTGTGGCGGGCCTTGTGCGTGACCCAGCCGCGCCATTTGCGGGGCCGGGACTCCTCGATGAGTTCGAGGACGCTGTCCAGGCCCGCGTCACCGGTGCGGGCGCCGAAGACCGGGGTGACGATGCCGCCCGCGTCCGAGACGAGCCCGCGCTGGGCCAGCTCGGCGAGCGCGCAGGCCCGCACCGCGTAGTGCAGGTCGGGGGCGCCGGTGATCCTGCTGCGACCGGTGTCCCAGGCCAGCAGGTAGATCCGCATCGGCAGTGAGAGCGAGCCATAGGGCATGGGGCCTCCTTGTCCGCGGTCACGATAAATCGTTGACAGTCGCCGAGGTGCACCGTACGGTGTATAGCGGTTCTGTTGTCGCCGATAGGAGTAGGACGTTGCTCGTCTGAGGTCTGGAGTCACCGCGTCACACGGCTGGGCCGTGTACGTTGCGTGCGACCTCGGCGTACGAGCCGTCCCCCGGCGCAGGGCCCTTTTTTTCTGTCCTCGCCTCCTGATGACGCTGCTCCTGTCCTGCTGTCGCGCCCCGCGGTGTCCCGAAACGCGTTGCCCCTTGACCGCGCTTCATCTCACGCAACCGCGAGGACCACATGTCTACTACCCCCACCTCCATCACCTGCACGTCGCTCGACTTCACCTGGCCGGACGGCACCGGCGTCTTCGATGGACTCCAAGTGGCCTTCGGACCGGGCAGGACAGGCCTCATCGGCGTCAACGGGTCGGGGAAATCAACCCTGTTGAAGCTCGTCGCAGGTGAGCTCAGGCCGAGCGAGGGCGCCGTACGCGTCGCGGGCGACATCGGATACCTGCCGCAGAACGTCACCCTCGACACCAATCTGCGCGTCGACGAGGTGCTCGGCATCAGCTCGACTCGCGCCGCCCTGCACGCCATTGAGGCGGGCGACGTGACCGAGGAGCACTTCACGGCGGTCGGCGACGACTGGGACGTCGAGGAGCGCGCGGTGGCGACCCTCGATCAGCTCGGCCTCGGTCACATCGGTCTCGACCGCACCACCGGGGAGGTGTCGGGCGGCGAGTCCGTGCTCCTTCGCCTGGCCGCGCTGCTGCTGCGCCGCCCCGACGTGCTCCTGCTCGACGAACCCACCAACAACCTTGATCTGTACGCGCGTCGGCGTCTCTACCAGGCCGTCGACGCGTGGTCCGGTGTCCTGGTCGTGGTCAGCCACGACCGCGAGCTCCTGGACCTGGTCGACCAGATCGCCGATCTGCGGGACGGAGAGGTCAAGTGGTACGGAGGCAACTTCACCGCGTACGAGGAGGCACTGGCCGCCGAGCAGGAGGCGGCCGAGCGCATGGTGCGGGTGGCCGAGTCCGACCTGAAGAAGCAGAAGCGCGAACTGGCCGACGCACAGGTCAAGTTGGCCCGTCGCAAGCGGTACGGCCAGAAGATGTGGGACACCAAGCGCGAGCCGAAGGTCGTCATGAGCGAGCGCAAGCGCCAGGCCCAGGTGTCCGCGGGCAAGCACCGCATCATGCACGAGGAGAAACTCACCGAGGCGAAGGAGCGCCTTGACGACGCCGTCGAGGCGGTGCGGGACGACGAAGAGATCCGCGTCGACCTGCCCTTCACCGCGGTCCCGCCGGGCCGCACCGTGCTCACCCTGAGCGAGCTGACTTTGCGTTACGGGGCCCGCGTACAGGGCGAGTTCGAGATCCGTGGTCCGGAGCGGATCGCACTGGTCGGCCGCAACGGCGCGGGCAAGACCACGCTCCTGCGCACCATCGCCGGGGAGCTGGACGCCGTGGAGGGAGAGGCACTGGCGCACGTCCCGCTGCGTTTCCTGCCACAGCGGCTCGACGTGCTCGACGACGAGCTGACCGTCGCCGGGAACGTGGCCCGCTTCGCGCCCGACGCCACCAACAACCGGATCCGGGCCCGCCTGGCCCGCTTCCTGTTCAAGGGGGCGCGGGCCGACCAGCGGGCGGCGACCCTGTCGGGCGGCGAGCGGTTCCGTGCGGCGCTGGCCGCGCTGCTGCTCGCGGAGCCCGCGCCGCAGCTCCTGATGCTCGACGAACCGACCAACAACCTCGACATGGCGAGCGTGAAGCAGCTGGCCACGGCCCTGGAGTCGTATGAGGGAGCGCTGATCGTGGCCAGTCACGACGTGCCGTTCCTGGAGTCGATCGGCATCACACGCTGGCTGCTCCTGGACGGCGAGATGAAGGAAATCACGACAGAAGATGTCGGGTATTCGGGCTAGCTTCGCGTGTATGCACCAATCCATCACGATCACCGGAGCCCGTGAGAACAACCTCAAGGAGGTGAGCCTGCGCATTCCGAAGGACCGGCTCACGGTCTTCACCGGCGTCTCGGGGTCGGGGAAGTCGTCGGTCGTGTTCGACACGATCGCGGTCGAGTCGCAGCGCCAGCTGAACGAGACCTTCACGTGGTTCGTCCGCAACCGGCTGCCGAAGTACGAGCGGCCGCACGCGGACACCATCGAGGAGCTCTCGCCCGCGATCGTCGTCGACCAGCGGCCGATCGGCGGCCACTCCCGGTCGACGGTGGGCACCATGACGGACATCTACTCGGTGATGCGCGTGCTGTTCTCCCGGCACGGCACACCGAGTGCCGGTCCCGCGACCGCGTACTCGTTCAACGACCCGTCGGGCATGTGCCCCGCGTGCCACGGCCTGGGCAAGACCGTACGGCCCGACTACGACCGCATCCTGGACCCCGCCAAGTCCCTGGCGGACGGCGCGATCATCTTCCCGCCGTTCACCGCGGGGACCTGGCAGGGACAGACGTACACCAACACCCCCGACCTGGACCCGCACAAGCCGGTGGGTGAATTCAGCGCGCGGGAGCGGGAGTTCCTGATGCGCGGCGGCAAGAAGGGCGCCAAGGTCAACGTCGACAACAGCGGCGGCGCGACCCGCGACATCGACTACGAAGGGCTCGCCGACCGCTTCGAGCGGCTCTACCTCAACCGCGACCTGTCGACGCTCAGCCAGAAGACCCGCGATCTGGTGCAGCGCTTCCTCGCCGAGGGCACATGCGATGTCTGCGACGGTGCGCGGCTGAACGAGGCGGCGCTCGCCACCCGTATCGGCGGCATGAACATCGCCGACTGCGCCCGCATGGAGGTCACCGACCTCATCGCCGCCCTGGAGCCGATCGACGACCCGGTGGCCGGACCGATCGCGGCGGCGGCCGTGGCGGCGCTCGAACGGATCGAGGCGATCGGCCTCGGCTACCTCAGCCTCGGCCGCGAGACGTCCACGCTGTCCGGTGGCGAGGGCCAGCGCCTGAAGACGGTGCGGCATCTGGGCTCCAGCCTCACCGGCATGACGTACATCTTCGACGAGCCCAGCGTCGGCCTGCACCCGCGTGACGTGGGGCGGCTCAACGACCTGCTGCTGCGCCTGCGCGACAAGGGGAACACCGTGCTGGTCGTCGAGCACGACCCGGACGTGATCGCGGTCGCCGACCATGTCGTCGACATGGGCCCGACGGCGGGCACGGGCGGGGGCTCGGTGGTGTTCGAGGGGACGCCGGACGAGCTTCGCCGCGCGGACACGCTCACCGGCCGGCATCTGCGGCGCGCCACGGGCGTCAAGGAGAGCCCGCGCGAGGCCATCGGCGGGCGGTGGGTCAAGGGCGCCGATCTGCACAACCTCAAGAACGTCAGTGTGCGCGTGCCCACGGGGGTGCTCACGGCGGTGACGGGTGTCGCGGGCTCGGGCAAGAGCACCCTGGTCTCGCGGGCGTTCGTCGCCGAGCATCCGGACGCCGTCGTCGTCGACCAGTCGGGCATCGGCATCTCGGGCCGGTCGACCCCGGCGACGTACCTCGGGATCATGGACTCGCTGCGCAAGCTGTTCGCCCGCGAGAGCGGCCGGGACGCGGGGCTCTTCAGCTTCAACTCCGCCGGCGCGTGCGAGAGCTGCCAGGGTCGCGGGATCATCTACAGCGACCTCGCGTTCATGGACCCGGTGACGACGACCTGCGAGGCGTGCGAGGGGCGCCGTTTCAAGGACGAGGTGCTCCGGCTGACCGTCAACGGCAGCTCCGTCGCCGACGTGCTCGACATGACGGCCGAGCGCGCCCTGGACTTCCTCGCCGCGGTGGACGACACGGGCGTACGCCGCCGGCTGCGGGCCCTGCACGAGGTGGGGCTCACCTATCTGACGCTCGGGCAGCCGCTGAGCACCCTGTCGGGCGGTGAGCGGCAGCGCATCAAGCTGGCCACACAGCTGCACCGCACCGGCACGACGTACGTCCTGGACGAGCCGACGACCGGCCTGCACATGGCGGACGTGGACGGCCTGCTCGCTCTCCTTGACCGGCTCGTCGACGCGGGTAACACCGTGGTCGTCGTCGAGCACAACCTGGAGGTCGTCAAGCACGCGGACTGGGTGATCGACCTCGGACCCGACGGCGGCAAGCACGGCGGCCGCGTCGTCTTCGAAGGCACGCCGGGCGACCTGATCGGGACAGAAGGCTCGTTCACCGCCGCTCATCTGCGACGAGACCTGGGCCTGGACCCCTTGCACACTGCATGATGTGCGGCAGCACCCCGGCCCGGCGATCACCGGGCGGGGCACCCCCGCCGCTGCGTCCCTACGGAGAACATCCCGTGCCCAGCAGGAAAGCGCTGATCCGCCGGCCAGGACCGCGTCTCGCGGAAGGCCTGGTCACGCACGTCGAACGGACCCCGGTCGACGCGGGTCTCGCCTTTGACCAGTGGGTGGCGTACGCCGAAGCGCTGCGGGCGCACGGCTGGGAGACGATCGAGGTGGAGCCCGCCGACGACTGCCCGGACTCGGTCTTCGTCGAGGACGCGGTCGTCGTCTTCCGCAACGTGGCGCTGATCGCCCGGCCCGGCGCCGAGTCCCGGCGGGCGGAGACAGCCGCCGTGGAGGAGGCCGTGGCCCGGCTCGGCGCCTCCGTCAACTGGGTGTGGGAGCCGGGCACCCTCGACGGCGGCGACATCCTGAAGGTCGACGACACGATCTACGTGGGGCGCGGCGGGCGCACGAACGCCGACGGGGTCCGGCAGCTGCGGGCCGCCTTCGAGCCGCTGGGGGCGCGGATCGTGGCCGTCCCGGTGAGCAAGGTCCTGCACCTGAAGTCGGCGGTGACGGCGCTGCCCGATGGCACTGTCATCGGCCACCCGCCGCTCGTGGACACCCCCTCGCTCTTCCCGCGCTTCCTGCCGGTTCCCGAGGAATCCGGGGCGCACGTGGTGCTGCTCGGTGGCTCGAAACTGCTCCTTGCGGCGAGTGCGCCCAAGAGCGCGGAGCTGCTCGCGGATCTCGGTTTCGACCCGGTGTCAGTGGATATCAGCGAGTTCGAGAAGCTCGAAGGCTGTGTGACATGCCTCTCAGTGCGGCTCAGAGAGCTGTACGCCTGACCAGTCCCGGGGCGGGTGGGACGTGAGGGGCTTTTGGGACCCCCTGACTCAGCCACTTTACGGAGGGCTTAACCTACGGCAACGTAACCTACGAGACCGTAGGTAGATAGCACCCGCTCGTGTTATCGCGTAACCCCTACGCACGTAATCCGCAAAAAAACTCCCGTCCCCCTGGAGCCCCCGTGACGATCACCTCTCCGCATCTCGGCAGCACGGACGACTGGACCGACGCCCGGTTGCTGTTCGCCCTGGAAGAAGTGGTCGAGAAGGAGCTCAACCGCCACCTGAAGGTGGCCAAGGACTGGATGCCGCACGAGTACGTCCCGTTCAGCGACGCCCGGAACTTCCCCGGCTACTTCGAGGACGGCGAGGCCTGGGAGCCCGAGCAGTCCAAGGTGACCGACATCGGCAAGGTCGCCCTCGTCGTCAACCTCCTGACCGAGGACAACCTCCCCAGCTACCACCACGAGATCGCCTCGCTCTTCGGCCGCGACGGCGCCTGGGGCACCTGGGTGCACCGCTGGACCGCCGAGGAGGGCCGCCACGGCATCGTGATGCGCGACTACCTCCTGGCCTCGCGCGCCGTGGACCCGGACAAGCTCGAGCAGTTCCGCATGGCGCACATGGCCGAGGGCTTCGAGTCCGACAACCGCCACTCGATGCTGCACTCCGTCGCGTACGTGGCCTTCCAGGAGCTCGCGACCCGCGTCTCGCACCGCAACACGGGACACCAGTCGGGCGACCCGGTCTGCGACCGCATGCTGGCGCGCATCGCCACCGACGAGAACCTGCACATGGTCTTCTACCGCAACCTCCTGGGCGCGGCCTTCGAGCTCGCCCCCGACCTGACCATGCAGTCCGTGCGCGACGTCGTCGTCAACTTCCGCATGCCCGGACACGGCATGCCCGGCTTCGAGCGGGCTGCCGCGCAGATGGCGATCGGCGAGATCTACAACATGCGCATCCACCACGACGACGTGATCCAGCCCGTCCTGCGCTACCTGAAGGTCATGGACATCGACGGGCTCGGCCCCGAGGGACTCAAGGCGCAGGAGGAGCTCGGCCTGTACATGCACGGGCTCGACACCGAGGCGGCCAAGTTCGACGAGAAGCTTGCTGCTCGCAAGGCGCGGATGGCTGCCCGGGGGAAGTAGGCATCCTGCGGGTGGGTGGTGCTTCAGCGCCGCTTCGCGGCGGTTCTCACTCGCCCACCCGCCTATTTGCCCCGCATCACTCGTACGACGTCGAAACCGCCAGCGCCGCGTCCCTGACGTCCGGGACGCCGTGGCCCCGCAGAGACCTCAGCAGGTCACGCCACGGGTCCGCCCAGTCCGTCCGCTCCCCGAGCGACTCCACCGCCGCCACTGCGAGGAGACCGGCCGCGTGAGCGCCGTCCTCGGCGAGGCGGTGGGCCACGGGCAGCAACTGGGCCGGCTCCCCCTCCGCGTCGGCAAGGCGCGAACCCAGCGTCTCGGCCGTCCGCACCGCCAGCGCCGGACGCCCCTCGTGCAACACGGCGAGCCGCGACAGCGCCGCCCCGACCTCACCGGGAGCGGCATCCAGGCTCACCGCGCCCGCAAGGACTTCGGCGGCCTGCGGCACGTAATCCCCGTACCCGGCAAGAAGCTCACCCGCCCGCAGAGCGGCGGGCCGGTACACCTCGCCCGCGTCGGCCAGCGTCTGAGCCAGGTACTCGATCCGGCGCCGCGCAGGCAGATCCCGGTCGGGCGCGTCCGGTGCGTCCGGCGGCGCGTCCAGCAGCGCGGCCGCTTCGGGGCCCGCGAGCGCCGTGAGTGCCCCGCACAGCGCCTCGGCCCCGCGCGGCGCGGTCGCCGCCGCCGTCACGAGTCCCCGCGCCGCCACCTGCCATGTGGCGCGCCTGCCGAGGTCCGCGACGGTCTCCGCGAGCACCGAAACCGCGTCCGGGGACCAGGGAGCCCACCGCGCCAGGGCGGTGAGCGCCGGGGCGGCCGCTTCGTCGTCGTCCGTGCCCGCCACCTCGCGCACGAGACGCGCGTACCGCTCCCGGTGCACCTGCGGCAGATCGAGCGGCAGCACCCGCAGCACAGCCGTCCGCAGCACCGTCTCTCCCCCGGCCGCGTCCCGCAGCAGGTCCCACACCCGCTCCTCGCCGAGCAGCCCGACCGCGAAGGCGACACACGCCGCGCGTACGTCGCGGTGGGCGTCCGGCATTTCGTAGGCCTCGCCGAGCAGTGCCGCCGCCTCGGGCGCCGGCAGCCGCACGGCCGCGAGCCTGGCAGCCTCCTTGCGGCTCGTCACCTTCTTGCCCGGCCCGCACAGGACCTCCCGCAGCAGCGCCGCGAGCCGGGACGGCGCGACGTGCCGTGACGCCTGCGTCGCCGCGTACACCGCGACCCGGGCCCGATCGCCTCCCGCGTGCGCGAGGAGCCCGGGCAGCGCGTCCCCCGGTCGCGAGGTGCGGGCCAGTGCCGCGAGGGCCGCCTCGGCGAGCACGGTGTCGGACGATCCGGCCCAGCGGCGGACGAGTTCCTCCCCGGCGCCGGGGATGTACGCGCCGTGGGCGATCGCCGCGGCGCGGCGCCACTGGGGGAGCCCATCGTCACCGGCAGCCTGCTCCAACTGCGCTGCCAGGGCGCGCTGTTGACGTGGCAGCCAACGGCGGATCTGCACGGCGTCGGCCGACACGGTCCATGCCGCGCCCTTGGTCAGGAATCGCCCGTACGGCGGTGTTCCGGACAGGAGTTGGTCGAGCAGGTCCGTGCGCCGGGCGCACAGCACCGAACTGACCGGGGCGAGCACGCCCGCCGACGACTCCTGCGACAGGACACGGGCCACGCGTTCGTCGCGGGTCGCACGCGGCTCCAGCCAGAGTGCGATCGCCGCGGACACGGTCGTGTTGCTGCCGAACCTGATGGCCTGCCAGAGGAGTTCCTGCAGCTCCGCCATCCCGGCGGCACGTCGGCCGACCGCACGCGCGAGGGCGAAGGTGAGGCTGTAGTCGGCCTTCTCCGCGCCGGCCTCGATCCACGGACGCAGCGCCTCGAACACGTCGTGCTCCTGGCCGCGGCGCAGCGTGCGGTCGAGGCGCCCGAGGTCGGCGCCGCCGGTGTTGCCGGAGATGCGGACCAGGGTGCGCAGCGCCCAGTTCACCAACTCCCGCTGCCCGCCCGCCGAGTGTTCGCGCAGTACGGCGACGGCCAGGACGCTGAGGCTGGCGCGGGTGGCGCGTGAGGAGTCGCGGGCCGCGACGGCGTCCGCGGATATCCGGTCGAGGAACGGTTCGGCGTCGGCCCCGAAGAGGGCTGGCCCGGTTTCGGCGAGCGCGGCCAGGGCGGCGGCCCTGACGGGATCCTGCTCGTTCGCCAGCCGCGTCATCTCTTCAAGTACGGCGGTGACTTGGTCCCGCTCCCCGGAGCGCGCGGCGTTGCGGACAAGCAGCGGCCACGCCTGCGCCCGGTCATCGGCGGCGGGCCGCCGTGTCGCCGCCACGAGGTGGTCGCGCACTTCCGCGCAGGGCAGGAAAGACTCGGCGAGCAGCACGGAACTCCAGTGCGCGCCACGGGCCTTGGCCCCTTCGGCCATCCGCCGCGCCTCGTCGGCCACGGCGCTGCGGGGCAGCGCGCCGAGGAGGATCCCGTCGACGGCGGCGAACCCGGCACCGCGCCCCTCGACGGCCCGCGCGTGCACGGCGGCACGCTCAGCGGGCGGGTGCGCCAGCATCAGGCGGGCGAGGTCGCCCGAGTCGTCGGCGACGGCACGGGCGTACCCGAGGAGCTCGGGCGCGCCCGAGCGGGCGAGCCCCCGCAGTACGGACTTCGTGAGCGCGCCGCTGCGCCGCAGCGACCACCCCCGGGGCCCGGCAAGGATCGTCAGAACGCGCCCCGGATCCGCGTCGGCCAGTACGCCCAGACGCGGGCGCAGTTGATGCGGGAAGGCGCTGGGCGCGAATTGCTCAAGGAGGTCGAGCACGCGCTTCGGTTCCGCCTCCGTGGCGGACGCGACCCCCGCCGCGTACCGCTGCCACCACCCGTCCCGCAGCGCCTGTGGCAGCGCGGCGAGCTCCGCCGCCGCCACGTCGAACAGCGCCCCCGCATGTCGCCTCGCCAGCGGCCGCCAGCCCCGTACGGCGTGGAAGATCTCCGGAAGCAGCCGCTCCACCACGGGGCCCGAGCAGCCGGGAAGGAGTCTGGCCGCCTCCGCGTCGCCCCATGCGTGCCGCAGCGGGCCGATGAGGCGATCGGCGAGCGCGGTGCGGCGGCCGGTGACGATCGCCCGCAGCAACTGCCGCCGTACGGCTTCGGGGGCGTCGTCGAGGGCCGCCTCGAACGCCGCGTCCGGGACCCCGTGGCTCCGCGCGACACGCAGCGCCTGCCCCCGCACGTAGGGGTCGGGATCGGCGAGCCGCGCCCCGGTCCACTCGGCGTCCCCTCCCGCACAGGCCAGCACGATGGCCACCCCGCGCTCGTACGGTCCCGCGCCTTCGAGCTCCTCCAGGACGGACCGCAGCGCACCGCGCCCCGCGAAGTCCCGGGCACTCTCGGCGATCTCTCGCATCCGCCGGGGGTACGGCAGAGCTTCGAGGTCGGAGAGCAGATAACGGGCGGCGGTCTTCTCGGGCAGGGCCATGCGCGGATTGTGCCCGCCGGGACCGGTCCGGGGACAGCGAATTGCTGAGGTGGGAGGGGGCGGGGCGACTGGAATCGAACCAGCGTGTTCCGGTTTTGGAGACCGACGCGACAGCCTCTGCGCTACGCCCCGCCTTGAGCGGGATCGTACCCTCAGGCCACGCCCCGTCAGGGGCAGGCCCCGCCAGGGCCACACCCCGTCAGGGGCGCGGGGAACTGCGCGACAAGCCCCCACCGGCTCGCAGGTCAAAACCGCACACGCACCCCCAAGGCCCGCCGCCCTCAGCGATGCACGCTCCGCACAGCGGCAACATCCGCCGAAAGCGCCGGCCCGGGAATCCCCGCGGAGAACGCCGCAAGCCGCCGCTTGATACTGGCCGCAATCCCCTGCCCCAGCACGAACCGCGTAGGCGAGAGCGCGTGCCCGGCGGTATCCAGCAGCCGGTGGGCCTCACGACTGCGCAACCCGGTGTGGCTGAGCACCAGATGGGCCAGCCGGTGCTCGACCCCGGCAAGGCTCTCCGCGATGGCCGCAGCCCCCGCATCATCGATGCGATTGTCCGCCGCGCCCAACGCCCCCGCGGCCCGCACCCGCCCGAGGTCGAGCAGCTCCACCCCGGCGGACACAGCAGCAGCGACGAGCCGGGCGGCGCCCCGCGGCCCGATGCCGTTGCTCGCCACGGAGAGGCGGTCGAGCACACCACGCGGCGCACGCTCCAGCGCCTCAGCGATCAGCACCGCTCCCCCGTCACCGAGCCCCACCGCAGATACGTACAGCTCACGCACCCCGCCCCCGGCAATCAGCTCGGCCAACGGAACCGCGCCCACAGACCCGAGCGGATTACCGCCGAGGAAAACGCGCTCGACGCGCCGCCCGCTGTCGGCCGCCGCGACCAGCGCGTCCACGAGAACCTCGGCCCCGGCCGCGTCGAGCCCGGTCTGCACCAGGTCGAGCGTGCGCAACGTCCCTACAGAGTCGATCAGTTCGTCGGCGGCGGCACCTCCCTGCGACCCCAGCGGATTGCGTTTGAGCCAGACGCCGGTCACGACCTGCGGCGAGGCGCGCAGCTGATCCGCGATGCGGCAGGCGCCGCCGGCGGTGATGCCGTTGCAGCCCAGGTAGAGCGTCTCGACGCCGGTGGGGCCCGCCTCGCCGCTCGCCGCCTGCGCGGCGACAGCCGCCCCCTCGTCCCCCAGGCCGTCCGTGCCGAGCAGCAAGTGACGTACAGGGGACCGGCCTTCCGCTCCGTCACCCCGCAGCGCGTCGGCGACCAGCGCGGCGCCCTCCGCGCCGAGCGACTGCTTGCACAGGTCGAGGCGCCCGTCCGGAAGCGCTGTCCCGGCCGCGAAGTCGAGACGCCCCTCCGCGGGACTTCCGCCGCGCAACCAAGCCAGCAACGGCCCGAGTTCGGCAGTCGGCCGTGGCACGACCGGCGGCACGCCCGCGAACCGGCCGCTTGTGGGATCCGCGCTCACCACTCCGCCTCCCGGTAGTCCTTGAGGAAGACCCCCGAGAGCGGTGCGCCCGCCTCGCCCCGCACGATCGGGTCGTAGATCCGGGCCGCGCCGTCCACCACGTCGAGGGGGGTACGGAAGCCCGCGCCTGCGATGCGGTCCTTCTTGGGGGCGGGGTTCTCGTCGGTGATCCAGCCGGTGTCGACGGCGCACATGTGCACGCCCTGCTCGGCCAGTTCGGCCGCGCTGGTGCGGGTGAGCATGTTCAGGGCGGCCTTGGCCATGTTCGTGTGCGGATGCCCGGCCATCTTGTTGCGCACCGCGAAGCGGCCCTCGACCGCCGTGACGTTGACGATGTACTTGCGGGGGCGGGGCGAGGAGAGCAGCAGGGGCAGCAACCGGTCACAGAGCAGGGCGGGGGCGAGCGCGTTGACCAGCTGGGTCTCCAGGACCTCGGCGGGGTCGAGGTCACCGAGCCGGGCCGACCAGGAGTTCTCCGGCGAGGCGTCGCGCAGCAGACCCGCCTCGTCGGCCGCACGGAGCAGAGCGGAGTCGGGCAGTGCACCGGACTCGGGCAGGGCATCGGACCCGGGCAGGACCAGCGCGAGCGCGCCCGAAGCGGCGGAAGCGGCGGAAGCGGCGGAGGCGTCCGGCGCCCCCATCGGCCGGAACCCGGGCGCACCACGGGTCCCGGCAGGCAGCTCCGCCGACTCCCTCGCCACAAGAGCCGCGTACGACTCGGGCGGCCTGCGTACCGTCTGCGCCGCGTTGTTGACCAGGATGTCCAGCGGCTCGCCAGCCTGACGCAACTCCTCACACAGGCCGAGGACTTGACGAGGGTCACGCAGGTCCACGGCGAGCACCGTGAGCCGGTCGAGCCACTTCTCGCTGCCCGGCACCGCACGGAATCGGCGCCGGGTGTCGTGCGGGAAGCGGCTGGTGACCAGGAGTTCGGCGCCGTCGCGCAGCATCATCAGGGCCAGCTGGAAGCCGATCTTCACGCGGCCCCCGGTGAGCAGCGCGCGGCGCCCGCTCAGATCCGTGCCGAGCGCGCGTCTGGCGCGGTTGTCGGCGGCGCACTCGGGACAGAGCCGGTGGTAGAAGGAGTCGACCTGTCGATACGACGTCTTGCAGACATAGCAGGGCCGTGACTTGCGGAAGACCCCGGCGGCCCCGTCGCCGACCAGCGGCGCGTCCTCGCGGCGGTCCCCGGAGCCGGTGGCGGTCGCGGCCATCACGGCCGCGTCGGCGGCGAAGAGTTCGGCGCCGCGCGCCTTGCGCCTGCGCAGCCGCCCGTCGCGGGCGAAGGACGCGGCAACCTGCTCGGCGCGCAGCCGCACCGGATCGTCGACCGGCAGCTCGCGGAGCCTGCCGACCATGTCGTGGAAGACCGTGAGGTCCGCCTCGCTGATCCCGCCGCTCTCACCCATCCGCCCCGCCCCGCCCGCGCCGTCCGCTCGTGGTCCCGGCCGGATTCGAACCGGCGTATCCGCCATGCCGTGGCGGCGAGTCTGCCTCTGCTCTACAGGACCCCACACACGCGTGGACCAGGACACTTCGGTCCGTCCGCGCTCCCGGATCTTAACCACGCGATGCCCCTCGTGCCGAACCGATTTACGACCGCCCGCCCCGGTGCAACGGTGGGCAGCGGGGGTGGAACCCATGGCACAGACCCATGAGTGGATGTTCTACGAGGTCATGTGGCGAGGCTGGGCGGGCCGGGCGCAGATCCCCTACCCCGTCCCGTGGTGGGCGCAGGCGGCCTTCCGGAGCTGGAGCGACGACTTCGACCGGGGAACATACGAGTCCAAGGAGGCGGCCTTCGCCTCCAACGCCCTGTACCGCTACTGGCACATGGTGGGCGTCAAGGACCACCGCCAGGAGTCCCTGATCGGGCAGGCGGGTGAGATCGAGCCGGTCTACGACAAGTACTGCCTGTCCTTCTTCTTCTACTCACCGTCGACCGGCGCCGTGCGTCTGCCGCAACTGACGACCGCCGGGGCCGTCGGCCAGCGCATGGAGGCGCCGCATCTTCCGGTGGTCCTGACGACGTTCCGCACCGCCGACGGCACCGAGTTCGTGCAGCGGACCTTCGGCACGGCCATCGGCCCCCGGCAGCGGGACCTCGTCGTGACCCGCCTGACCGTGGGCAGCGCGACCGGACAGCCGCGCGAGGGCTGGCTCTGCGCGGCCGTCATGCCCGCCGGGCCGAGCGGCTTCCAGCGGCACGACCGCAACGGCCGCCGGATCACGGACCGGCGCCTGACCTATCTGCGCCATCTGCCCGACGAGTCGCGGGTGGAGACCAACAGCGGCTGGGGGCCGGTGTTCGACACGCCTCCCGAGCAGTACGGCGTGTACGGCAACCCGGACTTCACGTACGACCCTGACTCCTATCTGACCCGCAACCCGTTCCGCGACCTCGTCATGGGCGGCAAGCTGAACGGCGCGCTGCAGGCGCAGGACCAGATCGCCGGACTGTGCAGTGCGGCGTTCGCCTGGCCCTACCGGATCGCGGACGACGAGCTGTTCGAGCTCGATGTACGGCTTCCCGTCGACCTCTACAGCGGTGCCGCCGATCTGGCGGAGATCAGGGCCACTCCTGCCGCCGCCCTGGAGGAGGCCAACCGCGTGTTCTGGACGGGGAAGCTGATCGCCCGCGGCGTGCAGCCCCAACTGCCGCGCACAGTGGCCCACTTGGCCGACCAGTTCCGGCAGTGCCGCGCACAGCTCCTGATCCTCTCCGACCACGGCGAGATCCATCCGGGCCCGACGGTGTACGACTCCTTCTGGATCCGGGACTCGTCCGTCGAGGCCACGGCATGCTCGCTGGTCGGCGACGCGGCGCTGGCCGAGCGTCAGCTTGGCACGCACTACCCGCTCAAGTTCAACCGCGGCTCCGGCCGGATCGGGCCGTGTGCCGAGTACGGCTTCTACGGCGGGCCGCACGAGAAGGACGACCGGGAGTGGGACAGCAACGGCCAGGCGCTGTGGGCGATCGGCCGCTTCGACCGGACGCACGGCCGCTCCACCTCGTTCGGGGCGAAGCTCTACACGCCGTACGTCGTCGACGGCGCCCGGTGGCTGCGGGACAACCGCGACCAGTACGGCCTGCTGCACAGCGGCTGGAGCGCCGAGCATCTGGGCGAGCGCGACAAGCCGCATTACTGGGACGACCTGTGGGGCCTCGCCGGTCTTTACGAGGCCGCGCGGCTCGCGGAGCGGATCGGCTCCCCCGACGTGCCCGAGCTCTGGGGCGCGTTCGACGACCTGAAGCGGGCGACGGCGGCCTCGGTGCGCTGGGTCCTGGCGGAGCAGCGCAGGCGCGGCGCCTGGGAGACGTACATCCCGACCGGTCCTGGTGACGTCGGCCGGCTCGACTCGACGATGATCGGCACGGCGGCGTTCTTCCATCCGCTGCGGCTGCACATGGGCAGCAAGCTGGGCGAGGACATCGACCGGGCGGCCCGCTGGACGCTCGACACGATGTACGCGCACTTCGTGACCGGCGGCTACCGGCACGAGGCCGCCTGGAACACCTACGGCCCCTACCTCACGACGCAGTTGGCGCACGCCTACCTGCTGTGCGGCGACACCGTCCGGATGGACGCGCTGCTCGGCTGGATCGTGGGCGCTTCGCTGCCGCGGACCGAGGAGCGGGCGGTGGCTCTGGGCGCGTGGAACGAGCAGCACGCCTTCCCGATCGCCTCCGACTACCGCGAAGTCCCCGCCCGCCATTGGTACATGGGGGACATGCCGCACGGCTGGGCGGCGGCCGAGTACCTGCTCCTGATCCGCGACATCCTCTTCTTCGAGGCCGACGAGGACCGCGACCCGCATCTCTACATCGCTCCGGGCATCCGTCCGCACTGGGTGCCGGACAACGCTTCGGTGGCCGTCGACGACGCCCCGAACCTGTTCGGCACGCCCTTCGGCTACCGGCTCACCCATGACGCGGACAGCCGGAAGGTCACCGTGGACGTCACGCGGGCGCCGGAGCGCGTGCGCTACGTCTACCCGTGCCGGTTCGGCCCGGTGCGGGCGGTGACGGCGGACGGCCGCGACCTGACGGTCACGGGCGACGACGTGCACATCCCGGCGGGGACGAGGAGGTTCACGGTCACGTACGCCTGAGATGGAGGCTGGCGATCACGTACGCCTGAGGTGGAGCCGCTCCTTCTCGGAGAGGCCGCCCCAGACGCCGAACCGCTCGTCGTGGGCCAGTGCGTACTCGAGGCAGGCCGGGCGCATTTCGCAGAGCTGGCAGATGTACTTGGCCTCGCGCACGGAGCTGCCGGGTTCGGGGAAGAAGAACTCGGATCCCGTCTGGGCGCACAGGGCCTGCTCCTGCCAGGCGAGTTCCGGCTCGGCTGTCATGTGGATCTGCATGCCGCCGATGCTGGCAGGACGCGCGAAACAAGGGATCAACGAACGATCAACGCTGCGACGTGCGCTGTTTCGGGCTCCTGCTGCATGCCCGGGAGGGAGTCGGCGAAACGCCCGGGACGGGCGCACATGCCGGACGGGACGGCTCCGTTTGCCGTTTGCCGCCCCACGTTCCGTCCCGTCCGGCCACGGCCTCCTCAGCGCGCGTTCGGCGCCTCCGGCTGCATCAGGGCGAACCGCGCCCCCGACGGGTCCGCGAGCTTGGCGAAGCTGCCGACGCCCGCGAGGTCCATGCGCGCCACCCGCACCGCGCCCCCGGAGGGCTCGACCCTGGCGAGCACCGCGTCGATGTCGGTCACCTGGAAGTACGGAGTCCAGTACGCCCCGGCCGCGGATTCCTCCGGGGCGTCGGACAGCGGCCACAGGCCACCGAACATGTCGTTCTCGGTGCCGCCCGCGGGATGCACCATCGTGTACGAACCGCCCTCGAAGGCCTGGGTGGAGGTGCCCCAGCCGAACACGGAGCCGTAGAACTCCCGGGCACCCTCGATGTCCGGGGTGTAGAGCTCGGTCCAGCACAGGCTGTTCGGGGCGTCGACCAGGTCGAGGCCCTTGATCGTGCCCGGCTGCCAGACGGCGAAGCCGACCCCTTGGGCGTCCCTGAGGACGGCCATGCGGCCGAGGTCGCCGACGTCCATGACTTCGTAGACCGTGGTGCCGCCGGCCTGCTCGACCGCCTTGGCCGTCGCGTCGGCGTCCGGCGTCTTGAAGTAGAGCGTCCAGGCAGGAGGGGCCTGATCGGCGGTGACGGTCATGGCGCCGGCCACGGTCTTCCCGTCCGCCTGATACATGCCGTATCCGCCGAATTCGGCGCCGCCCGACTGGAACTCCCACCCGAAGAGCGCGCGGTAGAAGGCATGGGCGCCTTCCAGGTCCGGGTTGCCGAGCTCGACCCACGTGGGGGCTCCTGCGACATAACGGGTATTGAGCATGATCGACTCCTTTGTCGCATCTCTCTTCCGTCCCCTTGAGTCTGGCACCCGGCACTGACAGTGCGCGCCTGCTGCCACCTTGTGAAGGAAACGAGTTTTTGAGAGCGCTCTCAGCCACAACTCTTGACGCCCGAATTCGCCGACGCAACAGTGGTCGCACCACAACGCCAGCCACCCCCCACGGCTGCACGACAATCCCCCCACACATCCCGGGAGTTCTTCCGTGATATCGCGTCGAGTGTTCCTGTCCGCTGCCGCCGGTGCCACCGGAGCCCTCACCTACCCACTCTGGGGAAGCTCCCTCAGCCCCGGCGCCAAGGCGGCCCCCGCGACCTGTGAACTCGCCCTGCAGAACAAGTCGTTGCCTGGCAACGTGAGCGCCTACGTCACCGGACACGAGGAGGGCACCGACCGCTGGGTCCTGCTGAAGCCGGACGGCGGCGTCTACCGGCCCGACTCCCCCTCCGCCCCGGAGACCCCGCTGCCCGTCGACTGCGCGATCCCGCTCGGCGCGGCCGGATCCGAGCCGAAGATCCTGACGCTTCCTCACATGTACGGCGCCCGCGTCTACTTCGTGCGCGACGACAAGCTGGACTTCTTCCTCAACCCCGGCCCCTCACTGGTCGAGCCCGCCTTCGCGACCAAGGAGGACCCCAACTACGGGCGCACCTGGTCGTTCTGCGAATTCACCTTCAACACCGAGCAGTTGTACTCCAACATCAGCTACGTCGACCTCGTCACGGCCCTGCCCATCGGCCTGACCCTGGAGGGGGACGAGAAGCACACGGTGGCCCCGCTGCCGGACGGCGCCGTCGACAAGATCGCCTCCGACCTCGCCGCCCAGGAGGCCAAGGACGGGCAGCCCTGGGGCGACCTGGTCATCCGCGGCGACGGCGACAAGGTCCTGCGAGTCATCTCGCCGCAGAACCTCATGGCCCCGTACTTCGACCGCCCGGACGAGATGCCGTTCAGGGACGTGTTCAACAGCTACATCGACGAGGCTTGGGAGAAGTACCGCGGTACCGACCTGAAGATCGACCTGCAGGGCGGCCGGGGTGTGTTCACCGGCCGGGTGAGCGGCGACACGCTGACCTTCAACGGCGGGCACACGTTCTCGAAGCCGACGTCGAAGGACATCTTCACCTGCAACCACGGGCCCTTCGCCAACAACCCCGACGACCCCGACGACAAGAAGGGCCTGCTCGCGCGGCTCGCGGCGGGGTTCAACCGGAGCATCATGCTGTCGCACGCGGAGCAGCCGAACGGGGCCGGTGCCGGGGACTACTACAAGGGCGACGTGACCAACCACTGGGCCCGGGTGGTCCACGCGAACTCGCCCATCGGATACGCGTTCCCGTACGACGACGTCCGCCCCGACGGGGAGCCCGACGTGTCAGGAGCGGCACACGACGGCAACCCGCAAAGGTGGACGGTGAGCGTCGGGTCGTAGCCTCCCCGCCACGACCGACCCGCACCGCCCCGCCGCGCACTGGTCGCGACGGGGCGGTGTGGCGTTTCGGCAGGTCCGGCAGGACCTACTTGCAGTTGTTGCCCGCGGCCGGGTTGAGCGCGGCGAGGATGTCCACGGTGTTGCCGCACACGTTGACAGGGATGTCGACAGGGACCTGCAGGAGGTTGCCGCTGAGGACGCCGGGCGACTGCGAGGCCGTGCCCTCGGCGTTGGCGCCGGGGCCGGGGTCGGCAGCGGCGGTGCTGGCCCCGCCGATGACGGTGACCGCGGCGAAGGCCGCTGCTGCCAGGATTGCGCGCTTGCGCATGGTGTTACCTCCGGATGAGGGGAAGTGCTGCACCGAGCCTCACCCGGTCACCGCACAACAAAAACGCGGGTGGCCCGTGCGGGGGAACGAGGACACCCGTTCGTGGGATAAACGGCTAATCGGGGGCCTCGGGAAGCCGGCCGGGAGGACAGGCCGAGAAGGCGAGCGAGCGGCCTACGCCGACCCCCTGCGCACCAGCTTCGTCGGCAGGACCACGCTCTCCGTCGGGAGCTCGCCCTTGGCAAGCAGCATGCGGGCCATCAGGCGGCCCATCTCCTCGATGTCCTGGCGCACCGTCGTCAGCGGCGGGTCCACCTGCTCGGCCACCGCCAGCATGTCGTCGAAACCCACCACCGCGACGTCCTCGGGCACCCGCCGCCCCCGCTCCCGCAGCACCCGCAGGGCTCCCGACGCCGTCAGGTCGTTGGCGGCGAAGACCGCGTCGATGTCGGGGACACGGTCGAGCAGCTCGCGCATCGCGCGCTCGCCGCCCGCCGGGGTGAAGTCGCCCTGCGCGACGAACCTCTCCCCCGCCTCGGGAAGCACGTCACGGAAGCCGTCGAGGCGGTCCACCGCCGACGTCTGGTCGAGCTCGCCGGTGATGTGCGCGATGCGGGTGCGGCCGAGCGAGACCAGGTGGCGCACCGCGTCCCGCGCGCCGCCGCGGTTGTCGCAGTCGACGTACGGCGACGTCACCGTCCCGTCCTGCCACCCCGGACGGCCGCCGAACACCGTCGGCACCCCCGCGCCCTGGATGATGCCGGGCAGCGGATCGTCCAGGTGCAGGGAGAAGACGAGGGCACCGTCCACATGGCCGCCCGACAGGTAGCGGCCGACCCGCTCGTGGTCGTCGCGCCCCTCCGTCAGGAGCAGCACAAGCTGGACGTCGCGCGAGGTCAGCTCCTTGCTGATGCCCCGCAGCTGCAGGGCGAAGAACGGGTCGGCGAAGACCCGCGTCTCCGGCTCGGCGATCACCACGGCGACCGCGTCGTGGCGGCGGGTGACCAGGCTGCGGGCGGCGCGGTTCGGCACGTAGCCGAGCTCGTCGACCGCCTTCCTGACCTTCTCGGCGAGCACCTCGCGTACGCCGGTGTCGCCGTTGACCACACGGGACACCGTGGCCCTCGAAACTCCGGCCCGGGCGGCCACGGCCTCCAGGGTGGGGCGCGGGGCAGCGCTCGGCGGCTCGGTCACGTGGGGCTCCTCGGGGGCGTCCTGCGGGTGTGCGCCGGTCAGGATACGGCCGACGGGCATGGCGGGGAGATACCCCCCGCCCGCCTCACCTGCGCGCGTCCGCCCTGATCAGCTCGGCCGCCTTCTCCGCGAGCGCCACCGTGGGGGCGTGCGTGTGGCCGCGCGTGATGCGCGGCATGACCGAGGCGTCCACGACCCGCAGCGCCGTCACGCCCCGCACCCGCAGCGCCGGATCGGTGACCGATCCCTCGTCGCTGCCCATCCGGCAGGTGCCGACCGGGTGGTAGAGCGTCTCGGAGGCCCCTCGGATCGTCCGGGCGAGGGTCGCGTCGTCGACCGTGCCCGGATAGGGCCCCATCGGACCCTCCGTGTACGGGGCCAGAGCCCGGCCCGCGAACAGTTCCTCGGCGCGGCGCACCCCGGCGACCAGGGTGCTGACGTCGGCCTCCGCCGTCAGATAGCCGGGGTCTATGTAGGGCGCGGAGCCGACACCGGGCCCCTTCGGGGTGATGCGGCCCTCGCTCTCCGGCTGGAGCAGCACCACGCCGATGGTGACGCCGTGTTCGGTGGGCGGGGTCAGGCCGTGGTTGACGAAGGGCACCGGTGCGTAGATCAACTCGATGTCGGGGGCGGCCAGTTCGTGCCTGGTCTTGATGAAGGCGACGGCTTCGCCGACGTTCGACGTGAGCGGGCCCCGCCCGCCGAGCAGGAAACGGCCGACGTTGGCGAGCGAGTCCGCGCCGGTCAGCGTGACGGGCTGCGGGCAGCGCATGGTGACCACGAAGGAGAGGTGGTCCTGGAGGTGGCGGCCCACGCCCCGCGACTCGATGCGCGGCTCGATGCCCGCCTTCGACAGGTCGTCCGGGTCACCGACTCCGGAGGCCTGCAGGAGCTGCGGGGAGCCGATGGCGCCCGCGCTGAGGATGACCTCGCGGCGGGCGATCAGCCTGCCGGGCACACCGTCGGCGATGACGCCGGCCACGCGTGTCCCGTCGAACTCCAGCCTGCGCACGCGCGCTTCGGTCAGGATGTGCAGGTTGCGGCGGCGCCTAGCCGGTTTCAGATACCCGTCGGCCGCGCTCCAGCGGCGGCCGCGGCGCTGGTTGACCGGGGTGAGCGCGAAGCCGCTGTGGTCGGGCCCGTTCAGTTCCGTCAGCTCGCGCAGGCCCGCCTCGCGGCAGGCGTCGAGGAACGCGGCGGTGGACGGGTTGGCGGCGCGGGGAGGAGAGATCCGGAGCGGCCCCTCGGTTCCGTACACGCTGTCCGCTCCCGCTCCGCCCGCCGGGCCCGTCCACCGCTCCGCGCGCCGGAAGTACGGTTCGAACGCTTCGTAGGACCACTCGGGCCCCGCGGCCTCGCCCCAGGCGTCGTAGTCGTCGCGGTGGCCGCGCACCCACATCATGGCGTTCAGCGAGGACGAGCCGCCCAGAGTGTGCCCACGCGGCCAGTACAGCTCGCGGCCGTTGAGAGTGGACTGCTTCGTGGTGGAGTAGTCCCAGTCGTAGCGTGTCTTGAACAGCTTCGGGAAGGCCGCCGGTATGCGGATCTCGGTCTTCCGGTCGCGTGGCCCCGACTCGACGAGCGCCACCCGCACCGCGGGGTCCTCGGAGAGCCGGGCGGCGAGGACGCATCCCGCGGAGCCGGCACCGACGATGACGTAGTCGTACACGCTGTCCTTGCTCAACTCGACTCCCTTATATGGCTGTTCGCGGAGGGTGCTCACAGGGGACGTGAGGGCGTTGCGCGTGGATGAGCCGTACCAGAAGTACACCCAAAGTGGACCTCTGGGTAAAGGGATGGCGTCTGGAGCGGAGTGTCCTACAGGATCTCCACATGACGACCAGAAAGGCCGGTGCACAGCACAGCACCCAGCCGTCCGCGATGCCCTCCGCGACGCCGGCTCAGGAGACACCTCTCACCCCGTACGCCCGGCTGCCGCGCCGCTATCACGGCCGCCACATCGCGCACAGCACGGTCGACGCCTTCGGGCAGGCCCACTGGCTTCTCACCGCGCGCGAGCCCGGCCGCGGACGCGGCGCGCTGAAGCCCTACGACGCGTCGGTGATCACCGTCGGCACCGACGGACGGGACCACGCGACGGAGTTGAGCGCGTTGCGGGCGCGGTTTCCGCGGATCGACGCGCTGCCCGACGGGGGCTTCGTCGTCGCGGACGCGCGCAGCCGCACGTCCGAACAGCATGTCCAGGTCTTCGACGCACTCGGGCGCGAGTCGTGGGCGTTCCGTGTCGGGGACGCCGTCGAGGAGCTGCTGGCCGACCGGGCGGGCCGCCTGTGGGTCGGCTACTTCGACGAAGGGGTCTTCGGGGACGACGAGCTCAGCCACCCCGGCCTGCGCTGCTGGAGCGCGGGCGGCGAACCCCTCTGGGCCTACGAGGCGGCGGACGGCGCGAGCCAGATCTACGACTGCTACGCGCTCAACGTGGCCGAAGACGCCGTCTGGGTCTGCGCCTACGGCGACTTCGCCGTCCTGGAGGTCCGCCCCGACGGTTCGGTACGGCAACGTGCCAACGACACGGCGGGAGCCACCGCACTGGCCGTGCACCAGGGCCGGGTGACCTTCTTCGGCGGATACGGCGAGGACCGCGACCGGCTCGTCGACGCCGAGCTGCGCCACCAGGAGGCCCGGCCGTACGCCACCGCCCGACTCGTCGGCCCCGACGGCGCCCCGCTCGGCCACGGCCGCAGGACGGTCAGCCGCGGCCCGCGCATCTACGTACAGGAAGAGCCGTACACCGCCTGGACGGTCCTCGACATCGGCGCGGTCGGCGTGTGACATGTAGAGGGCCCGGTACCGGGCCCTCTACGACCTAGCCGTGATGCTCGTGGCCGGACGCCCCGGCGCCCTCCGACTTCTTCGCGTCGTCGCCGGAGGACTTCTCCGTGCCCCCGGACGACTTCTTCGCCGAGGAGGCGTGATGCGCCTCATAGTCCGGGATCGTCCCGTCCGCCTTCTTCACCAGGAAGAGCCCGGCCATCCCCATGTCGGAGTGGCTCTGGACGTGGCAGTGGTACATCCAGGCGCCCGCGCCCACCCCCTCCCCCGCGATGACCTGGAAGCCGAAGGAGTCCCCCGGCCCGCAGATCTTGTCGTCGAGGATCTGGCTCGGGTCGTCGGGGCCGGTGAGCAGGCCCGTGCGGTTGTCCGCCCAGCGGTGACCGTGCACGTGGAACGTGTGGTAGTACTCGCCGTGCGTGATCGAGACGAACTCGATCCGATCGCCCACCGTGGCCTCGAAGTTGGGCGCGTCGTGGCCCGCCTTGTTGTTGATCGTCATGTCGTTGAAGACGATCGTGAAGGTCTTGTCCGGCAGCAGGTCGCCCTTGCGGCGCACGATCAGCGCGCCGTAGAGGCCCTTGCGCACGCCGCCCGTCCCGTGGTCGGTGCCGACGACGTGGTCGTGGTAGTGCCAGTAGCCCGCCGTGCCCGGCCGCCAGGTGCCGTCCTTGCGGCGGCCCGGCGCGTGCGTGCGCCAGGTGTACGTGCGCTTGCCGCCCGGCTCGACGTGGCTCTTGGTGTGTCTGGTGCCGTCGCTGGATATCTCGTAGTCCATGCCGTGGACGTGCAGGCTGGCGTCGACGTCCATGGTGTTCTCGAACTCGATGTGCAGGGTGTCGCCCTCGTTCAGCTCGATGAGCGGACCGGGGACGGACGCCTTGCCCTTCTCCAGGCCGTAGCCCATCTGCCCGTCGGGCAGCTTCTCCGCGTACATCTTGATGCGGCGCACCTCGCCGCCCGCCGGCGCGGTCTTCGGCCCCTCGGCCGTGCTCGCCTCGGGCGCGGTGGCCAGCGACAACGATGTCACCCCGGCCGTCGCCACTGCCCCACCCACGAGCATCCGTCGGTTGAAGCTCCGTCGGTCCATGCCGAACCGGTCCATGCCGAACTCCCCACTGCGGTACGGGTGCTGACGGGGCGCAGGTGGCCCCCGAGACGGCCACACGGTATCCGGGGGATCTTCGTTTATCCACACGCAGGACAAAGTTCGCGGAATTCCGTCCGTACCTATTGGCGAGTGGCAAAAAGAGGTCTAGCTTCATCCGCGCCTGTTGCTGTGACCGACGAGGGGTGGGTGTACTCATGCGGCTCACACCGCATCAAGAGCCCTTGGCTGTACGAGGGTTGAGCAGAGTCAGACGCAGATCGAACCGCCGGGGCCAGGGCCGGAGCCCGGACCAGGGCCGCAACCGGGTCGGCTCGCGCCGCGCCTGGGCGGCCGCCCTGCTCTCCGGAGCCATGGTCACCGGCGCGCTCTCCACACAGGCCGCGACCGCGCGGCCCTATCCCGAACCACCGTTGACAACGATGTCCCTTCCCTCGCCGCCCGGCCAGGCGAACGTGCGCGTCCTCGTCTTCCACGGATCGGCGGCGGGCGGCGACGAGTCGCCCGTCGTGAACGCCGGTATCGAGGCCATCGAGAAGATCGGCCAGAGCGGTCCGGCCGCCCAGCGGTTCAAGATCGAGGCGACCGACGATCCCGCGGTCTTCACGAACGAGACCAAGCTCGGCAAGTTCAACGCCATCGCCTTCCTGACCGGCGGCGGCGACGTCCTCGACCCCGAGCAGGAAGCGGGCCTCGAGGCCTACATGGAGGCGGGCGGCGGCTTCGTCGGCATCCATGACGCGGCCCGCGCCGAGCCGTACTCGAACTGGTTCACCGGCCTGATCGGCGCCCGCCCGGCCGATTCCAGCCCGACGGACGTGCAGCGCGCCACCGTCGAGGTCGGCGACCGGGAGCACCCGGCCACCAAGGACCTGCCCCTGCAGTGGAAGCGCCCCGACCAGTGGCTGAACTGGACCAAGAACCCGACCGGCGAGGTCCACACCGTGGCCCGCGTGCGCGAGTCGACGTACCAGCCGGGCGCGAGCAAGAACGGCGCCGACCACCCGGTCTCCTGGTGCCGTGACTACGACGGCGGGCGCTCCTTCTACACCGGAATGGGCGGTACGGCGGCCTCGTACGACGAGACCGACTTCCGCACCCACCTGCGCGGCGCCCTGAACTGGACGACCCGCATCTCCCGCGCCGACTGCAAGTCGACGATCACCGCCAACTACAAGGCGCAGCGCCTGACCCAGGCCAACCAGCCGGGCCAGAACGACCAGATCGGCGAGCCGCACGGCCTGGTCACCGCGCCCGACGGCAAGGTCATCTACATCGGCCGCGGCGGCGCCGACTCCTCTCAGCCGGTCATCACCGACTGGAACAACCCCGACATCGGCAAGGGCAAGGGCGAGATCCACGTCTACGACCCCAAGACCAAGAAGTCGACGCTCGCCGGGGCGCTCACCGTCTTCGGCAACAAGGGCGGCGGCGACGAGCTGATCAAGGTCGAGGAGGGCCTGCTCGGCATCGAGCTCGACCCGAAGTTCGAGCAGAACGGCTGGGTGTACCTGCACTACACACCCCACTCGAAGATCAACCGCGAGACGCACATGGCCGAGCGCTACGTCTCCCGCTTCACGCTCGACCGCACCACCGACAAGCTGGACATGGCCAGCGAGAAGGTGCTGCTCAAGTGGCCGGTGCAGATCCACAGCTGCTGCCACGCGGGCGGCGGGATGGCCTGGGACTCCAAAGGCAATCTCTACATCGCGACCGGTGACAACAACTCCTCGCAGTTCAGCGACGGTTACTCGGGCAACAACCCGCAGCCCAACTTCAAGGGTGTCTCCTTCGCCGACGCTCGCCGCACCGCGGGCAACACGAACAACCTCAACGGCAAGATCCTGCGCATCCACCCCGAGGACGACGGGACGTACACCCTCCCCTCGGGCAACCTCTTCACTGGCAAGGAGCCGGACGAGGGCGGCGGCAAGACGCGCGGCGAGATCTATGTGATGGGCGTCCGCAACCCGGCGCGCATCTCGGTCGACAAGAAGACCGACACGCTCTACGCGGGCTGGGTCGGCCCGGACGCGGGCGCGCCGTCGACGACGTGGGGCCCGGCGAAGTACGACACGTTCGCCGCGATCACCCACGCGTCCAACCGCGGCTGGCCGTACTGCATGGGCAACAACCAGCCCTACCGCGACCGCAATCTGCCGGACCCGACGAAGCCGCTCGGCTGGTACGACTGCAAGAACCTCAAGAACGAGTCGCCCAACAACGACGGTCTGGTGAACATCCCGCCGGCCGAGCCGAACAACATCTGGTACTCGCCGCAGGGCGGCGGCGTCGACTACCCGCGTGACGCGAAGGGCATCCCGAGCTACAAGACGGAGGAGCAGAAGATCCTCCTGCCGTGGCTCAAGGGCGGCGGCCAGGCCACGATGAACGGCCCGGTCTACCGCTACGACGCCGCCAACACGAGTGCCGACAAGTGGCCTTCGTACTGGGACGGCAAGTGGTTCGTCGGTGACTTCTACGACGCCGACCAGCCCCGGCACGCGGTCCTGACCGACCCGAAGACGGTCGGCAGCGGCGGCCTGCCTACGCATGCCGAGTCCCTGAAGAAGATCATCCCGATCGGCAACGACGGCATCAAGAACCTCATGGACTGGAAGTTCGCCGCCGACGGTTCGCTCTACGTCCTCGACTACGGCCGCGGGTTCTTCACCTCGGACTCCAAGTCGGCGCTGTGGCGCGTCACTTACTCGGGCGGCGAGGCCACACCGGCCGCCAAGGATCTGGCAAGGAAGACCGGATGATGCCAACCGTGAACAAGCGAAGACTCTGGACGGCGCTGTTCGCGTCGCTCCTGATGGTGCTCGGCCTCACCTCGACGGCGGCGAGCCAGCCCGACCGGCCGGGCGCCGCGGCGGCCCAGACCCTGACCTGGACCGCGAACAACGCGATCGACAAGTACGCCTCCGCGCCCGCCACGGCGGTCGCGGGCGCGACGACGATCGTCTTCGAGAACAGCGAGGCGACCGGCAACGACACCGGGATGCCGCACACGCTGACGTTCGACGTCTCGGACCCCGAGTACAACAACGACGTACCGCTGAACATCCTGGCCAACCCGAACGACGACCAGGGCGGCAAGCACACGGCGGAGGTCACCCTCTCGCCGGGCCGTTACCGCTACCACTGCACGATCCCCGGCCACGGCTCGATGCAGGGCATCCTCGTGGTGACCGAGGGGGGCGGCGAGGACACCACCGCTCCCGAGACGGCGGCCAAGGTCGAGGGCCAGACCAATGCCGACGGCGCGTACGTCGGTTCCGCCACCGTCGCGGTGACGGCGACCGACGAGGGTTCGGGCGTCGACAAGACCGAGTTCGCGGTCGGCGCGGACGGCGCCTGGCAGCCGTACACGGCGCCCGTCGTCGTCGACCAGGTCGGCACCCACAAGATCCGCTATCGCGCGAGCGACAAGGCGGGCAACGTGGCGGCGGAGAAGGCCGTCGACTTCACGGTGGTCGCCCCGGACACCAACGACAAGACGCCTCCGGAGACCTCGGCCACGGTGACCGGCGAGAAGAACGACAAGGGCGAGTACGTCGGGATGGCGACCGTCACCGTGACGGCGTCCGACACCGGCTCCGGCGTCAACAAGATCGAGTACGCGGTCGGCGACGGCGGCGAGTGGACGGCGTACACCGCGCCGGTCATGGTTCACGCGGCGGGCGCGCACAAGATCCGCTACCGCGCCTCCGACAAGGCGGGGAACCAGGCGGCGGAGAAGGCCGTCGAGTTCACCGTGGTCACGCCGCCGGTCGAGGACAAGACGCCGCCGGAGACCGCCGCGAAGGTCGAGGGCGACAAGAACTCGGACGGCGCGTACGTCGGCAAGGCAAAGGTGACGGTCACCGCGACCGACGCCGACTCCGGTGTCGACAAGGTCGAGTACTCCCTCGACGGCGGCCCGTACCTCGCGTACTCCGCGCCCGTCGTCGTCGACCGCGTGGGCCGGCACACGGTGGCCTACCGCGCGAGCGACAAGGCGGGCAACACCTCGGCGGCCAAGGACGTCTCGTTCACGGTCAAGGAGGGCGGCGGTGTCCCGGCGCCCAACTGCGCCGAGTTCGACGAGCGCCTTACGGTCATCGTCGGCACGGTCGACACGGGCATCCCGAACCGGGTCACCAACAACCGCTGCCGCATCAACGAGATCATCGAGGACGAGAAGGAGTGGACGTCCCACGCGCTCTTCCTGAAGCACGTCAAGAGCGTCACGGACAAGCTCCTGAAGGCCGGTGAGATCGACCAGCGGGAGTACAACAAGATCAACAAGGCCGCCAAGCAGTCCGGCATCGGCAAGCCGGGCCAGACGGACGGCTACCGCAAGATCTTCGACGGCACCCAGGAGTCCCTGGACAAGTGGGAGCAGGTCGGCGGCGGCAAGTTCGGCCTGAACGCGGACGGTTCGATCACCAGCAGCACCACCGTCGAGGGCATGGGCATGCTGTGGTTCCCGGAGCGCAAGTACGGCGACTTCTCGCTGAAGCTCCAGTGGCGGGACGACGCGCCGGGCAACGGCAACGCCAACGGCGGTGTCTTCGTGCGCTTCCCGCAGGTCCACGACCACCCGGAGGAGTCACGTCCGGAGTGGGTCGCCATCAAGTACGGGCACGAGATCCAGGCGCTCGACAAGCCTGACGGCGACATGTACAAGACGGGGTCGATCTACGGCTTCGACCGGGTGGGGCTGGCCGGTGCCGGTGTCACCCCGAAGGGCACGTGGAACGACTACGAGGTCAAGGTGGTGGACCAGCACTACTCGATCTACCGCAACGGCGTCCTGATCAACGAGTTCGACAACACCGGCGGCCAGGACTTCACGCCGCCGCGCGGCGACGACCCGGGCACGGACGGACGGCGTTACTCGTCCGGCTATGTCGGGGTGCAGGTGCACGGGGTCACCGACGTGATCTCGTACCGGGACATCCGGATCAAGGAGCTGTAGCCACCCGGCTGTAGTCACTCCCTGAGCGGCCCTGCTGCGGCCCCCGCACCCCGATTCCGGGGCGCGGGGGCCGTTGTCACTCCTCGTGCTTCGCCCGGCTGGGCTGCACGCGCTTCGGCTCGCCCGGCATCTTCGGGTACTCGGGCGGGTAGGGCAGGTCGCCCATGCCGTGGTCCCGCTCGTCCCGCGCGGCGAGTTCGAGGAGCGCGTCGAGGGAGAAGGCGTGCTTCTCCATGTCCGCGTGCACGTCACCGAGCCGGGCGAACCGCTCCGGCATCGTGGCGATGTCGAAGTCCTCCGGCACCGCGTCGTCGACCTCGTCCCAGCGCAGCGGCGCCGAGACGGGGGCGTGCGGCCGGGGTCGCACCGAGTAGGCGGAGGCGATGGTCCGGTCGCGGGCGGTCTGGTTGTAGTCGACGAAGATCCGCTCGCCCCGCTCCTCCTTCCACCACGCGGTGGTGACCGCGTCCGGCATGCGCCGCTCCAGCTCGCGTCCGCAGGCGATCGCGGCCCGCCGCACGCCGGTGAAGTCCCAACGCGGCTCGATCGGCACGAAGACGTGCACGCCGCGCCCGCCGGACGTCTTGGGCCAGCCCCGGATCCCGAACTCGTCCAGAAGCGCGCGGAGTTCATGGGCGACGCGTACCGCGTCCGCGTAGTCCGTGCCGGGCTGCGGGTCCAGGTCGATGCGGAGTTCGTCGGGACGGTCGAGGTCGTCGCGCCGTACGGGCCAGGGGTGGAAGGTCAGGGTGTTGTACTGGGCGGCCCAGATGACCGCGGCGATCTCCGTGGGGCACATCTCGTCGGCCGTGCGGCCGCTGGGGAAGGCGATGGTGGCGGTGGGGATCCAGTCGGGGTGGTTCTTGGGGACGCGCTTCTGGTAGAAGAACTCGCCGGCGACCCCGTCCGGGAAGCGCTGCAGCGCCGTGGGGCGGTCCCGCAGGGCGCGGACGATCCCGTCGCCGACCGCGAGGAAGTACCGGGCGACGTCCAGCTTGGTGAAGCCGCGCTCCGGAAAGACGACCTTGTCCGGACTGGACAGCCGCACCGCCCGCCCGCCCGCGTCGAGCTCCACCGCTTTACCGCCCATGCGCTCCACCACCCATACGGCCACGCTATGCGCAAGGGACGAGAGCCGCACACCGGGCACAAAGTGGCGTATGGGCACAGAATCGAGTCATGGATCTGCCGGTGATGCCCCCCGTCAAGCCCATGCTGGCCAAGCCCGTGGCGAAGATCCCGCCCGGCATGCAGTACGAGGCCAAGTGGGACGGTTTCCGCGCGATCGTCTTCAGGGACGGCGCGGAGCTGGAGATCGGCAGCCGTACGGGGAAGCCGCTGACCAGGTATTTTCCGGAGCTGGCGGCGGCCCTGCTCGATCGCCTGCCCGCCCGCTGCGTCCTGGACGGCGAGGTCGTGATCGCCCGGGACGGACGCCTCGACTTCGACGCGCTCAGCGAGCGCATTCACCCCGCCGCATCGCGGGTGCGCACCCTGGCCGAGCGGACCCCGGCCTCCTTCGTGGCCTTCGACCTCCTCGCCCTGGACGACGAGGCCCGTCTCGACACGCCCCTCACCGACCGCCGCACCCGGCTGACCGAAGTCCTCGAGGGTGTGACCGCTCCCGTGCACCTCGCGCCCGCCACCATGGATCCGGAGCTGGCGCGGACGTGGTTCGAGCAGTTCGAGGGCGCGGGCCTCGACGGTGTCATCGCCAAACCGCTGGACCTGCGCTACCGGCAGAACGAACGCCTCATGTTCAAGATCAAGCACGAGCGCACCGCGGACTGCGTGGTCGCGGGCTACCGCTTCCACAAGAGCGGGCCCGTCGTCGGCTCGCTCCTGCTCGGTCTTCACGACGCCGCGGGCGTACTGCAGCACGTCGGAGTCTGCGCCGCGTTCTCCATGCAGCGGCGCGCGGAGCTGGTGGACGAGCTGGAGCCGCTGCGGATGGAGTCGGCCGAGAGCCACCCGTGGGCGGCCTGGGGCGACGAGGCCGCGCACGAGTCGTCCCGGATGCCGGGCGCGCCGAGCCGCTGGTCGGGCAAGAAGGACATGTCCTGGGTGCCGCTGCGCCCGGAGCGTGTCTGCGAGGTGGCCTACGACCATATGGAGGGCGGGCAGCGCTTCCGGCACACGGCGCGCTTTCGCATCTGGCGACCGGACCGCACCCCTGACAGCTGTACGTTCGCCCAGCTGGAGGAGCCGGTCCGGTACGACCTGGCGGATGTGCTGCGCTAGCCGACGGCCACTTCCTCCTTCGGGGCGTCCTCTTCCTCCTTCGGAGCATCCTCGACCTGCGCCGGATCGCCGTCGGCCGGATCGACCCCCAGCTGCCGCAGCAGCCTCCCCCGCAGCGCCGCGTACTGAGGGCTCCCCTGGCCCCGCGGCGCGGGCAGGTCGACCCGTACGTCGGCCGCGATGCGCCCCGCGTCCAGGACGACCACCCGGTCGGCGAGGGCGATCGCCTCGTCGACGTCGTGGGTGACCAGGAGCACGGCGGGGCGGTGCGCCTCGCAGAGGCGTCGCAGCAGGGCGTGCATCCGGATGCGGGTGAGCGCGTCAAGGGCGCCGAACGGTTCGTCGGCGAGCAGGAGTCGGGGCTCGCGCACCAGGGAGCGGGCGAGCGAGACGCGCTGCTGTTCACCGCCGGACAGATCCGCGGGCCAGGCGTCCTCGCGGCCCGCAAGGCCCACCTCGTCGAGCGCGGCGCGACCGCGCTCGCGTGCTCCGGCGCCCGTCAGACCCAGTACGACGTTGTCCAGTACCCGCTTCCAGGGCAGCAGCCGTGCGTCCTGGAAGACCACGGAGACATCAGCGGGTGCCGAGAGGTCGCCGCTGCCCTTGACCTCGTGGTCGAGGCCCGCGAGTGCCCGCAGGAGCGTGGACTTGCCCGAGCCGCTGCGGCCGAGGAGCGCCACGAACTCGCCCGCCGCGATGTTCAGTTCGAGACCGTCGAGGATCTTGCGGTCGCCGAAGGAGCGGACGAGGCCCTCGATTCGGACCGTGAGGCCATCACCCGTCAGGCCATCACCCGTCAGACCCTCGCGCGTCAGCCCGCCAGTGTGCGCCGCCATGACAGTGCCTTCCTCTCCACGAGCCGGACGAGTGCGTCGGAGACGAGACCGAGGAGGCCGTACACGACGAGGCCGACGATGATGATGTCGGTCTGCCCGTAGGTGCGGGCGAGCTCCATCATGTAGCCGATGCCGCTCGTCGCGTTGACCTGCTCGACCACGACGAGCGAGAGCCACGCCGCGGTGACCGCGAACCGCATGCCGAGCAGGAAGCCCGGCAGCGCTCCCGGCAGGACGACGTGCCGCACGAACCCGGTCCGTGACAGGCCCACGGTCTCGGCGAGTTCGGCGTAGCGGCCGTCGATCGTCCGCAGGCCGTTGTGGGTGTGGATGTAGACGGGCACGAAGACGCCGAGCGCGATCGTGATGACCTTCATCGACTCGCCGATGCCGAACCAGAGGATGAGCAGCGGGATCAGTGCGAGCGAGGGGATGGCCCGTTTGATCTGCACGGGTCCGTCGATGATGCCCTCGCCGATTCTGCTGAGCCCGGCGGCGATCGCGAGGACGAGACCGCCCGCGGTGCCGAAGAGCAGGCCCAGGAAGGCGCGTTCGGCGGAGGTGGCGAGGTTCGACTGGAGCCGCCCCTCGGCGATCAGGTCTCCCGTGGTGCTGACCACGGTCCACGGCGCGGAGAGGTTACGGGCGTCGATGAACCCGGCGGCCGACCCCGCCGCCCAGATCGCGAGCAGCAGCAGGGGGCCGATGGTCCGGCCGTACGGGATGGCCCTGCCCGGCCCGAGCCTGCGGCGCCGTGTCCTGCGGGGCGCCCGGGCCACGGGCCCGGTACGGGAGGAAGCCTTGGTCAGAGTGGGGGCCTCGGGTGCTTCCGCGCTCATGTTCCCTCCCCCGCACCGGACTTGACGGCGTCGGCGGCGACAGACTCGTACCGCCGGTCGAAGAGGACCTCCGCGTCGAAGCTCTTCTTGCCGGTCTCCTTTGCCAGCAGATCGACGGTCTTCTGCTGGCGTGCGATGGCGGACGTCCAGTCGGCCGGGATGTCGGGGTGGCCGATCCCCTTGACCAGGTACTCGCCGTCCTCGCGGGACAGTCCCTGGTCCTTGACGTAGTACCCGTCGATCCACTCGTCGGGGTGCTTGTCGGCCCATTCGCCGGCGCGCGCCCAGTACTTCACGAACTCCCGGATGGCCGCGGCCTTCTTCGGGTCCTCCACCGACTCGGTCGGCACCCACAGGTGCCCGGGGTCGTCCCGCAGCCCGTGCTGGATGGTCTTCGCGCCGTCCTTGCCGTACTTCGCGGGGTAGCGCTTGATGTTGACCCCGCCCAGCGGTGCCGCGTCGACCTGGCCGTTGCCGAGCGCCGACGGGTAGACGTCGCCGGTGCTCGGCAGTTCGACGAGTTCCACGTCGTCCTTGGTGAGCCCGGCCTTGGCGAGGATGCGCAGGACGAGGGCGCCCTGCGCCTGCCCCGGGCTGTAGGCGATCTTCTTGCCGCGCAGGTCTTTCAGCGTGTCGATGTCCGCGCCGGGTGCGATGCCGAGTTCGTACACGGGGTGCTTGAGCGGGTCCTTGCGGTATTTCGCCGCCACCAATTTCGTGTCGAGTCCCGTCCAATGCGCGTGAATGGACGGTATTTCCGCCGCGGAGCACACGTCCAGGGAATTCGCCCGGAATGCCTCGGAGCACTGGGGGCCGCCGCTGATGTTGGCCCATTTCACCTTGAAGGGAAGCTTGTCGAGCTGTCCGGAGAGTTTCAGGGCGACCTGGGCCTCCGGCGCCCCGATGGTGATCGTGGTGTTCGGATCCACCTTCTCCGGGATCTTCGCGGAGACCTGCTTGGCGTCGACGGTCGTGGTCGACGAGGCGTTGTCGGCGCAACCGGCCAGGAGCAGCGGAGCGATGAGGGCAGCGCCGAGCGCCGCCCGTACATGTGTGGGCATGAATTCTTTCCCGGAGTGTGGACCTTCACGAAAGGGAGAAGGCCGGCAGGGAAATTCCCTGCGGCTTCGCACGACGAAACGCGTGTTCCGCAGGTCAGCTACACAGGGCGGTGGCGACGCGCATCAGATCAACAGCGCGCCGCTGCTTGAACCGCCGGGATATTCGCATGGCGTCGAAACTAGCCACGGCCGCGAGAGAGGGTCAAGTCATCTCGCACGGCCCGGCTTTCCGGAAACGCAGCCTTCGTACTCCGGCCATACGCGCGTCACACCACGTCGCGTCCGACGGCCGGGCGCGCATTCACGCCAATGTTCGCGTCCCCGGTCCCGCGCGGCTTCCGGGTCATCGGCGGTGACCGTAAGCTCCAGCGGCTGACACGGGAGTTACTTACGGTAAGGGGATAGGTGCGTGGGGTACTCGGAAGCTGCGGGCAGCACGAGACGGACGTTCGTCGCCGGGGCGGCCGCGGCGGGCGGCGCGGCGGCCCTGGGGGCGGCAGCGCCGCCGGCGGCGGCGGCCGGTGAACGCGCCCCGCGGGCGGACCCCGCGAAGCATTCCGTGGCCGTGCTCGGCGGCGGTGTCGCGGGCCTGACCGCCGCCCATGAGCTGGCCGAACGCGGCTTCGCCGTCACGGTCTACGAGCGCAGGGCCCTCGGCGGCAAGGCCCGCAGCATGGACGTACCGAACAGCGCGAAGGGCAACCGCAGGCCGCTGCCCGGCGAGCACGGGTTCCGCTTCATCCCGGGGATCTACCACAACCTCCCCGACACGATGCGCCGCATCCCCTTCCCCGGCAACGCGCACGGCGTCTGGGACAACCTCGCGGCGCCCCGCGAGATGTCGTTCGCGCGGACCGGCCGCGAGGACATCCGGATGCCGATCCCCTGGCCGGGCAGCGAGCCGGAGAAGCTCACCCTGGACGACATCGCGCGGGCGCTCACCGCACTCCTCGACACCGCGTTCAACCTGCCCTCGCACGAGGCCGCGTACTTCGTGAACCGCGCCCTGGTCTTCCTCACCAGCTGCGACGAGCGCCGCGACGACACCTGGGAGTCGACGCCCTGGTGGGAGTTCGTGCGCGCCGCTCGGATGTCGAAGGACTACCAGCGCATCCTGGCGATCGGCGTCACCCGCAACATCGTCGCCACCAAGGCCGAGGTGGCGAGCACCCGCACCGTCGGCACGCTCGGCGAGGCCTTCGTCTTCAATCTGCTCGGCCAGGGCGCGGACGGCCCGCCGGACCGGCTCCTGAACGCACCGACGAACGAGGCGTGGATCGACCCCTGGGTGACGCATCTGACGTCGCTTGGCGTGGAGTTCCGCGTCGGCTGGGACGTCCGGCAACTGGGCTTCGCGGGCGGCCGCATCACCAAGGCCGTCATCGAGGACCCCGACGGGGTACGCCGTGACATCACCGCCGACCACTACATCCAGGCCATGCCGGTGGAGCACGCGCGCAGGACATGGGGCGCCGAACTGAAGCGCGCCGACCCGCAGTTGGCGCGCTGCGACAAGCTGGAGACCGACTGGATGACGGGCATCCAGTTCTATCTGACGGAGCGCCCGCCCGTGGTCAAGGGCCACTTCAACTGCATCGACTCGCCCTGGTCGCTCACCGGCATCGCGCAGGCGGGCCACTGGCCGGAGCGCGACTTCCCCGCGGACTACGGGGACGGCGTCGCGGTCGAGTGTCTCTCCGTGGACATCTCCGAGTGGGACAAGCCGGGGATGCTCTACGGCAAGACGGCCAAGCAGTGCACGCGCGAGGAGGTGGCCAAGGAGGTGTGGGCCCAGCTCAAGGCAGCGCTCAACGACACCGGCAAGGTCGTCCTGAGCGACGGCAAGCTGCACTCGTGGTTCCTGGACCCCGGCGTCGACGGCATCGGCACGCCGAACCCGACCAACGAGGACGAGCTCCTCATCCATCCGGTCGGCACCCTCCACAACCGCCCGTCGGCCGCCACGAAGATCCCCAACCTCTACCTCGCGGGCGACTACGTGGCCGTGCCGATCGACCTCGCGACGATGGAGGGCGCCAACACCTCGGCACGCCAGGCGGTGAACGCCCTTCTGGAGAAGGTCGGTTCGGATGCCGAACCCTGCACGGTGACCTCCCTGTTCCGTGCCCCGGCGATCGAACTCCTCAAGCGCCACGACCGCACCCGCTACCGGCTCGGTCTGCGCAACGCCCTCGATCTGGGCTGAAGGGCGGGAGGAGAGCAGGGGCGGACGGGGTAGGGAGTCCGTATGGGACAGCGGACACGGGCGCAGGCGCAGGCACAACCACAGTCGCAGGCGCGGACACGGACACGACTCACGACGGTGGCGGCGGTGGCGGCCGTCGCCGCCGTCCTGGGCCTGGCGCCCGGCTGCACCATCAGCGACACCAGCGGCGGCGACGGGAAGGTGCCCTCCGGCGGCGGGCGCGTACTGGCCGTGAAGATCGACAACGTAGGTCCGGCACGCCCGCAGACGGGCCTGGACGCGGCGGACGTGGTGTACGCGGAACAGGTCGAGGCGGGTCTCAGCCGTCTGATGGCGGTATACGCCGACCGGCTGCCGCCCGTCATCGGCCCGGTGCGCAGCGCGCGGGAGACGGATCTGGAGCTCCTCGAGCAGTTCGACGATCCGGCTCTCGTGTTCTCCGGGGCACAGTCCAAGCTCCTTCCGCTGATCTCGGACGCTCCCCTGCGGCCGCTGTCACCGGGCAAGGCGCCGGGCGACGCCTACTTCCGCAGCGGCGACAAGCCGGCACCGCACAACCTCTTCGTACGCCCGAAGGCGCTGAACGCCGACCCGGACAAGGGAGGCCTGGAGAGCACGGGCTTCGTCTTCGGCCCCCGCCCCGAGGGCGGTACCCCGGAACGCGAGCGCACGGTCCGGTTCCCCGCGGCGCGGTTCACCTTCAACTGGTCGGCCGGGCAGGGGCGCTGGCTGGTCTCCATGGACGGGAAGCAGGCCCGCACGTCCGACGGCCGGACGCTGGCGGCTTCGACGGTCGTCGTGCAGTACGTGAAGGTGCGCCAGTCCCGCTTCCACGACCGCTCGGGCAACATCACGCCGTTCACCGAGACCGTCGGCTCGGGCGAGGCACGGGTCCTGCGGGACGGCCGTGCCTACAAGGCGCGCTGGGAGCGGCCGTCCCCGGACGACGGCACGGAGTTCACGACGGCGGACGGCGGCGAGCGGCTGCCGTTCGCGAAGGGGCAGGTGTGGGTGGTGTACGCGAAGGGGTGACTCAGGCACTGCCCGCCGCGAGGTGCTCCGCGGGATTGCGCAGGCCCTCCGCCGCGTCCGAGACCCGCTGGATCAGGTCGAAGAACACCGTCCGCTCGTCCGCGGAGAGCGGGCCGAGGAAGACCTGGTTCATCCGGGCCGTCCGCACGGTCAGCTTGCGGTGCGTGCGCTTGCCCTCGTCCGTGAGGTGCAGCAGATAGCGGCGGCCGTCCTGCGGGTCGCGCACCTTGTCGAGCAGCTCGCGGCGCATCAGGCGGCTGATGACCTCGGCGATCGTGGACCGGTCGAGGCCGACCCGCTCGCCGACGGTGCGCTGGTCGAGGCCGGGCTCGGCGACGAGTGCGTTCAGGACGGCGAACTGCGGGGAGGTGATCTCCTCGGAGACCATCGTGTTCCACAGCAGGTAGTGCGCCTGCTGCAGGCGCCGGGCCAGGTGCCCGGGGTGGGTGGTCAGATCCACCGCGGCCATGAGTTCCTCCACTGTCTGCACTGCCGTGTGCTGCCCTGTACTACGGGTTTTTCGTAGGTGCACTGAACAGTACTCGCCCTTGACGACCCGGGGAACGAGTGGCAGCGTAAGTTTCCACCTCGCAGGAACATCGTACAAATAGTCAGTGCCCTGATTAATGTGCAGAGCATCTAAGGTGGCCGACCCCGCCCTTCCCCAGCAGCACGCCGTACTCACGGAGCCGAGAGACATGACCCTCACCGAACCCCTGCCCGACGGGCTGAGCCAGCAGGAGATAGACACGGAGGTCGCCAGGGCGCAGGCAGCGGCCGCGCCCTCCGACCATCCGCCGCGTGACTATCCCCCGTACCGCAGCAGTCACTTCCGCTTCCCCCGGCAGCCGCTGATCCCGCTGAGCGACCCGGAGGCGGTGGAGCTGAGCGGGCCCGCGTTCGGCGTCACCGACGTCACGGCGCTCGACCGCGATCTGACCCGCCGGCACCTCGGCGAGCCGCTCGGTGAGCGGATCACCGTGTCCGGCCGCGTCCTGGACCGCGAGGGGCGGCCCGTGCGCGGCCAGTTGGTCGAGCTCTGGCAGGCCAACGCGTCCGGCCGGTACGCCCATCAGCTGGACCAGCACCCGGCGCCGCTCGACCCGAACTTCACGGGCTTCGGCCGCTGCCTGACCGACGACGAGGGTTCGTACTCCTTCACGACGATCAAGCCGGGCGCGTACCCGTGGCGCAACCACGTCAACGCGTGGCGCCCCGCGCACATCCACTTCTCGCTCTTCGGCACTGCGTTCACCCAGCGCCTGGTGACGCAGATGTACTTCCCCGGCGACCCGCTGTTCGCCTACGACCCCGTCCTGCGCTCGGTCACCGACGAGTCGGCGCGAGCGCGCCTGGTCTCCGCCTACGACCACAGCCTCTCCGCCCCCGAGTGGTCGCTCGGCTACCGCTGGGACATCGTGCTCGACGGCCCGTCCGCGACGCTCTTCGAGGAAGGCGACCAGCTCTGATGTCGTACGCTCCCACCCCCTCCCAGACCGTCGGCCCCTTCTACGGCTACGCGCTGCCCTTCCCGCGGGGCGGCGAGGTCGCCCCGGCAGGACATCCGGAGACCATCACCCTGCACGGGTACGTGTACGACGGCGCGGGAAACCCCGTGCCCGACGCCCTCATCGAGACCTGGCAGCCCGCGCCCGACGGCTCGCGCACGGGGGCGCCCGGTTCGCTGCGGCACGACCCGGTCACGGGCGAGGTCATCGGCCGTGACGGTGTCGCGTTCACCGGGTTCGGCCGCGTGCCGACCGACGCGGACGGCCACTGGGCGATCCGCACCCTCCCGCCGGGCGGCGTCTCGTACGTCGCGGTCGCCGTCTTCGCGCGCGGCCTGCTCCACCACCTGTACACGCGCGCCTACCTGGTCGACGAGCCGGGCGACCCGCTCCTCGGCGCACTCGACCCGGCGCGGCGTACGACGCTGATCGCCCATGCCGAGGAGAGCCGCACGTACCGTTTCGACATCCGCCTTCAGGGCGAGGGCGAAACGGTGTTCCTGGAGTTCAAGTGAGTCTTGAAGGTACCGACGTCGGGCTGCTCGCCCCCGGCCGTGCGGGCTCCCCCGCCGAAGCCGCCACGAGCGACACCGCCTTCCTGCAGGCGATGCTGGACGCGGAGGCGGCGCTGACGCGGGCCCAGGCGGCGGTGGGCCCGGCCCCGGCGGAAGCGGCGACGGCCGTCTCGGCCGCGGCCGACGCCGACCGCTTCGACGTGCGCGACATCGCGCTCCGCGCGCGGGCCGGCGGCAATCCGGTGATCCCGCTGGTCGCGGATCTGACGGCCGCGGTGCCTCCGGATGCGGCGCCGTACGTCCACCGGGGCGCGACGAGCCAGGACATCATGGACACGGCCATGATGCTGGTCGCCCGGCGCACGCTGGACCTGATCCTCGCGGACCTGACCCGCACAGAATCAGCACTCGCCCGCCTCGCGCAGGAACACCGGAACACGGTGATGCCGGGCCGCACCCTGACACAGCACGCGGTCCCGACGACGTTCGGCCTCAAGGCTGCGGGCTGGCGCACACTGATCCTCGACGCACGGGACAGGGTACGACTGGTACGCGAGACGCTTCCGGCGCAACTGGGGGGCGCGGCGGGGACGTTGGCGGCTTTCGGGGCTTATGGGGGCGGGGCGGGGTCGCTGGGAGGGGGCTCGGTGGAAGAGCCCTCAGCAAGGGCGGCCCTCGCCGGGACTGCCCCGACCGGGACAGTCTCGACCGAGACGGACTCGGCCCGGACGGACCCGGTTGGAGCAACCTCGGCGCAGACGGCCTCGGTAGAGACGGGCTGCTCGGTGGAGGCAGCGGTCCTCGCAGGGGCGGGCTCGGCGGAGCCGGTTCCCGCAGGGGCGGGCTCGGCCGAAGTCGCCTCCGTGGGCGGTGCGTACGAGGAGAGGCTTGTTTCTGTTTTCGCTCGCGAGCTTCGCCTTGCCGAGCCGCTTCTGCCCTGGCACACCCTCCGCACCCCGGTCGCCGATCTCGGCGGTGCGCTTGCTTTCACCGCCGGGGCCCTGGGCAAGGCGGCGGCGGACGTTCTCACTCTTGCCCGGACTGAGATCGCCGAGCTCTCCGAAGGGACGGGCGGCGGTTCTTCCGCCATGCCGCACAAGGCGAATCCCGTCCGGTCCACCCTCGTCGCCGCCGCGGCCCGCCGCGCGCCCGCCCTCGCGGCGACGCTCCACGCGTCCATGGCCGCCGAGGACGAACGTCCGGCAGGTGCCTGGCACGCGGAGTGGGAGGCCCTGCGCGATCTCCTGCGCACGGTCGGCGGCGCGAGCCACCACGCGGCGGAACTCGCCGGGAATCTCCGGGTCCACCCGGAGACGATGCGGGAACACCTCGGCCTCACCCACGGGTTGATCGTCTCCGAGCGGCTCACCGCCGAGCTGACGCCCCTCCTGGGCCGGGCCCGCGCGAAGGAACTCCTGACGTCGGCGGCCCGCCGCACCCGGGAGGAGCGCCGTTCCCTCGCGGAGGTACTCGCCGAGGAGCCCGACCTCTCGACCGTCGACCTCACCGAACTCACCGACCCAGCCCGTTACACCGGCTCCGCCGGAACCCTGACGGACCGAGCCCTGGAGCGACGATGACCGCCAAGCTGCCGCATCACACCACCGAGGGCGCCCCGACCGCGCCCCCTCTCCTCCTCGGCTCATCCGTCGGCACCTCCACCGCCCTGTGGGACGCCGTGGCGCCCGAACTCTCCGCCACCCACCGGGTCGTACGGTGGGACCTGCCCGGTCACGGCAAGTCCCCCGCCGACCTGATCGGCCCCGGAGCGACCGTCGCCGACCTGGCCGCGCTCGTCCTCGCGCTCGCCGACTCCCTGGGCATCGACCGCTTCTCGTACGCGGGTGTCTCCCTCGGCGGCGCCGTCGGCCTGCACCTGGCCGCGCACCACCCGGAGCGGGTGGAGAGCCTCGCCGTGATCTGCTCGTCGGCGCACTTCGGCGGCAGCGCCCGCTGGGAGGAGCGCGCCGCACTCGTGCGCCGCGAGGGCCTCGCCGCACTCGCGGAGAGCGCGCCCGACCGCTGGTTCACGCTCGGGTTCACCGTCCCCGGCCTGGTGGACGACCACCGGAACACCGATCCGGGCGCGTACGCCGCGTGCTGCGACGCCCTGGCGGCGTACGACATCAGGGACGCCCTTGCGACGATCACCGCGCCGACGCTCGTCGTCGCGGGCCGCGAGGACCCGGCGACGCCGCCCGCCCACGCACGCGAGATCGCCGACGCCGTGCCCGGCGCCTCGCTCACGGAGCTCGCGGGTGCCTCGCACCTGGCGCCCGCGGAACGGCCGGAGGCCGTGGTCGCCGCGCTGCGCACGCACCTGACGGGGGCGGCCGCGAGCGGGACGGCCGTACGGCGAGCGGTCCTGGGCAACGCGCACGTGGACCGCGCGCAGGCGAACACCACGCCCTTCACGGCCCGCTTCCAGGACTTCATCTCGCGCTACGCCTGGGGCGAGATCTGGACCGACCCCACCCTCGCGCACCGCGAACGCAGCATGATCACGATGACCGCCCTGGTCGCGCACGGGCACTACGACGAGCTGGCGATGCATGTCCGTGCGGCCCGCCGTATCGGGCTCACGCCGGAGGAGATCGGCGCGGTGCTGCTCCAGACCGCGGTCTACTGCGGCGTCCCCGCGGCCAATTCGGCGTTCGCGGTGGCACAGCGGGTGCTCGCGGAGGAGTAGCGGAGGAGCAACAGGCACGGAAGCACCGTTTAGGCTGCTGCTGATCAGGGGGCAAGGGGATCAGGGGAGCAGGGGGACGAGAGCCGATGAACCACGAGACCGAGGTGTTCCGGCCGTTGCGGGCGGACGATCCGCACACGGTGGCCGGTTACCGTCTCGCCGCCCGGATCGGCGCGGGCGGCATGGGCCGGGTCTATCTCTCGCACACGCAGGGCGGCCGACCGGTCGCGATCAAGGTGGTACGGCCGGAGCTGGCCGACGATCCGGCGTTCCGGCGGCGGTTCAGCCGGGAGATAAAGGCGGCCCAGCGGGTCCGCGGCGCCTACACGGCCGAGCTGATCGACGCCGACGCCGACGGCGTACCGCCCTGGCTGGCCACCCTGTACGTGCCGGGCCCCGCCCTGTCGGACGCCGTCGCCCGGAGCGGTCCCCTGCCGGTGCCCGCGGTGCTGTGGCTGATGGCCGGGATCGCCGAGGCGCTGCAGGCCATCCACAGTGCGGGCATCGTGCACCGGGACCTGAAGCCGTCGAACGTACTGCTCGCCTCCGACGGGCCGCGCGTCATCGACTTCGGTATCTCGCTGACCTCCAGTGCCACATCCCCGAACACGGTCACGGGCACCGCCGCGGGCACTCCCCAGTACATGGCCCCCGAGCAGGCGTCCGTGGGGGAAGTCACGGCGGCCACCGACGTCTTCGCGCTCGGCCAGACAGCGGCGTTCGCCGCACTGGGCGAGCCGCTGTACGGGGACGGCCCCTCGGTCAGCGTGCTGTACCGGATCGTGCACTCGGAGCCCGACCTCTCCCGTCTGCCCGCGCAGCTCCGTCCGCTGTTCGCCCGCTGTCTCGCCACCGATCCGGCACAGCGGGCGACCCTCGCGGAGATCGTCGACTGGTGCAGGCAGCGGCTAGGCGGGGACACCGCAGCGGGCGCGGGGCCTGCCGTCTGGCGCCGGATAACGGGCCCGGAGGTGAGGGTGCCTGCTCCGGTCCCCCACCCGACCCGGGTGCACACACAGTCCTTGCCCGCGCCGTCCCCGCCTCCGCTTTTCGCGCCGCCGCAGCCGACGGTCCCCACGGAGTCGGACAAGCGGCGGGCCCGCCGAAGACGCACCGCGTTCGTCACGGCCTCCGTGACGGCGGGCGCGCTGCTGCTCACAGGCGTGACGTGGACGGTCATGGACGCGACCGACATGCTCCGCCGCCGGGGCACGTCCTCGGAGTCCGGTTCCGAGTCGTCCGGATGGGCGTCAGGATCGGCGTCCGGAGAGTCTTCGAGAGAGGACGCGAACTCCTCATCGGACGGCGGGAGTTCGGGCTCCGCCGACAAGAGCGACCGGGCGGTGGACGGGGCGCTTCCCTCCTCCGACTCCTCGCCGAGCGCTCCCGCGGAGCCGCAGGACGTCGCGTACCCCCAGGAATGGTTCGACGAGAAGAACTCGGTGAGCCTGAGGGAGCCGGTACGCCGCAAGGACCGCAAGGGGGACATCCGCTTCGTCTGCCAGGGCGACAGCTGCTCACTGAAGAGCGACAAGAGCGTGATCACCCTGCTGTACAGCAAGCCGGGAGCCACCCTCGACTCGTGCGGCATCGCCCTCGAAGGCGCCGACAGCCACGACCTCCCGCTGGCCGCGGTGGCGGCAGGCAGCGAGATCTGCGTGAAGAACCCTGCCGGAGACATCGCCCTGCTCGTGGTCCAGGTGAAGTCGACCGCGCTGCCGAGGGGCGGGTTCAGCTTCCTGACCGCGGACATGACGGTCCGGCCGGCGCGCTAGGCACTGGGCCCGCAGCACTGGGCCCGCAGCACCGGGCCCGCGGCACCAGGCCTGCGGCACCGCGGCCGGGCGCCGCGACTAGGTGGCGCTCCGCTCGCTCGCCTCGCGGAACCGCCGCTCCATCGCGTCGACGTACGCGTCGTCGCCCGGCCGCCCCGCCCGCAGCAGGCGCCACCACTGGTCGATGCTCCAATTGGCCGGTTCCGTGGCTCCGATGAACTCCTCCACGAGCGCGAGGAAGCGGGCGGGGTCGGCGTGAAAGGGGAAGTGACCGGCCCCCTCGAAGATTTCGAGGCGGCTGTCGGGCATCGCCTCGTGCGCGGTGAACGCGTGGTCGACCGGCAGGACGCCGTCCCGGTCGCCCCAGACCAATAGCGTGGGCATGCCCTGGGCGAGATAGCAGCGGTCCAGCATGGTGACCACCTGTCCGCGCCAGTCGACGACGGAGCGCAGCGTGCGGATGAACGCGGCCCGCGCCCACACGTCCGGCAACGCGTCGACCAGGCCCATGAGTTCGGGCGCGTCCTGCCCGAGGCCGGTGTCGAGCAGCCGGAGCAGGGCGACGACCGCCCGCACCGGCAGGTCGGCGCCGGGCAGCCCGAGCAGCGAGAGCAGCAGCGCGGCACCGGGCAGTGAGACGCCTCGCAGCACGGGGGTGACCTGCGGTCCCACGCCGCCGGTGCTCACCAGGACGAGCCGGTCGACGCGTTCGGGGAACTGGTAGGCGAACTGCATCGCCACGCCGCCGCCGAACGAGTGCCCGACCAGGGTGACCCGCTCGACGCCGAGCACGCCGAGCAGATCCCGGACGCCGTTGGCGTACGCGGCCACCGAGTAGTCGGCCCGCGGCTTCTCGGACGCGCCGTGCCCGAGCAGGTCGGGGGCGATGACCGTGTGATGACGGGCCAGTTGGGAGATGAGCGGGGACCACGTCGCCGATGAGTCGCCGATGCCGTGGATCAGCAGAATCGCCGGTCCCTCACCCGCGACGCGGTACGCGCGCCGGTAACCGTGCACGGTACGGAACCGCAGTACGGCCTCGCTCTCGTCGCCGGTGGGAAGCCGCCTGGGCTGGAAGGGCAGGATCCGCGCCATGGGCCGGAGTGTAGGCGGACGCCGCGGATAGGTGGTTTCGGATGGGTTTCGGGTGGCGCAATACGGACGCATCCGCGAAAGACGCTAGGCGGCCGCGTAGTACCCCAGGAACATGTCGACACCGGCGACGATCAGACGCTCCGTCAGGTCGTCGCTGATGTCGGTTCCGTACGAGCCGAAGACCAGGTGCGGGAAGACCAGCAGGGAGTAGAGCTGGATGACCGCCGCTTCCATGTCGGGGACGGTGAGCCGCCCCCGGTCGGCGAGCGGGCGCAGCACACGCCGCTGATCGACCTGGCCGTGCTCCGGCGCCGTCCGGTGGTCGCGGGCTCGTATCTGATGCTGGTCGCCACGGCGCTGCTGATCTCGCTGTTCTTCCTGGGGTCGGTCTTCCTCCAGGAGGTGCGCGACTACAGCGCCCTGCGGACCGGCGTGCTGTTCCTGCCGGTGGCCGTGGCCACCGGGGTCGGCGCGCACTTGGGCGGGCGGTTCGTCGGCAGGCTCGGGGCCCGACGCCCGCCTCCTCGTGGGCGATGAACCACTCCGGACGCCGGGCATGTCCGTGGCCGCCCTCGGGCTCGGTTCGGTGTTCGTCGCGTTCACGGTGTGCGCCGTCGTGGCAGCGGTCAGCGCCGCCGCCACGTTCGCGCTCGTACCGCGCGGAAAGCCGCAGCTGACCGGCGGACCGCACGTGCACTGACCCCCCGCGCCGGGCGGGGCCCGCACACCCCGGCCGGTCCCGCCCGGTCCTGCCCGGTCCCGTCCGTTCCCGTCCGGACAGACGCGCGACGCACGCCTGATCCAAGGGTGGCTGTCGCGCCACGTGACCGTCCGGTCACCCGGGGGAGGCGTCTTCCGGTTAAGTTGCTGAGTGACCATGCGAGTTACGCAGCCACGTGAGGACTCTGCCGTGACGGGAACCGGGGTGCGCGGGCGGGTGCTTCCCGTCACGCTGATCGCCCTGCTCCTGGTGGTCGTCCAGTGCTTCGCGCACGGGGTCAACGAACCCGCGTACGGCGCGGAATCCCGCACACCGCCGGCCACGGCTCCGTACGCACACTGCGGCGAGGACACCCACCCCGGAGAGACCTCCGAGCGATTCCGGACGCGCGGCCGGCCGCACTGCCGTGACCTCGCACCCGACACGACTCCGCAGCTCCGCGCCGACACGGTCACGTCGGCGGACGACGGCACGCGCGCGTGGCGCCCCGTCGCCGTCACCCACCGCGAGACGAGACCAGCGGGCCGCGAGCTGCCGGCCCTCCTTCAGGTCTTCCGCTGCTGATCGGCTCCTCCGGCACGGCCATGCCAACGGGCACAAACGCCTGACGCGCCCGCCGCCGGACCCGGACACCGGTCCACGTCACACCGATGCGCCCCCACAGCGCTCAGGAGTCACCGACATGCAGCCTTCCCCTGCCTCCGTACTCGACCGCGCCCGCGGCCTGTTCAGTTCGCCCGACGACGCGCGGCACGATTTCGTCGCCTCCGTGGTCGTCTTCCTCGTCGCCCTGCCGCTGTGCCTGGGCGTGGCCGTCGCCTCCGGAGTACCCGCCGAACTCGGCCTGGTCACCGGCATCGTCGGCGGTCTCGTCACCGGCCTGCTGCCCGGCAGCAGCCTCCAGGTCAGCGGCCCCGCCGCGGGCCTCACCGTCCTGGTCCACGAAGCCGTACAGGAATACGGCCTCGCGGCGCTCGGCGCCCTCGTGCTCGCCGCCGGGATCCTTCAACTGGCCATGGGCGCCCTGCGCCTGGGCCGCTTCTTCCGCGCCATCTCCGTGGCCGTCGTCGAGGGCATGCTCGCCGGGATCGGGCTCCTCCTGATCGCCGGGCAGTTGTACGCCATGGCGGACCGCGAGGCCCCCGCGAGCGGCCTGGCCAAGATCGCCGGACTGCCGGGGATGCTCGCCGGCATCACCGGCTCGGAGCGCGCCCTGACCGCCTTCGCACTCGGCGTCGGCACCATCGCCGTGCTCGTGTCCTGGCCCCGGCTCCCCGCGAAGGTCCGTGTGGTGCCGGCGCCGCTCGCCGCCGTGGCGCTCGCCATGGGAGCCTCGCTGCTCTTCTCCCTGCCGGTGGCCACGGTCGACGTACAGGGGCTCATCGATTCCGTGCAGCCGCCGGACGCCGCCGCGTTCGGGGGCCTGCTGAGCGTCGGCGCCATCGGCACCGTCCTCGCCTTCTCCCTGATCGCGTCGGCGGAGAGCCTGTTCAGCGCGGCGGCGGTGGACCGTATGCACGACGGTCCGCACACGTCGTACGACAAGGAACTGATCGCGCAGGGCGCGGGCAACACCGTGTGCGGGCTGCTCGGCGCCCTGCCGATGACCGCCGTCATCGTCCGCAGCGCGGCCAACGTGCGGGCGGGCGCACGGACGAAGGCGTCCCGCGTGCTGCACGGCGTCTGGCTGCTCCTCTTCGCGGCGCTGCTGCCCGCCGCGCTCGGCCTGATCCCGATGGCGGCCCTCGCGGGCGTCCTCGTGCACGCGGGCTCCAAGCTGGTCCCCGTACGGCAGTTGGGGAAGCTGTGGCGCGAGCACCGCGGTGAGGCCGTCGTCCTGGTCGTGACGGCCGTGGCGATCGTTTCGGTGAACATGTTCGAGGGCGTCCTGATCGGCCTGGTCCTCGCCGTCATGAAGATCGCCTGGGAGACGCCGCACGCGCGCGTGGAGGTCGTCGACAAGGGCGTGGGCCCGATCCGTGTCCTCCTGTCGGGTCACGCCACGTTCCTGAGCCTCCCCAAGCTCCTCGACGCCCTCGAAGCCCTGCCCCGGGACCGCCCGATCGAACTCGACCTCGCGGGGCTGCGGCATCTGGACCACGCGTGCCGCACATCCCTGGAAACCTGGGCTGCGCGGCACAGCGCGGAGGGGACGGCTCCGGTGTGGGTGGCGTCCGGAGTCTGACGGCCGTCTTCCTGCCGCGGGACGGCCTCACGGGGCGCCTGTCCCGCGGCATTGCGCCTCACCTCGCCCCGTACACCCGCTGGGGCGCCTCCGCTCCCGCGAGCAGTTTCAGCGCCGTGTCGCCCGCTTCAGCCGGGGTCCAGCGGGCCCCCTTGTCGGCCGTGGGCCCCGGCCGCCAGCCCTCCATGACGGTGATGCGCCCCGCCTCGGCCTCGAAGACACGGCCCGTGACACCGGCGGATGCCTCGGAGCCCAGCCACACCACGACCGGCGACACGTTCTCCGGAGCCATCGCGTCAAACCCTCCGCCCTCGGGCGCGGCCATCGTCTCCGCGAAGGTCTGCTCCGTCATCCGCGTCCGCGCGGCGGGCGCGATCGCGTTGACCCGTACTCCGTAGGAGGCGAATTCGGCCGAGGCGACCATGGTGAGCCCGAGAATCCCGGCCTTGGCCGCGCTGTAGTTCCCCTGACCGACACTGCCCAACAGGCCCGCTCCGGAGCTGGTGTTGACCACGCACGCGTGCCGGGCCCGCCCCGCCTTCGCCTCACCCCTCCAGTACGCGGCCGCGTGCTTCAGCGGCAGGAAGTGACCCTTCAGGTGGACGCGCATCACCGCGTCCCAGTCGTCCTCGTCGAGGTTGACCAGCATGCGGTCCCGCAGGAACCCCGCGTTGTTGACCAGGGTGTCCAGCTGTCCGTACGTGTCGATCGCGGCCCTCACCAGGGACGCGGCGCCCTCGGACGTGGCGATGTCGCCGCCGTGCGCGACGGCGTCGCCGCCCGCCGCGCGGATCTCCTCGACGACGTCGTGCGCGGGCCCGCCGGACGCTCCGGAGCCGTCGGGCCCCACGCCGAGGTCGTTGACGACGACCTTGGCGCCCTCGGCGGCGTACGCGCGCGCGTGCGCACGACCGAGGCCGCGCCCCGCACCCGTGACGATCACGACGCGGCCCGCGCAGATGCCCGTGCCCGGCTTGCCGGCTCCCGTGCCCGGTTCGTTGACTGAGGTCATGCGAACTCCTCGGATACGTTCAGTGGTTGACGGACGCGGCGTCCAGGAACACGGGGCGTTCGCCGCCCCCGTGCAGGTGGAGAGCGGCGCCGCTGATGTAGCGCGCGCCGTCGGAGGCGAGGAAGACACACGCGTCCCCGACGTCCGACGGATCGGCGAGGCGGCCCAGCGGGACGGTGCGGGCGACTTCCGCGATGCCGTCCTCGTCGCCGTAGTGCAGATGGGCGCTCTCGGTACGGGCCAGGCCGAGCACGACGGTGTTCACCCGCACCTTGGGGGCCCACTCGACGGCCATCGTGCGCGCGAGGTTCTCCAGGCCGGCCTTGGCCGCGCCGTAGGCACCGGAGCCGGGTGAGGGCCGGGAGCCGCTGACACTCCCGATCATGGTGATGCTGGCACAACCGGCCTCCTGGCCGCGCATCACCTCGTACGCCGCCAGGGAGGCGTACAGCGGGGCCAGCAGGTTGAGTTCGACGATCTTGGCCTGGCGGGCGGGGGCGGACTCGGCGAGCAGCCCGAAGGGAGTGCCTCCCGCGTTGTTCACCAGTGCGTCGAGGCGTCCGTGGTCGGCGGCCACATCGGCGAAGAACGCGTGCGCCGCCTCCGCGTCGCGCAGGTCGAGGGGCCGGAACTCGGCTGCCGCTCCCGCCACTTCGACCGGGCGGCCCGGCGGTCTGCGGGCACAGACGACGACTCGCGCACCGGCGGCCAGGAAGCTGCGGGCGATACCGGCGCCGACGCCTCGGGTGCCGCCGGTGACGACGACCACCTGTCGGGTGTCAGTCATCGCTGCTACCTTTCTAACTAACAAATGTTTGATTGAAGGGCCTGGTTGAAAGGTAGCGGATCCTCTGATGTCTGTCTCCACCTCGACCCCGGACAAGGGCGTCGCCGTCGTCACCGTCGACTTCCCGCCCGTCAACGCCCTTCCCGTACAGGGGTGGTTCGACTTGGCGGCCGCGGTGCGCGAGGCGGGCCGCGACCCCGGCACGCGCTGCGTCGTCCTCGCCGCCGGGGGCCGCGGTTTCAACGCGGGCGTGGACATCAAGGAGATGCAGCGCGACAGCGGCCACAGCGCACTGATAGGCGCCAACCGCGGCTGCTATGAAGCGTTTTCGGCGGTCTACGGATGTGAGGTCCCGGTCGTGGCCGCCGTGCACGGCTTCTGCCTGGGCGGCGGCATCGGCCTGGTGGGCAACGCGGACGCGATCGTGGCGAGCGAGGACGCGACCTTCGGCCTCCCCGAGCTGGACCGCGGGGCGCTCGGCGCCGCGACGCACCTCGCCCGCCTGGTCCCGCAGCACCTGATGCGCACCCTGTACTACACCTCGCGCACGGCCACGGCGGCCGACCTGCACGCGCACGGCTCCGTGTGGAAGGTCGTGCCTCGCGCCGAACTGCGGGATGCGGCGCTCGGGTTGGCCCGCGAGATCGCACAGAAGGACGGCACCCTGCTGCGGTTCGCCAAGGCGGCGATCAACGGCATCGACCCCGTCGACGTGCACCGCAGCTACCGCTTCGAGCAGGGCTTCACCTTCGAGGCGAACCTGAGCGGCCTGGCCGACCGCGTCCGCGAGGACTTCGGGCAGGGTTCCGGCACATCCGGCACGTCCGGTAAGTCCGGCAACGAAGAGAAGGGCAGGGCATGAGGGACAAGACCATGACGCCCGACGCGATCGTGGGGCGGCTGCGGAGCGGGATGACGCTCGGCATCGGCGGCTGGGGCTCGCGCCGCAAACCCATGGCGCTGGTGCGGGCCCTGCTGCGGTCCGCAGTCACGGACCTCACCGTCATCTCGTACGGCGGCCCGGACATCGGCCTGCTCGCCGCGGCGGGCAAGATCCGCAAGCTGGTCACGGCGTTCACGACGCTCGACTCGATCCCCCTGGAGCCGCACTTCCGCGCGGCACGCGAGCGTGGCGCCTTCGAACTCGTCGAGCTTGACGAGGCGATGTTCATGCAGGGCCTGACGGCCGGCGCCCAGCGACTGCCGTTCCTGCCGATCCGCGCGGGCCTCGGCTCCGACGTCCTGCGGGTCAACCCCCATCTGCGTACGATCACTTCGCCGTACGAGGACGGGGAGGAACTGGTCGCAGTGCCCGCCCTGCGAATGGACGCGGCACTGGTCCACCTGAACCGCGCCGACCGCCTGGGAAACGCCCAGTATCTGGGCCCCGACCCGTACTTCGACGACTTGTTCTGCGAAGCGGCCGACACGGCGTACGTGTCGTGCGAGCGCATCGTCGAGTCGGGCGAGCTCACCGGGCAGGCGGCGCCCCAGACGATGCTGATCTCCCGGCACGCGGTGACGGGCGTGGCCCAGACGCCCAAGGGCGCGCACTTCACGTCGTGCGTACCGGACTACGACCGCGACGAGTCCTTCCAGAAGGCGTACGCCACCGCGGCGGGCGACCCGGATGCCTGGAAACAATTCGAGGACCGCTTCCTGAGCGGCACCGAGCAGGAGTACCAAACGGCTGTCCAGGCCTGGCACAAGGAGCAGCTATGACGCGGACCGACCCGGCGGCGGCGAGCACCGCTGTCGCGGCTTCCGATGCGACCACCGTCACCCGCGCCGAGTACTGCGTGATCGCCTGCGCCGAGGCCTGGCGGGACGCCGGCGAGATCCTCGCATCGCCGATGGGCACGGTCCCGGCGATCGCCGCCCGTCTGGCCAGACTGACGTTCTCGCCGGACCTGCTGCTCACGGACGGGGAGGCGCTGCTGATCGGCGACGTGCCCGCCGTGGGGGCGCCGTCGGCGGTGACGGAGGGCTGGCTGCCGTACCGCAAGCATCTGACGATGGTCATGGGCGGCAGGCGGCACGTGATGATGGGCGCGAGCCAGATCGACCGCTTCGGGAACCAGAACATCTCCTGCATCGGCGACTGGGACCGGCCCAAGCGCCAGCTTCTCGGGGTGCGCGGAGCCCCTGTCAACACCCTCAACAACCCGGTGAGTTACTGGATCCCCCGGCACTCGAAGCGCGTCTTCGTCGAGAAGGTCGACATGATCAGCGGTGTCGGATACGACAGCGCGGCGGCGGCAGGTCCTTCCGCCACCCGCTTCCACGATCTGCGGCGGGTCGTGTCGGATCTCGGCGTCTTCGACTTCGGGGCGCCGGACCACGCGATGCGCCTGGTGTCCCTGCATCCAGGCGTGACGGGCGAGCAGGTGCGCGAGGCGACCGGCTTCGCGCTCGCCGCGGCGGACGACGTGCCGTACACCCGCGAGCCGACCGCGGAGGAACTGCGGCTGATCCGGGAGGTCGTGGACCCGAACGGTCTGCGCGAGCGCGAAGTGCGCTCATGACGCCGGCCACCCCGGCGCACATGGAGACGGCGCTGACGAGGCTGGTCGGCGTCCGGCACCCGATCGTGCAGACCGGCATGGGCTGGGTGGCGGGCCCCCGCCTGGTCTCCGCGACGGCGAACGCGGGCGCGCTCGGCATCCTTGCCTCCGCGACGATGACCGTCGAGCAGCTGCGCTCCGCCGTCCGGGAGGTCAAGTCCCGTACGGAAGAGCCCTTCGGGGTCAACCTCCGGGCCGACGCGGGCGATGCGCGCGACCGGGTGCGGGTCATCGTCGACGAGGGAGTGCGGGTCGCGTCCTTCGCGCTCGCCCCCTCCAAGGAGCTGATCGCGGAGCTGAAGGACGCCGGGGTGGTCGTCATCCCGTCCATCGGCGCGCGGCGGCATGCCGAGAAGGTCGCGGCATGGGGCGCGGACGCGGTCGTCGTGCAGGGCGGTGAGGGCGGCGGGCACACGGGCGAGGTCGCGACGACCGTGCTGTTGCCGCAGGTCGTGGACGCCGTGGACATTCCGGTGATCGCGGCGGGCGGTTTCTTCGACGGACGGGGTCTCGTCGCCGCGCTCGCCTATGGCGCGGCGGGGGTCGCGATGGGCACCCGCTTCCTGCTCACCTCGGACTCGACGGTGCCGGACGCGGTCAAGGCGCGCTATCTTGCCGCTTCGGTCAAGGACGTCACGGTGACCACACGGGTGGACGGCCTGCCGCACCGGATGCTGCGGACGGAACTGGTCGCCTCCCTGGAGAAGTCGGGGCGGGCGGCGTCCTTCGCGCGGGCGGTCCGGCATGCCGCCGCGTTCCGGAAGGTGTCCGGGATGGGGTGGGGGGAGATGGTCCGGGACGGCCTTGCGATGCGGCACGGCAAAGGGATGACGTGGAGCCAGGTCCTGCTGGCCGCGAACACCCCGATGATGCTCAAGTCGGCGATGGTGGACGGGATGCCGGAGGCGGGGGTCATGGCCTCGGGGCAGGTGGCGGGGGTCATCGAGGACCTGCCCTCGTGCGAGGAGCTGATCACGGGCGTGATGACGGAGGCGGCAGAAGTGACGGGACGCCTCACGTCCCTCCCCCCACCGGCACCCGCCTCCCCGCTCCCCGGGACCGAAGCTCCGCCCCGCACCCCACTCCTCAAACCCGAAAGAACCTGAGCCACCACCCCACACCGCCCCTCCCGAACCCGAGACGCAGCCCCCGGCCGCTCGCTGGACACAGGCGGGGCTGAGCGCCGGATTGTCGGGGGCCTGGACCGGGGGCCGGGACCTGGGGATGGGACGGGAGGCTGGGACCGGGGGCCGGGACGGGGGCCGGAGCCGCTCATCACACGCGGGAGGGGCTGATCCGCAATCGCGCGGGGGCAGCCGCCTCCGGGATCGGGGCAGCCGGGTCAGGAGCGGTCGCCTCCGAGGTCGGGAGCGCCCGCCTCCAGGGTCGGGGGCAGCCGGGTCGGGGGCAGCCGCCTCCGGGATCGCGTGCAGTCGGGTCGGGAGCTGCCGCCTCAGGGACCGGGAACAGCCGCCTCCGGAACCGGGGGCAACCGCCTCCGGAACCGGGAGCGGCCGCCTCCGGGGTCGGGGGCGCCCGCCTCCGGGACCGGCAGCGCCCGCCTCCGATACCGGGAGCAGCCGCGCCTCAAGCGTGAGGCAGGGGTGAGTGGCTCACACCCCCACCATCTCCAGGGACGCACGCGCCCTGGCGGCCAGGCCGTCCGCCCCGCACGATTCGGCCAGGGCCAGGCCCCGCGCCAACTCGCTCGCGGACCCCGCCGCTATCCCGTACTCCACCCTGGCGACCGCGTGTTCATAGGCGCATGGTGACGCCTCCAGGCAGGCGACGGCCCGTGCGTACAGTTCGACCGCACGCGGTCCGCTCTCCATGGCCGCCGCGCACCGCAGCGCCTCGCCGATCGCCGTTTCCGTACCGAAGAGCTCCGCCTGGATCCGCACGTTCTTGACCAGCTCGGCGGCCCGCCGCGGGTCCTCCACGGCGAGTGCGCGGGAGAGGTCGGTCGCCCAGGGGGCGACGATCGTGTTGTAGCGGCCGCGTTCGTTCGCCGTCTTCGCCGCCACCTCCAGTTCGGCGACGCCCTCCGCCCGCTGCCCGGTGGCGATCAGCAGCCGGCCCCGGACGGAGTGGATGTCGGGCAGGAAGATCGTCGAGGGGTAGGGCGGCGCGATGCCGTAGTGATCGGCGATCTCCCTGGCCTCGCCGACCTTGCCGCGGGCGAGCAGCGTCTCGATGAGCTTGCACGCGGCGTCCCAGTGCATCGGCAGGCCGCTGCCGACACGGTCGGACAGGCGCAGGCTCTCCCGCAGCGAGGCCTCCGCCTCGGTGAGACGTCCGCGCCTGCGGTACACCAGGCCCAGCCAGGCCTTGGCGACGGCCAGATGACCGCCGCTCCAGCCCGCGGCCTCGTAGGCACGGACTCCTTCGGCGAAGACGCTCTCGGCACGGTCGAGGCGGTCGGTGAAGATGTACGAGCCGCCCAGCATCGTCAGGAGCTCGAAGCCCCACTCCGTGTCGGTCCAGCCGAGCCCCGGCGCGAGGCGGCCGTTGACGAGGACGCGGTCGCAGAGCTCGACGATCTCCTCCGCGTTCTCCCCGCGGGTCATCGCGTCGAAGGCGCGCAGGATGAGGAGCGCGCGCTCGGAGTTGTCGCGTCCCTGCAGCGGTCCCGCGAGTGCGGCAAGACGCCGCGAACGGCCCGCCGCGTCCTCCTCGCGCGAGTGGATGCCCTCCCACATGTAGTGGACGCCCTGCAGTCGCATCCGGTCGGGCCCGGCCTCGAGCCGGGCCGCCTCGGCGTCCACGACGCGCAGGGCCTCCTCAAGCTGGTCGTTGTGCACCAGGGCCTGGGAGAGGCGGCAGACGGCGTCCACCCTCAGCTTGCGGTCGACACCCGCCGTGGAGAGGGCCTCGCGCAGGTGGCCGATGGTCGTGACGGGTGAGGTCAGGAGCGTGGCGCAGCCCAGCTCATAGAGCACCCGCGCGTGGAGCTCGGGCAACGGCGGTTCCGCAAGGGCGCGTTCGAGGCAGCGTCGGGCCGCGTCCGGCGCGCCGACGGCGAGATGCTCGGCCGCCGCCTCGCGCAGCTGCTCGACCAGTTCGGGGTCGTCGTCCGGGTGGACCTCCAGGAGGTGTCGGGACGCGGCCGCCGCGCCACGCCCCGACAGCGTGACGGCCCAGGCGGCCTGGCCGTGCATCGCGGTGCGGGTGGCGGGCGGGATCGAGCGGTAGACGGTGCTTGCGATGAGCGGGTGGACGAACTCCAGGCCCTCTTCGCCGCCGAGCAGGATGCGCGCGGTGCGCAGCCGCTCCGCGCACCGCTCGGCCTTCTCGCGGGGCAGCCCGGCGAGCGAGGCTGCGAGGTCGTGCGAGATGGCGGTGCCGAGGATCGCCGCCGCCCACGCGAACCGCGTGACGTCCGTGCCGAGTCCTTCGAGCCGGGCGACGAGGCCGCGGCCGCGCGCCGAGCGGTTCAGGGCACGCAGTTCACCGGCGGAGCTCTCCACCGGCTCGAGCTCGCTGTCCTGCACCTTGGCGAGCAGTTCCACTGATTCGTAGGGATTGCCGCCGGTGACCGCCCATACCTCGCGGCAGAACGGGGCATCCGCGTGCTCGCCGAGGGTGGCGCGGGTGAGCCCGGCCGCCGCGTCCGGGGTGAGCGCGCGCAGGGGCGGCGAGGGGCGGGCCGCCGCGCCGACCGCCGCGAGGTGGCGCGCGCTGTCGCCGGCGGCTTCGTCCGGGCGGTGGGCGACCACCACGAGGACCGGCAGTTCGTTCAGGCGCTGGGCGAACGCGGCCAGCCAGTGCAGGGTCTCTTGATCGGCCCAGTGCGCGTCGTCGATGAGCAGGACGAGCGGCCAGTGCAGTCCCGAGAGCCGCACGACCGCCTCGACGAGGCCGTCGCACACGCCCTGCGGGTCGGCCTGCCGGCCGCCCGGTTCGGCTATGCCGAGCGCGGGGCCCGCGATGGCGTACCAGTCGCCGAGGTACTCCCTGGCCTCTTCGGGTGTGAGGGCCACGAGAGCCGACTGCAACAGCTGTCGTACGACGTTGAAGGGGACGGAGGTGACGGTCTCGCCGCCCCGCGCGGACCACACCGTGGCCCGCCCCTGCGCGATGCGGCGCACCTCGGCCAGCAGCGCCGTCTTGCCGATGCCCGCCTCGCCCTGGAAGACGAGAAGACCGCCCGAGGTCGTCGCGTCGGAGCACAGCTCGTCAACGGCGCGTGCGACCGCGGCGAGCTCCGCGTCGCGCTCCCACAGCGGGGCCCAGGTGGCACCTCCGGGCCGTCCCTGTGTCATCGCGCTACCTCCCGAGGTCGCTCAATCGACGTACAGACATCGAGACTAGCTGGGGAGAGGTCCTCACGGGGCGGGGTCCGGACAGCAACTCCCGCAACGAGTGAGGGAAGAGGCGTACGGAGAGCCGGTGGACGAGCCTACGACAGGGACCGGTCAGAGGCGCTCGATGATGGTCACGTTCGCCTGGCCGCCGCCTTCGCACATGGTCTGGAGGCCGAACCGGCCGCCCGTGCGCTCCAGTTCGTGCAGGAGCGTCGTCATCAGCTTGACGCCGGTCGCGCCGAGCGGATGGCCGAGAGCTATCGCTCCTCCGTTGACGTTGACCTTCTCCGGGTCGGCACCGGTCTCCTTCAGCCAGGCCAGGACGACGGGCGCGAAGGCTTCGTTGATCTCGACGAGGTCCATGTCGTCGATGCCCAGGCCGGTCTTCTTGAGGGCGTACGCCGTGGCGGGGATCGGTGCGGACAGCATCCGGATCGGGTCCTCGCCGCGCACGGAGAGGTGGTGGATGCGGGCTCGGGGCGTCAACCCGTGTTCGCGCACGGCCCGTTCGCTCGCGACGAGCAGTGCGGCGGCGCCGTCCGAGACCTGGGAGGAGCAGGCGGCGGTGATGGTGCCGTCGTCCAGGACGGGCTTGAGGCCCGCCATCTTCTCCAGGGTCGTGTCGCGGCGCGGGCCCTCGTCGGTGGTCACGTCCCCATAAGCGGTGAGTTCGCGGTCGAAGCGGCCCTCGTCGATGGCGCGGACGGCCCGCTGGTGCGAGCGGAGCGCGAACTCCTCCATGTCACGGCGGGATATGCCCCACTTCTCGGCGATCAGCTGGGCGCCGTGGAACTGGTTGACGGGCCGGTCTCCGTACCGGGCGCGCCAGCCCTCGCTGCCCGCGTACGGGCCTTCGGTGAGGCCGAGCGGTTCGGCGGCCTGCCGGGAGGCGAAGGCGATGGGGATCATCGACATGTTCTGGGTGCCGCCCGCGACGACGAGGTCCTGGGTGCCGGACAGGACGCCCTGCGCCGCGAAGTGCACGGCCTGCTGCGAGGATCCGCACTGCCGGTCGATCGTCACGCCCGGCACCTCTTCGGGCAGCCCTGCCGCCAGCCAGGACGTACGGGCGATGTCCCCGGCCTGCGGGCCGACCGTGTCCAGGCAGCCGAAGACGACGTCCTCGACGGCGGCGGGGTCGATTCCGGTGCGCTCGACGAGTGCCTTGAGGACATGGGCCCCCAGGTCGGCGGGGTGGACGGCCGAGAGACCGCCCTTGCGCCTGCCGACGGGGGTACGGACCGCTTCGACGATGTAGGCCTCGGCCATGACTGCGTACTCCTCGTGCTCATCGGTCGGTGCGGTCGCCGGAGTGACGACGCGCGCTTTACGTGCGTACGGCGATGCCGTCCAGGACCATCGACAGGTACTGGCGGGCGATCTCCTCGGGGCTGTGGCCGCCCCCGGGGCGGTACCAGGACGCGGCGACCCAGACGGTGTCGCGCACGAAGCGGTAGGCGAGCCGGATGTCCAGGTCGTCACGGAAGACGTGCTCCGCGACTCCGCGCTCCAGCGTCGTCAGCCACGTCTTCTCGAAGCGCTGCTGCGAGTCCGTCAGGTACTGGAAGCGGGCCTGGGCGACCAGGTGCCTGGACTCCTTCTGGTAGATGGCGACGGCGGAGCGGTGCCGGTCGATCTCCCGGAAGGACTCGGTGACGAGCGCCTCCAGCGTCTCGCGGGGGCCGAGGTGCGACTGGAGCACGGTGTCGTACCCGTCCCAGAGCTCGGTGAGGAAGGTGGAGAGGATCTCTTCGAGCATCGACTCCTTGGAGTCGAAGTGGTAATAGAGGCTGCCGGCGAGCATGCCGGCGGCGTCCGCGATCTTGCGGACCGTGGTCGCGTTGTACCCCTGCTCGGCGAAGACGTCGGCCGCGATGGCGAGGAGTTCACCGCGGCGCTCGGGCGAGGGGCTCACCGCGGCCTTCTTGGCCGGAGCCTTCTTGGCCGCCTTGTTGGTGCTGGAGCCCGTACTGGTGCTGCTGCTGGTGCTGGTGCTGTTCTGCTTCGGTTTCGACACACGGTCATTCTCCGCCTAGGCGTGCTGGTTGCTGACCGAGACCGTCTCCCCCGTCATGTACGAGGAGTACTCACTGGCGAGGAAGACGATGACGTTGGCTATCTCCCAGGGCTCGGCATACCGCCCGAACGCCTCGCGCGCGGTGAGCTCTTCGAGCAGCTCAGGCGAGGTGACCTTCGCGAGGTGCGGGTGCATGGCGAGGCTGGGCGACACCGCGTTGATCCGTATGCCGTGGGGGGCGGCCTCGACGGCGGCGCAGCGGGTGAGGGCCATGACGCCGGCCTTCGCCGCGGCGTAGTGCGCCTGGCCCGCCTGGGCGCGCCAGCCGAGCACCGAGGCGTTGTTCACGATGACGCCGCCGCGGCGGGTGGCCCGCATGCGGCGCAGGGCGGCTCTGGTGGAGCGGAACGTGCCGTTCAGTGTCACGTCGATGACCTTGTCCCACTGTTCGTCGGTCATCTCGGCGAGCTCGGCGGTCCCGCCCAGGCCCGCGTTGTTCACGACGATGTCCAGGCCGTCGTGGCACTGCTCGGCCAGGTGGTAAAGGTTCTGCACGTGGGCTTCGTTCGTGACGTCGCACGTCGTCCCGTCGACCCGGTCGGCGCCGAACTCGCCGGCCAGCGCCTCCACCGTCTCCTTCGTACGGCGCGGATGGGCGTCACCGATGACTATGCGCGCGCCTTCTTCCAGGAAGCGGCGGGCGGTGGCGCCGCCGATGCCGGCTCCGGCCGCGGCGGTGATGACGGCGGTGCGGCCCGCGAGCAGACCGTGCCCCGGCACGTACGCGGGTGCGTCCACGCTCGGCCCCCTCAGCTCTCGACTCGCTCTCGACGACTGACTCGATCTCAGGGTAATCTACCAAACACTTGTTAGGGAAGGCCGCCGGAGAAGAACCGGGCAAGAAGCCGGAGAAGAACCGACCGAAGAGGTGGGCCACTGATGGACCTCGACTTCACCGCCGGGGAAGAGGAGTTCAGACAGCGGGCGCGCGAGTGGCTCGCCGGCCACGTGCCCGCCGGGCCGCTGCCCTCGCTGGAGACCCGCGAGGGTTTCGCGGCCCACCGCGCCTGGGAGGGCCAGCTCGCGGCCGACCGCTGGTCGGTGGTCTCCTGGCCCGAGGAGTACGGCGGACAGGGCGTCGACATCGTCAAATGGCTGGTGTTCGAGGAGGAGTACTTCGCCGCGGGCGGCCCCGGCCGGGTCTCGCAGAACGGCATCAACCTCCTCGCGCCGACCCTCTTCGACTTCGGCAGCGCCGAGCAGCGAGCGCGGGTGCTGCCACCGATGGCGCGCGGCGAGGTGATCTGGGCACAGGCCTGGTCCGAACCGGAGTCGGGCTCGGACCTGGCGTCGCTGCGCTCCACCGCGCGCCGCACGGACGGCGGTTGGCTGATCAGCGGGCAGAAGACCTGGTCGTCGAGGGCTGCCTTCGCGGACCGCGCGTTCGGCCTGTTCCGCAGCGAGCCCGCCGCCGACTCCGCCAGGCCGCACCGGGGCCTGACGTACCTGATGTTCCCGCTCGACGCGGACGGCGTGACCGTCCGCCCCATCGGGCGTCTGGACGGCAAGCCCGCGTTCGCGGAGCTCTTCCTCGACGACGTCTTCGTGCCGGACGAGGACGTGATCGGTGAGCCTGGCCAGGGCTGGCGGATCGCGATGTCGACGACGGGCAACGAACGCGGTCTGACGCTGCGCTCCCCCGGCCGCTTCGTCGCCGCGGCGGAGCGCCTGGTGCGGCAGTGGCGCGCCGACTGCGATCCCGCGGACACCGCGCTGCGCGACCGGGTGGCCGACGCCGTGATCGGGGCCCGCGCCTATCAGCTGTTCACCTGGGCCAACGCGTCGCGCTTCGCCGCGGGCGAGACGATCGGCGCAGAGTCGAGCCTGAACAAGGTCTTCTGGTCCGAGTACGACATCGCGCTGCACGAGACGGCGCTGGATCTCCTCGGGACCGAGGGCGAGCTGACCGAGGGCGAGTTGGCGGACGGCGAGTCGGCGGACCGTGGTGAATGGGCGGAGGGGTATGTCTTCGCACTTGCCGGGCCCATCTACGCGGGCACCAACGAGATACAGCGCGACATCATCGCCGAGCGGCTGCTCGGACTGCCGAAGGGACGCCGCTGATGAGGTTCCTCCTGGATGCCGAGCAGCGGGAGTTCGCGCGCTCGCTCGACGCGATGCTGTCGGCGGCCGGCACTCCGGCGGCCGCGCGGGCGTGGGGCGCCGGGGACCACGCGCCGGGGCGTGTCGTGTGGGGGCGCCTTGCGGATGCGGGCGTGTTCGCCCTTGCCGTTCCCGGGGAGTACGAAGGGGTGGGGCTGCTTCCGGTCGAAGTGGCCATCGCCTTCGTGGAGCTGGGGCGGCATGCGGTGCCGGGTCCTGTGGTGGAGACGGTGGCGGCGGGCGCGCTGCTCGCCCGCCTCGCCGCGCTGGGCGAGACGGCCCCGGCCAAGCGGCTCCTCGCACCTCTGGCCTCCGGCGAGGCCGTCGCGACGCTCGCCCTCCCCGAAGGGGGGCCGTTCGCGCTGGACGCGGACGCGGCGACGGTGCGGCTGACCGCCGCGGACGCAGAGCTGCGCCTGGCCGCCGGGCACGCGCGCGTGGAGCGTTCGCTGGACCCGGCGCGGCGCCTCGCCCGGCTCCGGCCCGGCGAACTCCTCGCCTCGGGCCCCTCGGTGACCGAGGCTTCCCGGTACGCGGCCGACTGGGCCGCGCTCGCGACGGCCGCGCAGGCGCTGGGGGTCGGGCTCGCGTTACTGGACAGGACGGTCACGTACGTAAAGCAACGCACCCAGTTCGGCACACCGATCGGCAGCTTCCAGGCGGTCAAGCACCGCCTGGCAGACGTCCTGATAGGCCTGGAGTTCGCCCGCCCCCTGCTGTACGGGGCGGCGTTGACCCTCAAGACGGCGGACGTGGCAGCGGCGAAAGCGGCGACAAGCGAGGCCGCGTACGCCGCCGCGCGAGCGGCCCTGCAACTGCACGGGGCGATCGGTTACACGGCGGAGTACGACCTGTCCCTGTGGCTGACAAAGGCGAGGGCACTACGCACTGCGTGGGGCAGCCCCGCGGAGTGCCGACGCCTGGTGCTGGCCGGGGGCCGGGGGGGGATGGCTGACGCCTCGTGCCGACCGGGGCCCGAGGGGGATGGCTGACGCCTCGTGCCGACCGGGGCCCGAGGGGGATGGCTGACGCCTCGTGCCGGCCGGGGCCCGAGGGGGATGGCTGACGCCTCGTGCCGGCCGGGGCCCGAGGGGGATGGCTGACGCCTCGTGCCGACCGGGGCCCGAGGGGGATAGTCGGCACCGTCGTCCGCAGTCCGTCGTCCGCGGTCCGCGGTCCGGCGTCCGGCGTCCGGCGCCCGGCGTCCGGCGCCCGGCGTCCGGCGCCCGGTGCCCGGTGCCCGGTGCAGCGATATCGGGGCTCAAGCGCCTGCGCCGCCTCGCCCCCCACTTCTCACACTCACGCGTACTCCCAACCCCCCTCACCCACCTGCTCACGGGCGATCCGGCGCCACTCCTGGACGCCGCCCGCCAGGGGCCAGGCCCACGTGGGGCGGTGGGCCGTGCGGAGTTGTTCGAGGCGGCGGGCGAGGGCCGGGCCCGCGAATTCGGCGCCGTCGGGGACGTGGGGGCCCTGCGCGGCGCGTAGTTCGGTGAACCTCGCCAGCTCGCCCTCGTACGTCGCCACGGCCCGCTCCGTGCCGGTGTCCACCTCGTCCTGCGGGGTGGTCCGCTGAAGTTCGAGGACGGCCGGTTCCACGGACTCGGCGATCGCCGCGGCAAGCCGGGCGTGGCCGTCCAGGAGCAGGTGGCTGTCGAGCCCGCTCACCCACCAGAGCAGGACGGGCGGCAGCGTGCCGTCCTTGGCCTGCTTGCGGTACGCCTTGACCCGGGGGTCGTCCGCATCCGGGATGGCCCGCAGCGGAAAGATCTCCCACGAGCCACTGTGGATCCACCAGTCGATGTACCCGTCGGGGTCGCCCTCGACGAGCAGCGACTGCCAGTACTCTCCGGCGGGCAGGCCCCGGTGGTTCGGCCGGAGGAGCAGCGTCGGGTCCGGGGAGAGCACCCAGCGCCCGTCGTGCAGGGGGCTGTCCGGCGATGAGGCGAGCAGCGACGCGAAGTGGTGGGCCCCGCGCTGCGGGGAGCCCGCGTAGTCGCGGGCCGTCTGCGCACGCAGGGGCGGTACGAGGGGGCGGTAGCGGCCGGTGCGGTAGAAATCGACGCCCTGGTGGTTCGGGTCCACCAGGGCGAGGAGCAGCGGGTCCGCGGTGTCTCCCTGCGTCAGGAGCAGACGGCTACCCGCGGTCCGCAGGCACAGGCCGGGCCGCGGCTGGTCCCGCACTTCAAGGAGCAGGCCGTTCCAGGAACCGTCGGATCGGGTGAGGTTCGTGCGGCGCGCCCCTGTACGCGGACCGGCCGACGATCCCGTGGCGCTGCCCGTGCCGGACATGAACCAGCCACCTCCCCTTCCCTCTGCTTCCCTCTGCTTCCCTCTGCGACTTCCGTCCGCGACGGAAACTGGATCGTACGTGCGAGTGCACACGCCACGTCATCGCTGCAATGATCAAACACACTGGCCAGGAGAGCGAGAGGGGCAAGCGCGTGCGCGTAATCGGGCTGATGTCGGGGACTTCGTACGACGCCATCGACGCCGCGGCGGCCGACCTGACGATCGACGGCGACCGGCTGCTGCTCTCCCCACTGGGCCTGATCACCCGGGGGTACGACGAGACACTGCGGACCGCGCTCGGCGCCGCGCTGCCGCCCGCCGCCACCACGCTGGCCGACATCTGCCGCCTCGACACCCGCATCGGCCAGGCCTTCGCCGCCGCGGCGGCCGAGGCGGACCGCGAACTGTGCGACGGACGAGCCGACTTGGTGGCCTCGCACGGCCAGACGGTCTACCACTGGGTGGAGGACGGTCAGGTGCACGGCACCCTGCAGATCGGGCAGCCCGCGTGGATCGCGGAGAGGACGGGACTCCCGGTGGTCTCCGACTTCCGCCCCCGCGACATCGCCGCCGGCGGCCAGGGCGCCCCGCTGGTCAGCATCGTCGACCGGATGTGGCTGCGGGGCAGGCCCGGCGCCCCCGCGGCTCTGAATCTCGGCGGCATCGCCAACATCACCGCCCCGGACGGCACCGCCTTCGACACGGGCCCGGCGAACGCCCTCATCGACGCCGCCGTGGACGAACTGACGCGAGGGCGGCTCACGTACGACCCCGAGGGCGAGATGGCCGCGCGCGGCACGGTCGACGAGGGGCTGCTCGCGAGCCTGCTCGGCGAGCCGTACTACGCGCGGCCCGCCCCGAAGACCACCGGCAAGGAGCTCTTCCATCTGCCCTACCTTCGGGCGGCGCTCGCCAAGCACGAGGCCCTCGCCCCGCAGGACGTCGTGGCCACGCTGACCTCGCTGACCGCCCGTACGGTCGCCGACGCCGTCAGGGCGGTCGGCGCCTCCGAGGTCATCGCCTCCGGCGGGGGTACGCGCAATCCGACGCTGATGGCTTTCCTGCGGGCCGAGTTGGGGGGCGGCATCCCGGTGCGCACCTCCGACGAGCTCGGACTGCCGTCCGCCGCGAAGGAGGCGTACGCCTTCGCCGTACTGGGCTTTCTGACGGCGCACGGGCTGCCGGGGACGGTCCCGCAGAGCACGGGCGCCCGGCACGCGAGCGTGCTGGGGTCCATCACTCCGGGGCGTTCCGGGATTCAGGTGCCCGCGCCTGCGGGCGGCGGACCGGTGCGCCTGGTGGTGGACGGGCAGGGGTGAACTCGCCTCGGCCTCCTGCCGACAGCGCGGCCGATGGCACTGCCGATAACGCTGCCGACAGCACTGCCGATAACGCTGCCGATCGGTGACCTCCGTACAGGCCCCCTCTCATCCCTCTTTCACCGAATGCTCATACCCTGGCGCCCATGACCCAGGTAACCCCTCCCGGCTGGTATCCCGACCCCGGCCAGACAATTGACGGTCCCCGTACCGAGCGCTGGTGGGACGGGAACGTATGGACGGACCAGGTCCGCGCGGTGGGTTCCGCCGCCGGGTGGGGCTCCGCTCCGACGGCTCCGGCGACTCCGGCTCCGGCGGCCCCGACAGCTCCCCCGGCCTATCCGCCCGCCGCCCCGGCAGGCGCTCCGGCCGGCGCCCCGGAAGCACATCCGGGCACATATCAGGGCTATCCCTCCTATCCGGGCCAGCCCGTCGCCCCGAAGCGCGGCCTCCGTACCGGCATAGCCGTCGGCGCGGCCCTCGTGGTCCTGGCCGGGATAGGCGGCGGCGTCTACTTCCTGACCTCGGACGACGACGGGGGCGGCGGCAACGCCGCGAAGGACCCCTCGTCCTCCGCCCCGGCGAAGCCCGGCGAACCACGTGATTCCGAGGGACCCGGGGACCCCGAGCAGTCCCAGCCTCCGGGCGGCGGCTCCCCCGAAGCGCCTTCGGAAGAGGGGTACGCCCCCGACAAAGCCAGCGGCCTCAGCCTCCCCGTGCCGGACGACTGGACCGGCGCGACCGGCGAGCAGGGCGGCGCCTCAGTGACCACGGGCCCGTATCCGTGCCCCGGGGAGACGGACAAGACCTGCACCCGCGGCGGCGCGTACCTCGGACTCGCCAAGGGCTTCAAGATCGACGCCAAGACGGCGGAAGAAGCCGCCAAGGCCGATATCGCCGTCAATGCCAAGGAGTCCTACGGCGGCAAGACCTACGGCAAGATCACCTCGCACAAGGAGCTGGAGTCCAAGGAGGTGACCGTCGCGGGCCAGAAGGGCTACCTCGTCCGCTGGAAGGCCGTCACCGAGAAGAGCGACGACGGCTACGTCCAGTCGCTGGCCTTCCCGTCCCCCGTGATGAAGTCCGAGCTGGTCATCGTCCGCTTCGGCATCGACGTCAACGACAAGTCCCCGAAGCTCTCCGTGATGGACGAGATCACCAAGGGGATCAAGGTGTCGTCCGGCGGCGGAGGCGGCAACGGCCAGGAAGTCTGATCAGGGCCTCTACGGGGCCTGCGGCGGCGGCCGGAAACGTCGAAGCCGGGCGGGCGGAAACCTCAGGGGTTCCGCCCGCCCGGCCACGGGGGCCACGCCACCCCCGTCCCCACGGTGCGGCGCGGCGCAGGCAGATCGGGGCCCGTCATCCATGAGGCCCCGGTCCACGATCAGGTGGGTCTGGTCAGACCCAGTGCGGGCAGCACGCATGCCTCCACGAAGGCGGACAGATACTCCTCGTCCGCGTACTTGCCCTCAAGCACCGGCCGGGCACGGACCACGCCCATGAGCTGAGCCGTGATGAATTTCGTGGCCGGATGGTCCGCCGCGATCTCACCCCGGGCGACCCCGCGCTCGACCAGGTCGTCGAGCGCCCTGGTCTCCGGCTCCACCAGCGCCTCGCGCAGCGCGCTGCGCAGGTCCTCGTCCTGCAGCACCGCGTGGCTGAGCGCCTGCACGAGCATGCTGTCGCGCGTCGACCACTCCCCCGCGGCCTTCGCCGCCTCGCGCAGATCACCGGCGAGCGTGCCGGTGTCGATGCCCGCGAAACGTACGCAGCGGTTGGCGCGCAGCGCGGCGGCCACGAACTGGGGCTTCGTCTTCCACTGGCGGTAGAGCGTGGACTTGCTGCACCGGGTGGTCGCGGCCACGCCCTCCATCGTCACGGCGTCGTACCCGCACTCGCGGAGCTGGTCGAGGACCGCTTCGTAGAACTCCTGCTCACGCTCGGGCGTGATCTTGGAGCGGCGCGACGAGCCCACGGGGTCCGCTGCCGCCGCGTCCACCGCTGCGTCCACTGCCTGGTCCGGCGACGTCATGACTCTTCTCCTCGGTGCGACGGCTTCGACCGGCGCTATCGATACGCCAGTGTACCGGTACGGCTCCGTATCGGTACACTGGCGTATCGGTACACTGGCGTATCGATGAGCGGGGCACTCCCCCACTCGATACCCGCACCACGCACCCGCACCACCCAGTCATCACGTAAAGGGGCCGGGGGATGAAATCCCGAACCGAGCCTGCAGAAAGGGAACCGGACATATCCGTCCGGGAGCCGGACACATCTGCCCGACCGCCCCTCGTCCGCGAGCTCCTCCTAGTCGTAGGACTCTTCCTCGTCTACAAACTCGGCAGGCAGCTGGCCAACGGCCACACCGGTGAGGCCTTCCGCAACGCCCACCACGTGTGGGACGCCGAACGCACCCTGCACCTGCCGGGCGAGGGAGCCGTACAGGACGTGCTGCTCGGCAGCGACACCCTGGTGCACGTCGCGAACACCTACTACGCGACCGTGCACTTCCCGGCCACCGTCCTGTTCCTGATCTGGCTCTACGTGCGCCGGCCCCGGCACTACCTGTGGAGCCGGCGGGTGCTCGCCGCGCTGACCGCGGCGGCCCTCGTGCTGCACCTGACCTTCCCGCTCGCGCCACCCCGGATGCTGGCCGCGACGGGGCTCGTGGACACCGGGCAGGTGTACGGGCCGAGCGTCTACGGCGCCGCCCCGCAGACGGACACGATGGCCAACCAGTTCGCCGCGATGCCGTCCCTGCACTTCGGGTGGGCGCTGATGCTCGCCGTCGGGCTCATCGCCGCGACCGCCTCGCGGTGGCGCTGGCTGTGGCTGCTGCACCCGCTGGTCACCCTGCTCGTGGTCGTCGGGACCGCCAATCACTACTGGCTCGACGCCATCGCGGTAACCGCGCTGCTCGGCATCGCGCTCGCCGTGATCAAGCTGCCGGACCCCGCGCGCTCCCTCGTCGTACGGCGGCACGCGCCCGCACAGCGGCTGGCCGCGCCGGGGGTACGCCGATGAACGCCACGCTCCTGGCCGTCGCGCTCTCCCTCGTATCGGCCGCCGCGTACGCCTGCGCCGCCGTGGCCCAGGAACGCCTCGCGTCCCGCGTCAGCGGCACCGGCTTCCTGCGGCTGCTCGGCAGCGGCCCCTGGTGGTCCTCCGTGGGGCTCAACGCCTCCGCGGCGCTGCTGCACGTGGCGGCCCTGAAGTACGGCCCGCTCACCCTGGTCCAGCCGCTCGGCGCGCTCACCCTGGTCGCCGCCGTGCCGCTGGGCGCGCGGCTCGCGGGGCGGCGGGTCACGGCGCCGGAGTGGCGTGGCACCGGGCTCACGCTCATCGGCCTCAGCGCCCTGCTCCTCACCGCGTCCGGGCCCGCGCCCGACGACACGCTGACTCTGACGGAGGCGCTGGCCGTCGCGGGCACCACGGTGGCCGTGATCGGCGTGCTCTCCCGTCCGGGTACGCGGCCGGGGCTGCGTCACGCGACGGCCTCCGGCTTCGCCTCGGGTGTCGCCTCCGCGCTCACGCAGACGGTGACGGTCGCCGCGACGGACCGCTCGGGTCCGCTGCTCAGCCCGCAGGTGATCGTCGTGGCGGTGCTCGTCGCCGCGTTCGCCGTGGGCGGCCTCGCCCTGTCCCAGACCGCGTACCGCGGGGGCCTGGGGGCGCCACTGGCCGTCGTCACCCTGGCCAACCCGGTGGCCGCGGCAGCCATCGGCCTCGCACTGCTCGGCGAGCGCCTCCAGGGAGGCGTGGCCGGCCTGTTCCTGGCGGCGGGCGGCGCGGCGATCGCGGCGTACGGCGTCGTGGTCCTGACCCGCTCACCACGGGACGAGGTGCGCACAGAGGCACCTTCGGAGCTGTCCGCGGAGGACTTCCTGCCGTCAGCCGTAGCCCCGTAAGGGGCGCGAGGAACGGCGCGACAAGCCACAACGCGCCGTCAGACGACAGAAAACCAACGGGCCCCGGCCCCCTGAACCCAGGGTGCCGAGGCCCGCTTCCGTGAGGAAAAACCTCATCCGAAGCCGCGCGAGTCCTGCTTCAAAGCCGTGTCAACGGTCAGCGCGGTCGCCACCACGAGGCTGAGGAGCGGCTCGGGCAGTTGGTAATGGATCTGCAGGACGTAGTTGTCCGCGGTCGTGAACATCGTCTTGGCGAGGCCCTCCCAGGTCTTCGTGATCCGGGCGACCTCGTTGTCCGCGTGGTCGACGATCGAGAAGTTCCAGGCGCGCCAGTTCTCCGCCTTGATCGCGCCGGCCTGCTGGCCGTTGACCATGATTGCGAAGTTGATCTTCCCGATCATGTTCTGCTGGACGATCTCACCGATCGGCTGGCCGTCGGCGCGCTCGACGATGACCCGCGACTTCACGAACTTGCGGGGCCGGGTCAGGTGCAGCACCGGCTGGCCGTACGCGTCGCGGATCTCGAGCTTGTGCGTCATGAACTGGTCGACGCTGGAGACGAAGCGCGCGACCTTCTTGAGCGTGCTCTGACCGACCTGGACGACGGAGCCGAGCGTGTTGCCCGACTGGTCCATGACGCTGTACTCGTTGGTCAGCTCGATGAGCTTGGCCTTCTGGTTCACCACGAGGACCGGCTCGGTGAAGAGCGTGCCGCCGCCCTGGGCCGTGGTCGCGACGCCCGCCTGCTGCTGGACCTGGCGCTGCACCTTGGCCGGATCGGCCTGCGGGGCCGCCTGCTGGGGGTGACCGTACTGGGCCTGCTGCGGGGCCTGCTGCTGGCCGAACTGCCCTTGCTGCTGGCCGTATTGAGCCTGCTGCTGGCCGCCGTACGGGGCCTGCGCCTGCTGCTGGGCCTGCTGCGGCTGGGCGGCCTGAGCCGCCGTGGCCTGCTGCGGGACCTGCTGGGCCTGCGCGGCCTGGCCGCCTGCCTGCTGGTCCGGGCTGGTGTGCTGGGTCCACTGGGAACCGTCCCACCAGCGCAGCAGCTGGGGTGCGCCCTGGGGGTCCGGATACCAGCCTGCAGGAGTGTTCGAATGCGTTGTCACCCGCGCACACTACCCCGATGGGTCGGGCGGTTCGCCAGCGTTTGGCGGGACCTGTGATGTCGGCCTCACCGGACGGCTCCCGCGCAGACGCCGTACGGGTCGCGCCTACAGCCGGACCTCGATCCCCAACGGCGCCTCCGCCTCCCTCAGTTCCACCGTCCCGACCCGCCCGGCCGCCCGCACGTCGGCCCGCGCGAGCTCGAATCGGTCCAGGCTCGCGCGCGGCCCCGAGACGACCACCCCGGCCACCTGAGCCCGCATGGACAACCGTGCCTCCGACTTCGCCCTGCGGATCGCCGCGATGGCCTCCGAGGCCGTCGCGAGGACCGCGGCGTCCGCGCCGGCGGGAACCCGCGGGACGGGCCAGGCCGCGCGGTGGACCGAGCCCGGCGCGTACCAGGACCACACCTCCTCCGCCACGAAGGGAAGGACCGGCGCGAGCAGCCGGAGCAGCGCGTCGAGGACGGTCCGCAGCGTCGCGCGCGCCGACTCCGTTCCGGCGCCCCCGCCTTCGTCGCCGTGGCCTTCGTCGCCGTACGCCCGCGCCTTCACCAGCTCCACGTAGTCGTCGCAGAAGCGCCAGAAGAACCGCTCCGTGCGTTCGAGGGCCCGCGCGTAGTCGAAGTCGTCGAAGGCCGCCGTCGCCTCCTCGACCGTCGCGGCGAGTTCGGCGAGGACCGCCAGGTCGAGCGGCTCGGTGACCGGAGCGTGGGCCCCCGCCCCACTCAGGCTCAGCACGAACTTGCCCACGTTGAGGACCTTCATGGCCAGGCGGCGGCCGACCTTCATCTGCCCGACGTCGAACGCCGTGTCCGTGCCGGGCCGCCCGCTCGCCGCCCAGTAGCGGACCGCGTCCGATCCGTGCCGCTCGAGCAGGTCTCCCGGTGTGACCACGTTCGCCTTGGTCTTCGACATCTTCTTGCGGAAGGGATCGAGGATCCAGCCGGAGATCGCGGCATGCCGCCACGGCAGCTCCCCCTGCTCGGCGTGGGCGCGCACCACCGTCGAGAACAGCCAGGTGCGGATGATCTCGTGCGCCTGCGGGCGGACGTCCATGGGGAAGACCCGCGCGAACAGATCCGGGTCGGAGCGCCAGCCGCCCGCGATCTGCGGGGTGAGCGAGGAGGTGGCCCAGGTGTCCATGACGTCCGGGTCGCCCGTGAAGCCGTGCGGCGCCCCGCGCCGGTCGTCCTCGTATCCGGGCGGCGCCTCCGCGCTCGGGTCGACGGGCAGGGCGGACGCGTCAGGGACGATCGGCCGGTCGTAGTCCGGCTCGCCGTGGCCGTCCAGCGGGTACCAGACCGGGATCGGCACACCGAAGAAGCGCTGGCGGCTGACGAGCCAGTCGCCGTTCAGGCCGCCGACCCAGTTCTCGTAGCGCACCCGCATGTGCGGCGGATGCCAGGACAGCTCGCCGCCGCGCGCCATCAGTTCGTCGCGCAGCCGCTCGTCGCGGCCGCCGTTGCGCAGGTACCACTGCCGGGTGGTGACGATCTCCAGGGGCCGCTCGCCCTTCTCGTAGAACTTCACGGCGTGCGTGACGGGCCGCGGCTCGCTCTCCATTTCACCGCTCGCCCGCAGCAGCTCCACGACACGCTCCCGCGCGGTGTGCGCCGTGGCGCCCGCCAGCTTCGCGTACGCCGCGACCGCCTCCGGAGTCTCGATCCCGCTCGGCGGCTGCGCGAGGAAGCGGCCGTCCCAGCCGATCACCGGGCGCGTGGCGAGCCGCAGCTCGCGCCACCAGGTGACGTCGGCCGTATCGCCGAACGTGCAGATCATCGCGATCCCCGTGCCCTTGTCCGGGACCGCGGCACGGTGGGCCACGACGGGCACGTCGACGCCGAAGAGCGGGGTACGGACCGTGGCGCCGATCAGGTCCCTGTGGCGTTCGTCGTCGGGGTGGACGACCAGGGCGACGCAGGCCGGGAGCAGTTCGGGCCTGGTCGTGTCGATCGCGACCGGCCGTCCGCCGGGGCCGTGGAAGGTGAGCCGGTGGTAGGCGCCGGGGCGCTCCCTGTCCTCCAGTTCGGCCTGCGCGACGGCCGTGCGGTAGGTGATGTCCCACAGCGTGGGGGCTTCGGCGATGTACGCCTCGCCGCGCGCCAGGTTGTTGAGGAAGGCCAGCTGCGCGGTGGCGCGGGCTTCCGTGCCGATCGTGCGGTACGTGTGCGACCAGTCGACGGAGAGGCCGAGCGTCCTCCACAGCTCCTCGAAGGCCTTCTCGTCCTCGACGGTCAGGCGCTCGCACAGTTCGATGAAGTTCCGCCTGGAGACGGGCAGTCGGCCCGCCGGTGATTCCGGTGGCTCGAACGACGGGTCGTACGGGAGCGCCGGATCGCAGCGCACGCCGAAGTGGATCTGGACACGGCGTTCGGTCGGCAGGCCGTTGTCGTCCCAGCCCATCGGGTAGAAGACTTCCTTGCCGCGCATGCGCTGATAGCGCGCGACGGCGTCGGTGTGGGTGTACGAGAAGACGTGCCCGACGTGCAGGGAGCCGCTGACCGTGGGCGGCGGGGTGTCGACGGAGAAGATCTCGGCACGTGTCCTCGACCGGTCGAAGGCGTATACGCCCGACTCGTCCCATCGCCGCGACCATTTCTCCTCGAGCCCGTCGAGAACAGGCTTGTCGGGGACGCCGTCCGTGCTCGTGCGATGGGGGAAGCTCATGCCTCCGCATGCTAAGCGTGCGGGGGATTTGACGGCCTCCCGTTTTCGGCGGGAGGCTCGGGCGGATCTCGGGGAGGGCATGACAATGGAATCAGCACGCGCTTCGACGGCGCGGCAGGATGCGGCGGGCCGGGTCGCGGGTCCGTTCATCGAGTCGAACCGGCCGCGGTCCGTCTTCGCGCCTTGGTGGATGCCGCCGCTGACCGGTGTCGTCGCGGGCGTGCTCGCCTATGTGAGTGCCGCCGACGCCCTCGTCCGTACGCTGGTCCCGCTCGCCGCCGCCCTGCTCGGCTGGCTGCTCGGCGCCGCCTGGCCGCGCCTGAGCCCCCGTACGGTCTGGCGGTTGAGCGGCGCGGGCCTGCAGCGGCTGCGCGGCGGCCGGGCCACGGCGACGTACCCCTTCTCGCGGGAGCACCCCCTGCTGCTCAGCGCGATGACCCTCGAAGTGCGCGCGCCCACCGACTACGGCTCGACGAAGGTCGGCAACCTCTGCGCGATGGGCCTGGAGGACATGGCCATCGCCATGTTCCCCTTCTGGGCCACCACCCGGCGGCTCGGCGCCCCGCTGCGGCTCTTCGACGGGCCCGGCGAACCGGAGGGCAACGCGGCCGCCCGTGAGGCGGGCTTCTCCCGGCGCGAGGCGGCGCTGCTCGCGGCAGCGGCCGAGGGTCCGCTGCCCGCGCAGGCGGTCGGCCCGGTCGAGCTCTCCCGGCCCGAACCCGAGGTCCGCTCGCGCAGGCTGGGCCGGCGGATCGGCTTCTGCGTGGTGGGACTCGTCGGTCTCGGGACGGTCCTTGTGCCGTCGGACGACAGCATCGAGGGGCGCGTGGCCCTGATCGCCTCGCTCTCCACGGTGGTTCTCGTGTGGGCCGCGGGGTCCTTCTACCGTGTCCTGCGCACCCCGCCCGCGCACTGGACCGTCAGCCCGCAGGGCGTCACCGCACGCGACCCGTGGTTCGGCACGACCGAGCTGCCCGCGTCCGCGATCGCCGGCATCGTCCCCACGGAACTCACCCGCGAGAGTGGCGACGGCAAGGTCAGCGTCTCGCTCATCATGCAGTTCTACGGCCACGACCTGGCCCTGATCGGCACCTCGTACTCGGGCGACATCCCGCCGGACGAACTGCTCGCCGTGCTCCGCTCCCGCGGCTACCGCGTCATCCAGGACCAGCCGCGCAGCAACGCCTACGACGTGGACCCGGACTTCCTGCCGCACCGGATGCTGCCGGAGGCACGCTTCACGCTCGGCGTCGAGCACGTGGGCTGGGAGGGCGAGCACGGCGCGATCCGCATCCCGCGCACGGAGATCGGCGGCCTTGAACTGCACACCCGGTCCGGGCACCCGTGGCTGCGGCTGCGGGACACACAGGGCGAGGAACTGCTGCACGCGCCGCTCGGCGCACTGCGGGTGTCGCGCAGTGAACTGCGCGACCAGGCAAGGGCGTTGGGCTATCCGGTGAGCGATCCGGAACGTGACGCGTACGAGTCGGCGGCGTTCGCGGGCCTCTCGGCGCCTTCGGCCCAGCCGGCTTCCGACCGTCCCGCGTACGCACCGCCCGCTCCCCCGGCGGCAGCAGCGGCAGCCGCCGCGCCCGCCTCCGAAGTGACCGTGGGCATGCCGGGCGGGACCCGCAAGTGGTACTACATCGCCGGTGTGGTGGCCGGTGTCGTCGTCATGGGTGTGCTCGCCTTCAAGCTGCGCTATCTCTTCGACAGCGGCCTGAGCTGGGCGGCCTGGGGTGTTCCCGCGGGCGCTGCCGTCGGCGCGCTCGGCGGGTGGGTGTACGACCGGCGCCGCCCCGCGCTCGTCCTCGGCGGGCAGGGCATCCGGATGGCGGCCAACGGCGGTCAGGGCAAGGCCGAGTGGCAGCACGCGCGGCAGACGATCGGCGGTGTGGGCGTCGACGACCACGACGACGGCGTCGAGACGCTCCTCGTCTGGTCGCCGACGGGCCAGGTCATCCGCAAGGAGAGCCTGAACGTGCCCGATCCCGAGGAGTTGCGGCTCGCCTGCGAGCGGACGGGACTGCCCTGGGGGCGCCCCGACCTGGGTGCGTGGGGGCCGCCGCCGGAACTGTAGTCCGGCGACGGCCGCGTCACACGGTCAGGCGGTCACACCGTCAGGTCAGGCGGTGGCGATCGCCGGGTCGCTGACCCCGGCCCGGCCGTTCTCCACGTGCCCGGCGAAGCGCCGCAGGAAGGTGCCGTCCGCGTCGGACTTCACCGTCACGTCGTACCAGCGCTTGCTCGTCTTCAGGTCGACGGTGTGCTGGACGGTGCCGCCCGCCTTCACCTTGAACGTCTGGGCGCCGCCTCCGTAGGCGTTGGACACGCTGAGGTTGACGTCGGCGCCGCCCGTGTTCTTCAGGGTCAGCTTGAGGTTGCCCGTGGTCTTGTCGTGGCGGGCGGTGACCTCGGGTCCCGCGGTCTTGCCGGGTCCCTTGAAGACACGCAGGAAGCCGTTCGGGCCGAACACCGACAGGTCGTACGCGTCCTTCGAGTACTTCGTGTTCCAGGTGTCGGAGATCTGCTTGCCCGCCTCCGTGGTGTACGTCCAGGGGCCGTCGGTGCGGTTGTTCGAGCGGACCTGGAAGCAGGCGCCGGCCGCGTCGCCGCCGCTGAAGGTGAGCGTGAACTTGCCGTCGGCGGGCGCCGCCTTTCCGTCCACCAGCGGGGCGTACGCCAGCGGCCGCGCGGGCCGGGAGCCGGACTCCTGCTTGGGAAGGCTGGCCTTCGCGGGCGCCTTGGGCACGTAGTCGGGGTGGCGCTCCTTGTCCGGCGGCTCGTAGGCGGAGGTGTCCGGCATCTCGTCGGGGTCCATGTCCTTGCCGCTGAAGTCGAAAGCGGAGGTCAGGTCGCCGCAGATGGCGCGCCGCCACGGCGAGATGTTGGGCTCCCGCACGCCGAAGCGCGTCTCCATGAACCGGATGATCGACGTGTGGTCGAAGACCTCGGAGTTCACGTAACCGCCGGTGCTCCACGGCGAGACGACAACCATCGGGACGCGCTGCCCGAGGCCGTAGTGTCCGGCGGCGTACTTGGCGTCGCCGGGGAAGTAGTCGAGCTTCGTGTCGACGGTGGACAGGCCCTGATTCGCGTCCTTGGGCACGTACGGCGGGACGACGTGGTCGAAGTAGCCGTCGTTCTCGTCGTAGGTGATGAACAGCGCCGTCTTGGCCCACACCTCGGGGTTGGAGGTGAGCGCGTCCAGGACCTGCGCGATGTACCAGGCGCCGTAGTTCACCGGCCAGTTAGGGTGCTCGCAGAACGCCTCGGGTGCGGCGATGTAGGAGACCTGCGGCAGCTTGCCGGCCTTCACGTCGGCCTTCAGGATGTCGAAGTAGCCGTCGCCCGCCTTGGCGTTCGTGCCGGTGCGCGCCTTGTCGTAGAGGGGGTCGCCGGGCTTGGCGTTGCGGTACTTGTTGAAGTAGAGCAGCGAGTTGTCGCCGTAGTTCCCGCGGTAGGCGTCGTCTATCCAGCCCCAGTGTCCGGCCGCGTCCAGGCCGTCGCCGATGTCCTGGTAGACCTTCCAGGAGACCCCGGCCTGCTCCAGGCGCTCGGCATACGTCGTCCAGTCGTAACCCGCCTCCTGGTTGCCGAGGACCGGGCCGCCGCCCTTGCCGTCGTTGCCGACGTGGCCGGACAGCATGTAGTAGCGGTTGGGGTCGGTGGCCCCCATGAACGAACAGTGGTAGTCGTCGCAGACGGTGAACGCGTCGGCAAGGGCGTAGTGGAACGGGATGTCGTCGCGCGTCAGGTAGGCCATCGTCCGCTCGGACTTGGCGGCGATCCAGTTGTCGTACTTGCCGTTGCTGAAGGCGCTGTGGCCGCCCGCCCAGTCGTGGTCGAGGCCCGCGATGAACTGCATGCCCAGGTCTTCGGCGTCCGGATGGAAGGGCAGCACCTCCTTGCCGCCGCCCGACTGGTTCCAGACGGGTTTCCCGCTGGGCAGGGTCACGGGACGCGGATCACCGAAGCCGCGCACGCCCTTCATGGTGCCGAAATAGTGGTCGAAGGAACGGTTCTCCTGCATCAGGACGACCACGTGCTCGACGTCCTCGATGGAGCCGGAGCGGCGCTGTGCGGGCAGGGCGGCGGCGCGGGCGATGCTCTGCGAGAGCGTCGCGAAGGCTGCGGTGCCGCCGGCGAGTTGCATGAACCGGCGCCGATTGAGTTCTGGCATGAGTGGATTCGACCTCGTGTTGTGGTGTGGGGGACGTGAGCGGGTGCAGTGTGTCAAGGGGAGCAAGGATCAGGGAAGGGCCTGTGACCTGGACGTGAAGAGAAGTCCAACCCTTGGCGGGCAAGACACAAGCCCGACCCTATGAGGCATTAAGTGCCGTACCGGGCACATATGTTGCGACATGCCAGGCTTGCGCCTTCTCCTGCCCCCACACCGCCGTCCGGCATACCGCCGTTCAGCTCGTGAGGACGACCAGTTGCCGGGTCGCCCGCGTCATCGCCACATAGCGGTCGACCGCTCCCTCGATCCCTTCGCCGAAGTTGTCGGGGTCGACGAGGACGACCAGGTCGAACTCAAGCCCCTTCGCCAGCTCCGGGGTCAGCGACCGCACGCGCTCCGTCGCCGCGAAGGCGGGGTCTCCGATCACGCAGGCGATCCCGTCGGCATTGGCGGCGAGCCACTCGTCGAGGACCGGGTCCAGCTCCGTCACCGGCCCGTGTACGACGGGGATACCGCTGCTGCGGATGGAAGTCGGCACATTGGCGTCCGGCAGTGCGGCCCGGATGACCGGCTCGGCCTGCGTCATGACCTCTTCCGGCGTCCGGTAGTTGATGCTCAGGGACCCCACACCGACGCGGTCGAGCCCGACCCGCTCAAGACGCTCCTGCCACGACTCCGTGAACCCGTGCCTGGCCTGGGCCCGGTCCCCGACGATGGTGAAGCTCCGCGACGGGCAGCGAAGGAGCAGCATCTGCCACTCCGCGTCGGTCAGCTCCTGCGCCTCGTCCACGACGACGTGCGCGAACGGCCCCGCGAGCCGGTCCGGGGCCGCGGGCGGCAGCTCGGACTCGTCGACCAGGCTGACCTTGGCGTCCTGACCGCGCAACATCGTCACCAGACCCTCACCGTCGTCGCCGTCGGCGCCGGATGCGGACGCGGCGTCGATCAGGTTGTCGACGACCTGCGCCATCTGCTCGCGCTGGGCGGCGAGGACAGCATCATGGCGACGCTTCCGTCGGGCCGCCTCCGGGTCGCCGAGGCGCTGGCGTGCCGCGTCCAGGAGCGGCAGATCGGACACCGTCCAAGCCTGAGGCGCGTCCTTGCGCATGAGCTCTCGCACCTCGTCCGTGGTGAGCCAGGGCGCGCACATCCGCAGGTAGGCGGAGTTCGACCACAGGTCCGACACGAGGTCCGCCGCTTCGAGCAGCGGCCACGCGCGGTGCAGGGTGGTGACGAGCTCCTCGTCGTGCCGCAGCGACCTCTCGAAGAGCTCGCCGGGAACGTCGCCGTCGATCTTGTCCAGGAGGATCGCGACGAGTTCCTCCCAGATCTGCTCGCGCGCCTCGTTGTGCGGGATGCCGTGTCCCGCCGCTTCGAACGCCTCGGCCCAGTCATCGGCGCTCAGCCGGACGTCGGCCCAGTCGGTCGAGACCGTCATTCCCTTGGCGGGCGGCTCCTCGTAGAACCTGACGGCCGTCTCGATCGCCTTGACCATGTCCGCGGACGACTTCAGACGGGCCACCTCCGGGTCGGCCTCGGCCACCGCGTCGGCTCCCTCGTCGACGAGATCCTGGAGGATGCAGGTCTGCACGCCCTCCTCACCGAGGCTGGGCAGGACGTCGGCGACGTAGTTCAGGTAGGGCCGGTGCGGGCCGACGAACAGCACGCCGCCCCTGCTGTGGCCGAGGCGCGGGTCGGAGTAGAGGAGGTAGGCGGAACGGTGCAGGGCGACGACGGTCTTGCCGGTGCCGGGGCCGCCGTCGACGACGAGAGCGCCGCGGGAGCCCGCCCGGATGATGGCGTCCTGGTCGGCCTGGATGGTGGAGAGCACGTCACGCATCTGCGACGACCGGTTGCCGCCCAGGCTGGCGATGAAGGCGGACTGGTCGTCGAGCGCCGCGTGCCCTTCGAGCCCGTCGGCGGTGAACACCTCGTCCCAGTAGTCGCTGATACGGCCGCGGGTCCAGCGGTATCTGCGGCGGCTTGCCAGGCCCATCGGGTCGGCGTGGGTCGCCGCGAAGAACGGCTCGGCCGCGGGCGCGCGCCAGTCGAGCAGCAGCCGGCGCCCCTCGCTGTCGGTGAGGCCGAGCCGCCCGATGTACACGGGCTCGGGGTCGTCCTCGGTGACGATGTGCCCGAGGCACAGGTCGAGGCCGAAGCGGCTCAGGGCGCGCAGGCGGCCGGTCAGGCGGTGGATCTCCAGGTCCCGGTCCATCGCATCGCGGCCGATGCCGCCGGGCGCCTTGCGCTGGACGTCGAGACGCTCCGTCACCTCGGCGATCGTCTGCTCGAGGCTCTGGGCGATGGCCGCGAAGTGCTTCTCGTCGTGGGCGATCAGCGTCGGGTCGGCCTTGGCGGCGAGGTTGGCGGGAAGGTCGAACGCAGACAGCAACGCAGGCACTTAGTGGATCTCCTGTTTCCGCAGGCAGTGGCTTTGGCCTGCGATTGTGCGGCAAGACCCGGGCCTTGCCGCAAGGCCCCCCGTGCGCTATAAATTAAGAGTGGCAAGGAGTGGGAACACCTCCTTGCCTCTTCTTTTTCTCCTCCGACCTTCTCTTCAGAGGCTCTCCTCTGCCGAATCCAAGGCTGCCCTCTGCCGACTTCTGCCGCCGCACTCTAGGTGCCGCGGGCAACCATGAGCGAGGATGTGGCGGGCCGGCGCTTCCAGCGATCGAGGAGAGTCATGACCGCACGCATCCACGGCACCTGTGCTCCCGGTTTCGAGGGCGTACGCGAGGAGTTCGAGCGGAACTTCGTCGAGCGGGGCGATCTCGGGGCGTCCGTCGCGGCCACGGTCGACGGGGAGTTCGTCGTCGATCTGTGGGGCGGTGACGCGGACAAGAAGGGCACGCGCGCGTGGCAGCCCGATTCGCTGGTGAACGTCTACTCCACGACCAAGGGGATGACGGCGCTGTGCGCGCATCTGCTCGCCGACCGGGGCGAACTCGACCTGGACGCGCCGGTCGCCCGTTACTGGCCGGAGTTCGCCGCGGAAGGGAAGGCGGACATCCCCGTGCGCTGGCTCCTGAGCCATCGCTCCGGAGTGATCGCGCCGAGCGAGCCCATGACGCCGGAGGACCTCTACGACTGGGAGAAGGTCTGCGGGGCGCTGGCCGCGACAGCGCCGTGGTGGAAGCCCGGAACGGCGCAGGGGTACCACGCGCTGAGCTTCGGCTATCTGGTCGGTGAGGTCGTGCGGCGGATCACGGGGGTCTCGCTCGGTACGTTCCTGCGCAGCGAGGTCACGGGGCCGCTGGACGCCGATGTCTTCGTGGGCACTCCGGAGAGCGAGCACGGCCGGTGCGCGGACATGGCGAGGCCGATCGCCTCGGACGGCCCGCGCAGCGCGCTCGGCTCGGCTCCCCCGCCGGAGCCGCCGGTGGGCTCGATCGACGAGCACCCCATGGCCGTCGTCACGCTCGCCCTGCAGTACCTGCCCGTCGGCAACGTGAACAGTGCCGCCTATCGCTGCGCCGAGATCCCCGCGGCCAACGGGCACGCGTCGGCGCGGGGTCTGGCGAAGGTGTACGCCGCGCTCGGCGGCGGGGAACTCCCGAGCCCCACGGCGGTGGAGCGCCTGCGGACCCGGCAGGGCGAACCCGACGAGCCCGACCTGGTGCTCGCCGCGGGGACGGAGTGGGGCGAGAAGTGGGACTGGGGGCTCGGCTACATGCTGAACCGCTACGGGCAGGCCGGACCCAACCCGCGGGCGTTCGGGCACGGTGGCGCGGGCGGGTCCTACGCGTTCGCCGACCCCGAGAACCGGGTCTCCTACGCGTACGCGATGAACCGGATGGGCGGCGGGACCTCCGGGGAGGATCTGCGGAGCGTGCATCTGGTGGGGGCGCTGTACCGAGGGCTGAAGTAGCGGCAGCCGGGCTGAAGCGGGGACGGCGGGGCCTTGGTAACAGGTGGTGGGGCCGGATAAACAGATGGTGGGGCCGGGGAAACGTAGTCTGCCCCCATGGAGCAGCACACCCCCCGCCACCGCCCGAGCGGGCAGTACGCCGCCGCCGACTCCCGCAGAGCGGCCATCATCGACGCCGCTCTCGTGCTCTTCGCCAAGGCGGGCTATCTGAACTCCTCACTGGCGAAGATCGCCGCGGAGGCCGATACGTCCGCCACCGTCATCACCCATCACTTCGGGTCGAAGCAGCGCCTCCTGATGGCGGTCCTCGAAGCCCGCGAGGAACGCACGGTCCGTACGTTCGGACGGCTCGGTCCCGACTCAGGGGGTGACTCCGGCGACGACGTGCGCGCGCTGTTCCGCGAGGTGCTCGCGCTGGCCACGTACAACCTCACCCAGCCGGGGCTCATCCAGCTCTACACGAAGCTGTCGGCGGAGGCGGGCGACCCCGCGCACCCGGCGCACACCTACTTCGCCGAACGGTACGAACGCGTCGCGCACTTCCTCGCCTCCGCGCTTCAACGCTCGGTCGAAGCAGGGCAGTTGAGGTCGGACATCGACCCGGAGGGCATCGCCCGCGAGATCCTCGCCGTCTCCGACGGACTGCAGGTCCAGTGGGCCGTCGCCGAAGGGCGCCTGGACTTCGTCGGGCTGTACCGCGCCCACCTGGACCGGCTCACCCGGGCCCTCACCGTGGACGGCAAGGGCCTGGACGAGCCGGCCGAAGGGAAGCGGCGGCCCTAGACGGTCGCGTCAGTCGAACTGGCCGACCCGGTAGTCGCCCGCGGGCTGCCGGTTGATGACGTTGAGGCGGTTGAAGGCGTTGATGACGGCGATCTGGGTGATCAGGGCGGCGAGCTGGTCCTCGTCGTAGTGCTTGGCGGCGTTCGCCCACACCTCGTCGGAGACTCCGCCGGCCGCGTCCGCGATGCGCGTGCCCTCCTCCGTCACCTCAAGTGCGGCGCGCTCGGCCTCGGTGAACACCGTGGCCTCGCGCCAGGCGGCGACCAGGTTGAGGCGAACCGAGGTCTCCCCCGCGTGCGCGGCGTCCTTGGTGTGCATGTCGATGCATCCGGCGCAGCCGTTGATCTGGCTGGCACGGAGCATCACCAGCTGGCGCGTCGCGTCCGGCAGGGTCGACTCGCCGAGCGCCTTGCCCGCGGCGACGATGTGCTTCAGTGCCTTGGCCGCGACCGGGCTCGCCATCGGGTTCAACCGAGCTTCCATGATGCACTCCTGTGTCGTCCGTACTGGTTACGTCTCGTCGGTACTGGTTACGTCTCTTGGACGAGACAGCCCCGCGAGTTGTGACACGCACCCAGGTGACGTGGGTCTCCCTGCCGCCCTCTAGCGCGCCACTCCCGTCAGCCGGATGTCGCGCGACGACGAACCGACGTACACCGCGCGCCGCCCCTCGGGGCGCACCCAGCGGCCGCGGTCGGTGTCCCAGTACGACAGCTGCCGCTCGGCGACCCGCACCGTGATCCGCCGCGACTCCCCCGCGCGGAGTTCGACGCGGTCGAAGGCGGCCAGCGTCTTCGGGGCCATCTCGACACCGGCACCGCGCGGCGCACCCACATAAACCTGCGGGACTTCCGCGCCCGTGCGTCGCCCCCTGTTGGTCACCGTGAACGACACCTCGTAGCCCTCGCCCGCCCGGCGCACGGACAGGTTGCGGTAGCCGAACTCCGTGTAGGACAGGCCGTGTCCGAAGGGGAAGAGGGGTTCGATGCCCGCCTTGTCGAAGCCGCGGTAGCCGGTGAAGATGCCCTCGCTGTACGTGACCACTCCGTCGACGCCGTAGTAGCGCTCGGGGTGGGCCGGGTCCAGGGTGGGATGGTCCGTGTCCTTCTTGGGCCAGGTCACCGTGGCCTTGCCGCCCGGGTTCGCGCGGCCGGTGAGGAGATCGGCGGTGGACCAGCCGCCCTCCTGGCCGACGTAACCGGTGTGCAGGATCGTGCCGACCTCGCGGCGCCAGGGCATGGTCGCCGGGCAGCCGGTGGTCAGGACGACGACCGTGCGCGGGTTGGCCCCGGCGACCGCCGTGATCAGTTCGTCCTGGTGGGCGGGGAGCGTCAGCGTGGTGAAGTCGCCGCCACCGCCCACCGAGCCGCCCGAGCCGTTGAAGGCGAAGACGACCGGGGTGTGCACGCGCCGGGCCAGCTTCGCCGCCGCAGTGATCGAAGCGGCGCGCTGCTGCGGTGTCACCCAGGCGAACCGCACCTGGACCGGACCGCGTCCGTCGATGGTGGCGGCCCAGCCCGTGGCCTTGACGACGACCTGGTAGGACTTGCCGCCGGTGAGCTCGACGGGGTCGGCCTGGCCGTTGTCGAGGCCGTCGGTGGTCGGGACGATCGAGGACCACTTGCGGGCGAAGCTGTCGCGGGCGCCCGCCGCGGTCGTCAGCTCCTTGCCGTCGAGGCTCAGCGAGACCGCCGCGCCCCAGCCCTGGATCTTGAGCGCGTACTCGCCCGTGGTGGGCGGCACGAAGGTGCCGGTCCACTCGGCCGTCGTACCGACGGGGAGGGCCTTGTCGCCGACGAAGTCGACCGTCCTGTCCGTAGGGGCGGGGGTGCCCGCGCTGCCGCTCTTGCGCGTCAGGCCCTTGGGGAACGCTGACGCGGGCACTGCCGTGCCCGTGAGGTCCACGCCGACCTCGTAGGCGATCTTCCGCTTCGTGCTGCGGCGCAGTGCGTCGAGCGGGCTGACCAGGCGGTCCTCGAAGCCGTACGCACGCTCGCCCGAGACCGATGTGGCGACCTGGCCCGCGGTCGGGCCGATGAGGGCGAGGTCGCGCAGCGCGGTGTGCGACAGCGGGAGCCCGCCGTCGTTGGCGAGCAACACGGCGCCCTGTACGGCGACTTCGCGGGCGACGCGGGCGCCGGCCCTGACGTCGATCTTCTTGCGGGCGGGGACGCGGCTGCCGTCGAGCATGCCGAAGGCGTCGTACCGGCCGAGGATGCGGGAGACGGCGGTGTCCAGGGCGGACTCGGGGATGGAGCCGTCTTTGATGGCCTTCTTCAGCGGCTCCCCGTAGAAAGAGCCGTCCCACATCTGCATGTCCTGCCCGGCTTCGAGCGCGGCCGTGGAGTGGGTGGCGCCCCAGTCGGAGGTGACAAAGCCCTTGAAGCCGAGTTCGCCGCGCAGGATGCCGGTGAGGGTGGTGCTCTGCTCGGAGTTCCACGTGCCGTTGAGGTGGTTGTACGCCGACATGACGGAGGCGACTCCGGCGCGGACGACGGCCTCGAAGGCGGGCAGGTACAGCTCGTGCAGGGTCCGGTCGTCGACGACGAAGTCGTACGAGTTCTCCGGCTTCTCGCGGTCGAACTCGTGCAGGCGCTGGTTGTTGGCGAGGAAGTGCTTGGCCTGGGCGAGCATGCCCTGCGCCTGGACGCCCTCGACCTGGGCGGCGCCGATCAGGCCGTTGAGGTAGGGGTCCTCGCCGGACTGGTCCTTGTTGCGGCTGAAGAAGGGCGTGCGGGAGAGCTCGATCTGCGGGGCGAGCAGCACGTCCATGTCCAGGGTGCGGCCTTCGCGGCCCATGACCTCGCCGTACTCGCGGGCGAGTTCGAGGTTGAAGGAGGAGCCGAGGGTGGCGACCGGCGGGAGGCCGGTCGCGGACTCGGTGACGTTCACGCCCGCGGGGCCGTCGCTCAGCCGCAGCTCCGGTATGCCCAGGCGTTTGATGCCCGGCAGGTATCCCGCCTGTCCCAGTCTCCGCGGGTCGGTGGCGCCGTGGACGAGGCTGATCTTCTCGTCCAGGGTCAGACGGGCGACGAGCCCCCGGACGCGGCGCGTGGCGGCGGCCGCGCCCGGGGAGGTTGCGGCTCCGGTGCCTTGGGCGGCCTCGGCTGCCGCGGCGGGCGTCGCCGCGGCGATCGGGCCGGCGGCGGCCACAAAGGCGAAGGCGGCTGCGGTGCCGCCCAGTTGCTTCATGAGTTCACGACGTGTGGTGGCAGGCATGGCGAAATGGCCTCCGAACGCGGCTCTGGGCATGCCGAACTGGGTCGACGACGCCAAGAGCTGAATGCGTCATCCGCGCCAGTGCGGTATTACGGGGCCTGAGTCTTGATTGGTTGAACACTTAAGGTCAAGGCTCGTGTCAGCAAAACTTTGTTGGTCGTTCAGTTTTGGCCGGGCGGCTCGTGGCGCGCCCTCAACTGCCCTCACCCGCCCCCACTCGCCCTCACCCGAGCCGGTCATTGCGAGCTCGTGAACGCTGCGGCGTACGGGGAATAGCAGGGCGATCATGGCGGTCGTCCAAGGTGACACCCACATCGATTTCTGGGTGACGGCTGGATTCACGGCTCGGTTCAAGGTTCGGTTCACGGCTCGAAGCGAGGGAGCACATGTCCAACGCGTACGTATCCACCCGGTTCGGCGGCCCAGAAGTGGAAGCCTTCGTCGACCAGGACCCGCCGGAGCCCGGCCCTGGCCAGCTCCTGGTCGCGGTGCGGGCGGCAGGGGTCAACCCGGTCGACTGGAAGCTGCGGGCGGGCAAGCGGAGGCCGGGGGCACCGCCCGCCGAGTTCCCCGAGGTGCTCGGCAGCGAGGTCGCCGGCGTGATCGAGGCGGTCGGCGCGGGCGTCGAGGGGTTCGCGGTCGGCGACGAGGTGTTCGGCAACCCGGACACCGGCGGCTACGCCGAGCACACCCTCCTGCCCGTCTCCCTCACCGCCCGCAAGCCCGCGGGCCTGACCTTCACGGAGGCAGCGGCGCTGCCGGTCGCGGCGGCGACGGCGTACGACGGTGTGCGTCAGCTGGCTCTGCCGGCCGGGGCGACGCTGCTGATCACCGGGGTCGGTGGCGGTGTGGGCGTGGCCGCGGCGCGGCTGGCGCGGCACTACGGGGTGCGGGTCGTGGGTACGGCGAGCGCGGGCAAGAAGTCCTTCGTCGAGTCGCTGGGTGCGGTGCATGTGCCGGCGGGGCGGGATGTCGCGTCGTCGTCCGGCCTTGCGGACCGGGTGCGGGCGGCTGCGCCGGGCGGTCGGGTCGACGCGGTCTTCGATCTGGTCGGCGGGGAGGATCTGGTGGCGGTGGCGGCCCTCCTCCCCGACCGTGAGGGGAAGCTGATCACGGCCGCGGCCAAGGAGACGGTCGGTGAGCTGGGCGGGGCGGCGGTTGCGCGGGCGCGGACGAGTGAGGTCCTGGACGCGGTGGCCGCGCTTGCCGTCGACGGGGTGCTGCGGCCCGAGGTGTCGGCGACGTATCCGCTGGAGCGGGCCGATGAGGCGTTGCGTGCGGTCGAGGGCGGGCATGTGCGGGGCAAGGTTGTGATTGAGGTGGGGGCGTGAGGGGGGCTGGCCTCGCGGCCTCCGGCGGTGTGGGGGCCGGCGGCGTCAATGCCGGCCTTTCGGTTGCTCACTCCTCGCACTCCTCGCACTCCTCGCACTCCTCGCACTCCTCGCACCCCTCGCACCCCCTGGACAACCCCGCGTACGCCGCGTTGAACGGGCCGCATGCGCGGTTCGCCGAGCGGCGGGGGCGCGTGGTGCGGTATCCGCTGGACGTGTCGCCGTGGCTGGGGCTGCCGGATGCTCCGGAGGCGGGTGACTGGGCGGACCTCGCGGCGCTCTTCGGGCCCGGCGAGGAGGTTCCGCTGGCCGGGGTGCGGGTGGACCTGCCGGCGGAGTGGGAGCTCATGTTCGACGCGGAGGGCGTGCAGTTGGTGGACGCGGGGGTGGCTGCCGCGCCCGATCCGGAGGCTGTGCGGCTCGGGGCGGAGGATGTGCCGGAGATGCTGGATCTGGTCGCGCGCACGCAGCCCGGTCCCTTCCTGCCGCGCACGGTCGAGCTCGGCACGTACCTCGGCATACGCCGCGGGGGTGCTCTCGTCGCCATGGCCGGGGAGCGGTTGCGTCCGCCGGGGTGGACGGAGATAAGCGCGGTCTGCACGGACCCGGCCCACCGGGGTGAGGGCCTCGCCTCGCGCCTTGTCCTGGCGGTGGCCGACGGCATCCGCGCCCGTGGGGAGACTGCGTTCCTGCATACGTCGGCACGGAACACGAATGCGATCCGGCTGTACGAGTCGCTGGGCTTCCGGTTGCGCTACCGGACGCGGTTCTTGAGGGCGCGGGCGCCGGTGGGCTGAGGGGCGGGTGGCGTTGCCCGGTGCCGGGGGTACGGCTCGGCTGCGCTCCGTCTGTGGGTGCGGGGCCGCGCCGGTATGTCCGTCCTCGCCATCCGCTGGTGGGCGCTCGACTGCTTCGGCTGGGGAGTGCCGCGAGCCGTGCTCCGGGCGGAAATACCGGCACGTCCCCTTGCGTCTCGATGCCGGGTGCGGGGGCGTTCCGGTGCGGTGCTGCTCCGGCTGTGGGGGCGGGTGCGCGCCGGTATGTCCGTCCTCGCCATCCGCCGGTGGGCGCTTGGAGGCTTCGGCTGGGGAGTGCCGGTTGCCGTGCTCCGGGCGGAAATACCGGCACACCCCCTCGCGTCTCGATGCCGACTGCGGGGCTGTTCCGGTGCGGTGCTTGCCCGTCTTAGGGGGCGGGGCCGCGCCGGTATGTCCGTCCTCGCCATCCGCCGGTGGACGCTTGGTTACTTCGGCTCGGGAGTGCCGCGAACCGTGCTCCGGGCGGAAATACCGGCACGTCCCCTTGCGTCTCGATGCCGGGTGCGGGGGCGTGGTGGTCGGGGGAAAAGGGGAGGACGGTTTTGGGGTTGCGTTGGTAAATTCCGGATCATGGAACCTATCGGCGAGTCAGAGATCCGCGCGGCCTTCGTCAACTGCTCCAAGGGCGAGGCCCGCAGGCTCACTCTCCCTGCGGGCTTCCCGGAGACGCCCTGGTCCGACCTGGACTTCCTCGGCTGGCGTGACCCCAAGGCCCCGGACCGCGGCTACATCGTGACCGAGCGGGACGGCAAGTACGTGGGCATCGCGCTGCGCGCCTCGACCGGCGCGCGCAAGAGCCTGCTCAAGTCCAGCATCTGCTCGGTCTGCGTCACCCCGCAGTCCGGCTCCGGCATCACGCTGCTCGTGGCGCCCCTCTCCGGCCCGGCGGGCAGGCAGGGCAACTCGGTCGGCATCTATATCTGCGCGGACCTCGCCTGCTCCCTCTACGTACGAGGCAAGAGGACCACGGCGCTGGCCCGCCGCTTCGAGGAGAGCCTCACCCTGGAGGAGCAGAACGCACGCACCGTGGCGAATCTGCACGGCTTCCTCGACAAGGTCCTCGAAGGCTCGAAGTCGGCGGCCTGAAGCTCACGCCTTCCGGGGGTCGACCACCTGCAGCGTGAGCGCTGCCGCGGGCGCCGCGATGCCCGGTCCGCCCGCCTCGGCCCACGCGAGTATGTCGTCGATGGACTCGTCGTCCATGGCGAAGCCGACCCAGACGGCCCGGCCGCCTCTCCGGCGCCCTTCTCGCGAGGGCTGTACGACGATGATGTTCGCCTGCCCGCAGGGCCCGAGGCACTCGCTCGTACGCACCGCGAACTTCCCTGCCGACTCCGCGGCAGCGGCCCGCATCCGCGCCAGCTGCCAGTCATGGTCGATGCCGGGGTGCTTGCGCGCGTCACCGCAGCAGCAGCCCCGGCACACGACGAGTGTGCAGGGGCGGGAGGCAGCGGATCCGATGGAGATGACGGGACTCATCCGCTGATCATCGCAGCCCCGCGCCCACTCCCTCACAGCCGGTTCGGTGAAGGACGGACCGTACATATCCCAAACCATCGACGGCCCGCAGCCGGCATCGAGACACGAGGGGGTGTGCCGGTATTTCCGCCCGGAGCACGGTTCGCGGCACTCCCGAACCGAAGCAGTTGAGCGTCCGGTGGCGGATGGCGAGGACGGACATACCGGCGCCGCACCGCAACGCCCCCGCAGCCGGCAGCGCTCGCAAGGGGACGTGCCGGTATTTCCGCCCGGAGCACGGCAACCGGCGCAGCCCCGCACCCACAGACGGACAAGCGCCAGGCCCCCGGCCAGAATCAGCGCAAGTAGCCCAGGCCCGGATGCACCTCCCGGTACCCCTCCACCAACCGCCGCGCCACCGCCACCGAATCCACCAGCGGATGCAGCGCGAACGCCTTGACCGCAGTCGTGCGTGAGCCGCTCTCCGCAGCGGAGAGCACCTCCCTCTCCACCGCCTTCACCCCGCACACCAGCCCCGTCGCATGCCCCGGCAGCGGGTCGACGGACATGGGATGGGCGCCGTTGGCGTCGACGGAGCACGGGACCTCGATCACCGCGTCGGCGTCCAGGGCCGCGAGGGTCGTGCGATTGCGGACGTTGAGGATCAGCGTCGTGCGCTCGTCCCGTGCGATCGCCCGCATCAGGGCGAGGGCGACCTTCTCGTACCCGCCGGACTCGAGATCCTCTGCCGCACGCTCCCCGACCCCCGCGGCCTCCCGGTTCTCGGCCATGTACGTGGCCTCACGTTCCGCCCGCGTCGCGTCCCACGCCGCAAGTGCCGAGGAGCTATCCCCTGGCTTACCCAACTCCGAGTAGAACCGCGCCTGTTGGTCCCGCAGGAACGCGCCCCGCGTCTGCTTCGCCTCCTGGTAGGCCAGGACCGCCTCGCGGTTGAAGTAGTAGTAGTGCAAGTACTCGTTCGGGATGGCGCCAAGGGACTGGAGCCACTCCGCGCCGAAGAGGCGGCCCTCCTCGAACGAGCCGAGGAGTTCCGTGTCGCCGAGGAGCCGTGGCAGCTCGTCGCGACCCGCGATCCGCAGGCCCCGCAGCCAGCCCAGGTGGTTGAGGCCCACATAATCGATGAACGCCTCGTCGGGGTTGCCGCCCAGCATGCGGGCCACGCGGCGGCCCAGGCCCACCGGCGAGTCGCAGATGCCGATGACGCGGTCGCCGATGTGGCGGGACATCGCCTCGGTGACCAGACCCGCGGGGTTGGTGAAGTTGATGACCCACGCGTCGGGGGCGAGCCGCCGCACGCGGCGGGCGATGTCGACGGCGACGGGAACGGTCCGCAGGCCGTACGCGATACCGCCCGCACCGACCGTCTCCTGCCCGAGTACGCCCTCCGCAAGGGCCACCCGCTCGTCGGCCGCCCGCCCTTCGAGACCTCCCACCCGGATCGCGGAGAAGACGAAGTCCGCACCTCGCAGGGCCTCGTCGAGGTCGGTGGTGGCCGTGACGGCGGGCGCGTCCGGCACCCCGGACGCCTCCGCCTGCTCGGCGAGGACTCGGGCGACGGCGCCGAGCCGGCCCGCGTCCAGGTCGTGCAGCACGACCTCGGTGACCCGGCCTTCGGCATGGTCGCCGAGCAGCGCGCCGTACACGAGCGGAACGCGGAATCCGCCGCCACCGAGAATGACCAGCTTCACGTCTCAACCACCTTCTGTCGGAGCAGATGTCGGAGCAGATGTCGCAACAGCCACCGGAGCACCTGTCGACCTGTCGACCTGTCAGAACTCACCCGTGGACAGAGGTCACGTTACGTACGATTGCCCGGCAGCGATCGACCCCCCACGGAGGTAGCGCACCGATGACACCCCTCAAGACGTCCGCGAAGGCAGCCGCCGCCCTGCTCGGCGCCCTCGCGCTCACGACGGCGACCGGCACCGGCGCGTCGGCCGACAGCGCACCGAGATCGCCCGGCGGCTGGCAGGAATCCGGCGTCTCGTCCGTCAACTCCCTCACCGGCAGCCAGGGCCTGGCGAGCCGCGCGGACGGCAGCCTCCTCTACCGGGGTCTCGCCTCGGTCCCGCTCGACCTGCGGATGAAGGGCTGGACCCACATAGGCGACCCGGACATAGCCGACGGCCACACCGTCGACGCCTATCAGGGCGGCGACGACGCGAAGTCGAAGATGTTCGCCGTCACGACGCCCGGCGGGAAGCGCTACCTCTACGAGCACAAGCTCGACGCGGGCGAGAAGCTGAACAACTCCTTCGCGGCCGTCTCGCCGGACAAGCAGTGGCTGGTGTCGGGTGAGTGGGGCGACCAGAACCGCCTCCAGGTCTTCCCCGCCCCGCTCCTCAACTCCTCGACCCCGCCCACCGGCGGTGCGCTCCCCCAGGCCGGTCAGATCTCGCTCGACAAGCCGGTGCGCGACATCCAGGGCTGTGACTTCGTCTCCGCGACCCGCCTCGTGTGTGCGTCCAACGACGGGTCGAAGGAGCTGTGGCCCCAGGACCGCCCCGTCCTTCAGGTGGACCTGGAGCACGCGCTCGACGGCAAGCCCGTCACGGGCAAGGTCACGAGCCTGTTCGCCGTCCCGCAACGGAGCATCTGCTCGGGCACCTTCGAGACGGAGGGCGTCGACTACGACACCGACCGGCGCACGCTGCGCGCCGAGGTCGTACCGCCGGTGCCGTGCCTGGTGACGACGTCGGTGTACTCGTACAAGCCGACGACGGGCTGACCTGCACACAGCCTCGACACGCCGGACGTGTGCGGGCGGGCCGGGCGGGGGAAGGTCGTGATCATGACACAGCAACCCCGGCACGAGCCCGTGCCCGTGCCCGACACGCTCCCCGCCAGGACCCGCCGGCCAGTCCGGCAGCTGCTCGCCGCGTCGGTGGGCAATGCCGTGGAGTGGTACGACTGGTACGCGTACACGTTTCTCGCGACGTACATCGCCGACCAGGTCTTCCCCAAGGGCGCGGACAACTCCCTCGTGCCGCTGCTCTCCACGTTCGCCGTCTTCGCGGTCGGCTTCTTCATGCGGCCGGTCGGCGGTCTGCTCATGGGCGCGGTCGCCGACCGGCGGGGGCGGCGTGCCGCGCTCACGGTCACCATCCTGTTGATGGGCGGCAGCAGTCTGCTGGTCGGTCTGACGCCGACGTACGCGTCCGTGGGCGTGCTCGCGCCGGTCGTGCTCGTTCTCGCGCGGCTGCTCCAGGGGCTTTCCGTCGGCGGTGAGTTCGCGGCGTCGACGACTTTCCTCGTCGAGTCGGCCGGGCCCGGACGGCGCGGTCTCTTCTCCAGCTTCCAGTACGTGTCGACGAGCGCGGGCCAGCTCGCCGCGTCCGGCGTCGCGGCCCTGCTCGTCGCCACGCTCTCCGACGGGCAGATGGACGGCTGGGGCTGGCGGCTGCCGTTCTTCATCGGTGCGGCACTCAGCCTGGTCGGCTTCTGGATCAGGCAGGGCGCGTACGAGACCCATCAGGCACCGCAGGACGAAGCCGAACGCCCCGGCCTGTTCGACGCCCTGCGCAAGTATCCGCGCCAGTCCCTGCTGATCTGCGGCATCACGGCGGGCGGCACGATCGCGTACTACACATGGACGTCGTACCTTCCGACGTACGCCGAGCTCAACACCGACATCAGCAAGAGCCAGGCCCTGCTGTCCGGCACCCTCTCGCTCGCGTTCTTCGCGCTGCTCCAGCCGGTCGGCGGACTACTCTCCGACCGCTTCGGCCGCAGGCCGCTCCTGCTCTTCTTCGGCATCGGCTTCGCCGTCCTGAGCGTGCCGCTCCTGCGCTCCCTCAACGGCTCGTTCGGCTCGCTCCTGATGGTGCAGTGCGCGGGCATGGTGCTGCTCACCGGCTTCACGTCGATCTCGGCGGCGGTGAACGCGGAGGTGTTCCCGGCGCGCGTACGGGCCGCCGGGATCGGCTTCCCGTACTCCCTGACCGTCGCGCTGTTCGGCGGCACGGCCCCGTACATGGGCACCCTGTTCAAGGAAATCGGCAACCCCGGCCTCTTCCCCTGGTACGTGGCCGTGCTCTGCCTCGCGTCTTCGGCGGTGTATCTCAGGCTCCCGGAAACCGCCCACAAGGAGCTGGAGCATTAGTCACGGATCTATCACCGCTTGCACAAAATACCTTCACAACTGACCGCGCAGGACTAGCGTCGTGCCTCTTTCCCGCACCAAGGGGGCACCATGGCCAATCCGTTTCCCGCGCCGCCGTCAACGCCGAGACCCGCACCCAAGTGGGCACGCAAGCGTTTCGCGCTGCCCGCCCTCGCCCTCACCTTCCTCATAGGCCTCGGGGCCGGTCTAGGCGACGACGGCAGCACCGACGCGAAGGCCTCGGCCAAGGAGACAGGCCCGACGCCGACCTTCACGGCCACCGCCACTGCCACAGCGACCGAGACGGCGAAGCCGAAGCCCGCCCCCACGGTCACCAAGACCGTCAAGGTAACGAAAACGGTGAAGGCCACCGTGACCGCTCAGCCGGAGGCAGCCGACCCCGGCTCGGCCGACAGCGGCACGGGCGGGGGCGGCAGCGTCTCCTACGGGAACTGCAGCGAAGCGCGCGCCGCGGGAGCCGCACCCGTCCACCGCGGTGAGCCCGGCTACGGCCCGCACCTCGACCGTGACGGCGACGGCGTCGGCTGCGACACCTGAGCGGCTACGACTGACGGGGCACCGTGGCGATCGAGCGGCCCGCCCACTCCGGGGGAGTTTGTGCGAGCGAGGTGAGGTGCTCGCGGATCGTGTCCGGGAAGGGGGCCGAGCGGCCCGTGTTCTGGTCGACGTGGATGGCGAGGAGTTCGGTGGTTGATACCGGGGTCGCCTCCGGGGCGATGTCCGCGTCGGGCTCCTCGACCACGTACAGCTCGTGCGTGAAGCGCGCCTTCTTGGCGTCCGCGCCCAGGATGCGGGTGCGGACGGCGAGGTGGGCGCCCTCCGCCACGTCGTCGAGATAACGGATGTGCGCCTCGACCGTGTAGAGGGAGCAGCCGGTGGACTCGCGGTATCCCGCGTGCAGGCCGGTCTCGATCATCATGGCGTCGGTGGCGTAGCCGAAGACGAGGACGTAGAACGCCTCGCTCATGTGGCCGTTGTAGTCGATCCACTCCGGTCGCACGGTCCGGTGGAGGAGCGGGAGGGGCTCGACGGTCGTGGACTCGCTCACTTGGTGTCCTCCTTCGTGCGCTGCTGCGGCAGGCGGCCCGTGGCCCGCAGTACGTCGATGACGCCCTGGTCGCGCTCGGCCACCAGGTCGGCGATGGTGCGGCCGTCCGCCGCGTCGTCGCATCCGGCGACCACGGCGTCGTACAGCTTCTTGTCGAGCTCGGGGGCTTCCAGGCGCGTCCACGGCGACTTAAGGGACGGGCCGAAGTGGTCGAGCATGTGGGCCATGCCGCCCTCGCCGCCCGCGAGCGCGAAGGTGAGCATGGGGCCCATGAACGCCCAGCGCAGGCCGGGGCCTTCGGTGATCGAGTCGTCGATCTCCTTCACCGTGGCCTCGCCGTTGGCGACCATGTGCAGGGCCTCGCGCCACAGGGCTTCCTGGAGCCGGTTGGCTATGAAGCCGGGGACCTCGCTCGCCATGGTGATCACGGACTTGCCCGCGACCTCGTAGAAGCGCGATGCCCAAGTGACCGCGTGCGGGGCCGTCTTGTCGCCGCCGACCACCTCGACGAGCGGGATCAGGTAGGGCGGGTTGAAGGGGTGCCCGACGACGAGGCGGCCGGGGTCGGCCGCATCGGTCTGCATGTCGGTCATGGGGTAGCCGGAGGTGGAGGAGGCGATGACCACTCCGGCCGGGGCGGCGGCGTCCAGCTTGGCGAGGAGGTCGCGCTTGAGCTCCAGCTTCTCGGGCGCGCTCTCCTGCACGAACTGGGCGTCCGCGACGGCCTCTTCGAGGGTGGGCTTGACGGTGAGGCGGTCCGGCGACGCGCCCTCGGCGAGGCCGAGCTGGGTCAGCGCGGGCCAGGCGGCAGCCACCAGGCGGCGCAGCTTCTGCTCGGCGTCGGGGGCCGGGTCCCAGGCGGTGACGTCGTAGCCGCGGGCGAGGTAGTGGGCGACCCAGCCGCCGCCGATCACTCCGGCGCCGACGCAGGCGATGCGGCGCACGTCCTCGGGGGCGCAGGGGGCGGGGGGCGTGGTGATGTCGATGTCGCTCATGGAGGGGTCCTACTCGTCGTGAGGGGGGGTAGTTCAGGCGCGGGACTTGAGGCCGAGCTTCTGGCGGGCCTCGTCCGGCGTGGCGACGCGCGAGCCGAGGTTCTCGGTGATCTGCACGGCGCGCTCGACGAGTTGGGCGTTGGAGACCTTGTTGCCCTTGCCGAGGTAGAGGTTGTCCTCAAGGCCGACGCGGACCTGGCCACCGAGCAGGATGGACTGCGCGACCCACGGCATCTGCATGCGGCCGAGCGCGAAGCTGGCCCACTGGGCGCCTTCGGGAAGCATGTTGACCATGGACTGCAGGACGCCCGGGTCGGCGGGGGCACCCCACGGGATGCCCATGCAGAGCTGGAAGACGGTGGGGTTGTCGAGCAGCCCTTCCGCGAGCAGCTGCTTGGCGAACCAGAGCTGGCCGGTGTCGAAGATCTCCAGCTCGGGCCGCACACCGAGCTCCTGGATGCGCTTGGCGCCCTGGCGGAGCATGTCGGGGGTGGAGATGTAGAGGTTGTCGCCGAAGTTGAGGGAGCCGCAGTCCAGGGTGCAGATGTCGGGCAGCAGGTCCTCGACGTGCGGGAGGCGGTCGAGACCGCCGACGAGGTCGGTGCCGGGCAGCTCGCCGAGCTCCTTCAGCGGCTGGACCGGGTCGATGACCAGGTCGCCGCCCATGCCCGCCGTCAGGTTGATGACGACGTCGGTGCCGGTCTCCTTGATGCGCTCGACGACCTCGCGGTACAGACGGGGGTCGCGCGAGGGGTCGCCGGTCTCGGGGTCGCGTACGTGGATGTGCACGACGGCGGCGCCGGCCTCGGCGGCCTCCACCGCGGAGGTGGCTATCTGCTCGGGGGTGACGGGGACGTGGGGACTCTTGCGTACGGTGTCGCCCGCGCCGGTGAGGGCAGCGGTGATGATGACGTCCTGATTCACGGGCATGGTGAACTCTCCCTCGGGGGTGGGGTGTTGGAGCTGTGCTGGTGCTCTTCTGAAGATGCGTCTACGCGTCGCCGTGCGGCGCGGCGAGTGTCGCGTCGACGTACACGAGCAGCGCCTCGTGCATGTCGTCGGGAGTGGTGCCGTCCGTACCGGGAGTGGTGGCGAGCACCTGGGTGGCGAGGCCGTCGATCAGCGCGGTGAGCCGCAGGGCGGCGGACTGCGGATCGACGAGGCGAAACACACCCTGGTCGACACCGCGCCGGATGACGTCGGCAACGGTCGCGCGCCACTGCCGGTAGTAGTCGGCGTGCAGCCGCCCCACGGCGGTGGAGCGGGCGGCCTCCGCCCACAGGTCCAGCCAGACGCTCCACTGCCAGCGCTGTTGCGGGGTGCGGGGAATCTGGAGCTCGATCAGCTGGCGCAGCTCGTCGGCGGCGTCGGCCGCGTCGGCGACCCGGGCGGCGCGGCGGGCGGTGTCCTCGTCCATGCACCAGCGGACGGCGGCCTCCAGGAGGTCGTCGCGGCCGGGGAAGTGGTAGTGGATGGCGGCGGTGCTGGTCGCGCAGGCTTCGGCGATGTCCGCGACGCGTACGGCGTGGAAACCGCGCTCCGCCACGAGCCGTACGGTTTCGCGGACGATCTGGAGGGGGCGGCCGCCTTCCACCGGGGCGGCGGGGGTACGTTCCCGGCGGGCCGGGGTGGTCACGACATTTTGGGCGCCCAGGAGCCAGCCCGCGTCCACGCCGCCGGTGTCCGCGATGCGGGCGAGCTCCGCCGCGGTGAAGCGGCGGGTGCCGCCCAGGGAGCGGGAGAGCTTGGAGGGGTCCATCACGATGCGGCGCGCGAATTCACGCTGCGTCGCGCCGGCGTCGGCGATGACCTTGCGGACTCGGTCCGCGACCTCGGGGTCTTGCTGCATGGGCGGTTACGCTACCCGCGCATTGCGCTGATCGCAATCTGCGGGGCGTCCTTCTCCAGCTAGACCACGCTATTGCGATCCTGACTGATGTATCAGTTACCGCAACGGCGTGCCCTGCCATCAGAACTGGCGCCGCTTTCACCGCCACCCGGCATCGGGGCGTTGTGCCCACCCGTTCCGCCGTGCGGAACGCCTGCCCACAACAGGGACGGCAGAACGGGTGGGTGGGTGGGAGACATCCGCCGCGAAGCGGCGGGTCAGGTCCTGTCCTGGACTCCCTTCACGAACTCATCCAGGTACGGGTCGGCGATCTTCACCTGGCCCAGTTGGTGATGCTCCGCCGGGTCCACGGTGATCGCCCGTGCCTGTCCCGCCAGGGACTCCATCGCCGCGCGCTCCCGCGCCGCCCCGGCGTCATCCCCCTTCTGGGCGGCGGTCAGCGCCGCGAGCCCATGTCCCAGCGCGGAACCCCACAGCTCCGTCGCGTCGAGCCACTGCTTCGCGTCGTGCAGGAACTGCTCGTCCGGCACCCCGGAACGCAGCACCGCCGGGACCTTCTCGATCTCCTTGGCGGTGGGCCGCAGCACCCGTACCGCCCCGGAGGGGTCACTCTCGTACCGCTTCCAGAAGGCGTCCAGCTTCGGTCCGAGCACGGGTGACTGCGGCTGCCAGTTCGACTCGCCGAAGGTCGGCGCCGCGTGGTTGAGGTCCACGAACGTCTGCACCGCGTCGGCGACCCGCTCGTCGCCCCCGGCGAGATACAGCGCCGCCTGCCGCCCCGACCGCGCCCGCTCGTATCCCCGGTCGTTCCAGGAGAAGTCGTTCATGGTGAAGACGGCGAGCTTGCTGGCCCCCTCCTGGTTCATCGGGTTGGACACGATGCCGCTCAGGTGACCGGACAGGCCGGGCTCGCGCTTGTCGTAGGGCGCGAGCAGCAGCCGCCCGGCCGTACGCGCGAAGTCGTTGACGGGGTAGTTGTCCCAGACGAACACCTTCCGTCCGAAGAGCTCGGCTGCTTTCTCCGCCTGGGAGTTGGTGATCTCCGGCGGGACCACGTCCGTGCCCGTCCACATCACCTCCACCGCGCCGTCGAGCTCGGCCCGCATCGTCTGCTTGTACGCGGTGTCGGTGAGGTCGCCGTACTCCGTGGGCACCATCTGCAGCGGATTGGCGTCCTCGTGCTTGGCGATGAAGTCCCGCTGGATGGTGTTGAGGAGCCCCACCTGCGCCTTCGCCGCGGGCCCGCGGCCCGGCTCGCCGAACTTCGCCTTGTCGGCGTCGCAGTTCCACTTGGTGTAGCTGATGTCGTCCAGCGGGACGGAGAAGGACCGCACCCCCAGGTCGTACATCGCCTGGAGTTTCGCCGTCAGCGCCTTGAGGTCTGCCGGGTCGGAGTAACAGATGGAGCCGCCCGGCGAGACCGCGAACGTGAAGCGCACGTGGTTGGCGCTCGCGCGGTCGATCAGCTTGCCGAGTTCGGCGAGCTTGTCCGCCGGGTAGGGGTCGCGCCACTTCTCGCGGTGGTAGGGGTCGTCCTTGGGCGCGTAGACGTACGTGTTGGCCTTCGTGTCGCCCAGGAAGTCCATCTGGTCGAGGCGTTCGGCCTCGGTCCAGGGCGGGCCGTAGAACCCTTCGATGCTGCCGCGCAGCGGCATGGCCGGGAAGTCGGAGACCTCCGCGCCCGCTATTCGCCCCTTCGACATGAGCTGGCCGAGGGTCTGTGCCGCGTAGAACTGCCCGGTCGCGTCCTTGCCGCCGAGCGCGACGGTGCGGTGCCCGGCCCGCAGCGCGTATCCCTCGGCCTGCTCGGGCACCTTCGTCGCGCCGAGTGCCTTCGCGATGTCGGGCCTGGTCGCCGGGCCGAGCAGGATGGTCAGCGGGGCGCGGCCCGACGCCTTCGCCCGTACGTCGATGTCACGCACCCCGTGGGCGCGCAGCGTCTCGGTGACGCCGCTCCTCGCCGCCTCGTCGGTGTCGTCGGCGACGACGAGTTCGGCGCGCCGGGCGAGCCGCACGTCGTCGCCCGCGCGGGCCATGTGCTGCGGGGTCGGGGAGACGACCGGAAGCCGGCGGGCCGCGGCGCCCTCCTGCGCCGACGGAGGCTCGGCGGCGGCCGACGGTGCCAGGGGGATCGCCAGGGGAATCGCCAGGACGGCCAGCGCGAGGAGCGCCGTTCGAGGTCTGAGAGCGCGAGTGGTGCGGGGCATGAGGCCTCCGGATCTCGTGACTTCGTGACTTCGGGGTGGGGGTGGGGGTGCGGATGCGGGGCGGATGCGGGGGTCAGTCCCGCGTGTGCGCGCCGTACAGGTCGAGGTCGCCGTCGAGTTCCAGGGCGATGACCGTGCACAGCGGATCGAGCTGGTCGTCGGTGAGATACACGTACTCCCAGCCGGGTACGTCACCGAGGCCGCCGACCCTCTCGTGCCGGGCGGCGGTGTCCGAGCCGAGCACGCGGGCGGACGTCACGCCGTTGCGTACGCCTCGCAGCACCACGTACTCGTTGGGCCGGTCGAAGAGGAACAGGTAGAGGGTGCGGCGGTCGGCGGAGAGCGTCGAGGGGCCGTAGAAGTGGCCGTGCGCAAGGCCGCGTCCCGTGCCGTAGACCGCGTCGGCGTGCCGGGACGTCCACTCCCCCAGCGCTTCGAGGCGCTCGGTCTGTTCGGGGAGCAGCGTGCCGTCCTCCTTCGGGCCGACGTCGAGGAGCAGGTTGCCGCCGCCTCCGATGGTCTCGACGAAGACGCGGACGAGCTGGCGCGGTGACTTGTGGCGGGTGTCCTGCGGCTGGTAGCCCCAGGAGTCGTTGACGGTGAGGCACAACTCCCATGCCTTGGCGGGCGGTTCGATCGGTACGCCCTGCTCGGGGGTGGCGTAGTCGCCGTGCCCGGTGAGCCGGCCGTTGACGACGGTGTGCGGGGAGAGCGCCCGGATCTCCTCGGCGAGTTCCGCCATCCGCCACTGCTCCGCGCTGCGCTCCCACTCGCCGTCGAACCACAGCAGGTCCGGTTCGAAGCGTTCGAGGAGTTCCCGCACCTGTGCGCGGTGGAAGGCGAGGAAGGCCGCCCACCTCTCCTCCGATTCCTCGCCGGCGGCGGGCATCGAGTAGGCGTTGCCGCGCTCGGCCGGGTCCTGACCGTCGGGGCGCACGGAGGCGTAGTCGGGGTGGGACCAGTCCAGGTGCGAGTAGTACAGGCCGACCTTGATGCCGCGGGCGCGCAGGGCGGTGACGTAGGGGGTGATGAGGTCGCGGCCCGCGGGGGTGCGCTTGACGACGGACAGGTCGCCCGCCGCCGTGTCCCAGAGGGCGACCCCGTCGTGGTGCTTGGCCGTGAGGACGGCATAGCGGGCGCCCGCGCGGACGAAGAGGTCGGCCCAGGCATCGGGGTCGTAGGCGGCGGCGGTGAAGCCTTCGAGCTGCGCCATGTAGCGGTCGTAGGGCACCCGGTCGTCGAAGAAGGACCAGGACTCGGCCACTCCGTCCACGCTGTAGATGCCCCAGTGGAGGAAGATTCCGAGCTTGGATTCCGTGAACCACGGCTGAATCACGCGAGCAGGCTAGGTCGAGAAAGATGGCATGTACAAGGGGGCGTGGGAACGCAAATTCCGGTTGGCCCTGTCATGACCATTGACCGAGCTAGAGACCAAGTGATTTATTCACTTCATGAGTTACGGCAGTCAACCCTCCCTCTCCGAGCGCCTCGCGGACGACATCGTCGAGATCATCCGCACCGAACGCCTCACCCCCGGCGACGCCCTCGCCTCCTCCCGCGAGCTGGCCCGCCGCTTCGAGGTCACCACACCGACCGTGCGCGAGGCGCTGCGCAGGCTGGAGGCCACCGGAGTGGTGGAGTTCCGGCACGGTTCAGGGACGTACGTGGGCCCGGGCGTGGACCGCAGGCTCCTGGCGAACCCGCATCAGCCGCGCAGCGACCGCGCCTCGGTCCTCGAACTGGTCGGCGCCCGACTCGTCCTGGAACCGGCGATCGCGGCCGCTGCCGCGCGCTCCCGCTCCGCGGACGGGATTCGGCAGCTGTCCCTCGCCACCGGCAACGCCCTGCTGCCGCCCGAGGAGTCCCTGCGCCAGTCCGTGCACTTCCACGTGGCGCTCGCGGAGGCCAGCGGCAACGCACTGCTCAGAGAAGCGGTCGAGGCCCTGCTGTACGTGCGGGCACGCGAGCAGGTGGAGATCCGGCACCGCTACAACGACCGCGAGCGCGACCACGCCGAACACGTCGAGATCTACGCGGCGGTACAGGCCGGTGACGCGGCGGCGGCGGAGCGCCTCACCCGCGAACATCTGACGGCGATCCGCGACGCGGTACTGGCGGCGGACTTCCCCGGGGAGGGCTCCCGATGAACGACACCCCCACTCGACGCCCGTACCACCTGGCCGAGATGACCACCGTCGAAGCCGCCGACGCGGTCCGCGCGAGCCCGCTCGTCATCATTCCCGCGGGCGCCTTCGAGCAGCACGGACCCGGCATGCCGATGGCCACCGACACCATCCGGGCCGAGCATGTCGCCGACCTGGTGGCCTCGCAGCTCGCCGGGCGTGCCGTCATCGGGCCCTCGCTGGGCATCGGGGTCTCGCCGCACCATCTGGCCTTCGCGGGCACGGTGAGCCTGTCGACGGGCACGTTTGCCGCGCTCGTGCGTGACTACGTGGAGAGCCTGCACCGGCACGGCTGGCGGGACGTGCTCGTGATCACGGGGCACGGCGGCAACAACGCCACGCTCAGCACCGTCGCGCAGGACCTGCTCGTCACCCACCCCGGCCTGCGGTTCGCCTGGACCCCGCTGACCACGCTCGCCCCGGACGCCGTCGCGGCCATGCGGCCCAGCGAGGTGCACGGGCACAGCGGTGAGGCGGAGACCGCCCAAATGCTGTACCTCGCACCGGAGTTGGTGCACCGCGAACGGCTCACCCCCGGGTCCGTCACCCAGGACGATCTCGACCCCCTCTCCCGGCTGGCACGCCGGGGCGGCCACCCCGCCCTGACCCTGCCGTACGACCGGCTCAGCCCCAACGGCGTACTCGGCGATCCGCGCCGCGCCACGCCCGAGGACGGCCGCGCGATCGTGGACGCCGCCATCCACCGCATAGTCACCTTCGCCAAGGAGTGGCTGGACATCACGGGCTGACGCCCCGTCACCCCCTCTGTTCCCCGGCCTCCCTGAGCATCCGCACCTCTCCCACCCCCTCCCTCACCCCCAGCCGTCGGCGCCCCGCGCCGCCGGCGGAAGGAGCCTGCCTTGAAACGCGTACTGTCCCGCACGGCCGCCTCTGTCATCGCCGGACTCACCCTGCTCGCGGGGGTGAACCTCACCTCCCCCGCGTACGCGAAAGCCGGTGTCCCCGGATGCCGCCAGGCCGACCCCCAGCCGCCCGGCACCACCGCCCCGCACACCCTCACCAGCGGCGGCCTGACCCGCACCTACCAATTGCACCTGCCCAAGGGGTACACCGGCGATCGCGAGTGGCCCGTCGTCCTCGCCTTCCACGGGCGGGGCAACACCGGCAGCGGCACGGAGGAGTTCAGCAAGCTGTCGTCGCTGCCCGCGATCGTCGCGTACCCGGAGGGTGTCGTCGGCACCGGTGACGGGCAGCGGCAGGCGTGGCAGGGCGCTCCGTACGCCGCGCCCGGCGTGGACGACGTGGAGTTCACCGGTGATCTGCTCGACTCGCTGGAAGCACGGCTCTGCGTGGACGAGCGGCGCGTGTACGCCACCGGGAAGTCGAACGGCGCCGGGTTCACCGCGCTCCTCGCCTGCCGGATGTCCGACCGGATCGCCGCCATCGCCCCCGTCGCCGGCGCGTTCTATCCCGGCACCGGCGAGAACTGCCGCCCCTCCCGGCCGGTCCCGGTCATCGACTTCCACGGCACGGGGGACGCCACCATCCCCTACGGCGGCGACCCCGACCGCGGGCTGCCCGCGCTGCATGACTGGCTCAGCACCCGCGCCGGCCTGAACGGCTGCCGCACCCGCACCCCGGACCGGGCGACCGCCCCGGACATCACCGAGTCCCGCTGGACCGACTGCAAGGCAGGCGCCGAAGTCCGTCATGTGGCCGTCACGGACGGCGGGCACACCTGGCCCGGCGCCGACAGCTACAGCGGCGGCGGCTACACCACCCAGAGCATCGAGGCCCACGAGGCCCTGTGGAGCTTCCTGCGCCGCCAGCACCTGCGCTGAGCCACCTGCGCTGAGCCGCGCCCTCTCCCGCTCACCCCCTCCCCTCCTCTCCTCACCCACTCCCGCGGAGCCGCCATGTCATCCCCGCCCCCAGCCCTGCCCGACGCACCGCCCCCACCACCCTCCACGGATCCCCCGCTCCCCCGCCTCATCCGCGCGATGGCCGTCGTCGAACGCGCCGGGAACGCGCTGCCGCACCCCTTCTGGCTGTTCTGGATCCTCTCCGGCATCCTCGCCGTGATCAGCGCGGTCCTCGCCGGGTTCGACGTCTCCGTCATCGCGCCCGGCGACGGCAAACACGTCTCCGTACAGAGCCTGCTGAGCGGCGACGGACTCGCCATGGCCGTCTCCACGATGATCGAGAACTTCGCCGCGTTCCCGCCGATGGCGACCATCGTCGTGGTCATCATGGGCGTCGCGGTCGCCGAACGCAGCGGATTCCTGGCCGCGTTGATGAAGGTCGGCGTCTCCCGCGTGCCGGCGTCCTGGGTCGTCTTCGCCGTCGCCTTCGCGGGCACGGTGTCCCATGTCGCGTCGGCCGCCGCCTACGTCATCCTCGTACCGCTCGGCGGGCTCGCCTTCCGCGCCGTGGGCCGCTCCCCCGTGCTCGGGATCGTCGTCGCCTACACGTCCATCGCGTCCGGCTACGACGCGAGCCCCGTGCCGACACCGAACGACGCGATTTTCGCCGGGATCACCACGGCGGCCGCGAAGATCGCGGGCGGCGACGACGCGTACGTGTCGCCGTTGAGCAACTGGTTCTTCAACATCGCATCCTCCTTGCTGCTCGCCGCCGTCATCACGCTGGTGACCCGCTTCGTCCTGAGCAAGCGGCCCGATCTCGACCCGGACCCGGACGCCGATCTCGACGACATCGACGCGCTCACCCTCAGCGACCGAGAGCGCTCGGCCCTGCGCCGGGCGGGCATCAGTTTCCTGGTGGCCGCCGCGGCCCTCACCGCGGCCGTCGTACCGGTCTCCTCGCCCCTGCGCGGTGAGGGCGGAAGCATCGTCGAGTCACCGCTCCTGGACGGCATCGCGGCGATCGTCGGCTTCCTCTTCGCGCTCGTGGGTGTCGTCTACGGGCTCCGCTCGGGGTCCGTGCGCAAGGCCGGCGACGTGCCGAAGCTGATGGTCGAGGGCGTCAAACAGATGGCGCCCGTGCTCGTCCTCTTCTTCGCGATCGCCCAGTTCCTCGCCTACTTCGACTGGACGCACATCGGCGACGTCCTCGCCGTCAAGGCCGCCGAGCTGCTCGAACACAGCCAACTGCCCATCGTGTTCGTCTTCCTGCTCATCCTGCTGCTCCTGACCGTCGTGAACGTCATGGTCACCAGCGGGTCCGCGATGTGGGCGCTTGCCGCGCCGGTCCTCGTACCGATGCTGATGCTCGTGGACGTCCCGGCCGAGACCACGCAGGCGCTCTTCCGCATCGCCGACTCCGGTTCGACGGCCATCACGCCCATGAGCCCGTACTTCGTGATGGCGCTCGGCTTCCTGCAGCGCTACCGCAAGTCGGCGGGGCTGGGCACGCTCGCCTCGTACACGCTGCCGCTCGCCGTCGCGATGACCGCGGCCTGGACGCTGCTCTTCCTCGCCTGGTGGGCGCTCGGCATCCCGCTCGGCCCCGGCGCTCCGGTGCGCTGACGTCACGCGATGGTGTGACGCTGCGGCCTCCGCCGCATCGGCCTCCCTCGCGCGGGTAGTGCTCCGCTGCCCGTAAGCCACCGCGCGAGGAGAACGCCGCATGCCGCAGCCCTTCGAACTGCCCACCTTCTACCTGGCGCACCCCGCGAGCCTCAACCCCCACGTGGAAGGGGCGCGGGAGCACTCCGGGACGTGGGCGCGTGACATGGGGATGCTGGAGGGCTCGGGTGTCTGGGAGCAGCGGGACCTGGACGCCCATGACTACGCGCTGCTGTGCGCGTACACCCACCCGGACTGCGACGGCCCCACGCTGTCCCTGGTCACCGACTGGTACGTGTGGGTGTTCTTCTTCGACGACCACTTCCTCGAACTGTTCAAGCGGACCCGGGACCGCGAGGGCGGCAAGGCCTATCTGGAGCGGCTGCCCGCCTTCATGCCGCTGGACCTGTCCGCGCCCGTGCCGGAGCCGACGAATCCGGTCGAGGCGGGGCTCGCGGACCTGTGGGCGCGCACGGTGCCGCACATGTCGACGGACTGGCGGGCCCGGTTCGCCGAGAGCACCGAGAACCTGCTCAACGAGTCGCTGTGGGAGCTCTCGAACATCAACGAGGGGCGGGTCGCCAACCCCGTCGAGTACATCGAGATGCGCCGCAAGGTGGGCGGAGCGCCCTGGTCGGCGGGGCTCGTCGAGTACGCGACGGGCGCGGAAGTCCCCGCTGCCGTCGCCGGTTCCAGGCCGTTACGCGTTCTGAAGGAGTCGTTCTCCGACGCCGTCCACCTGCGCAACGACCTCTTCTCGTACCAGCGGGAGATCGAGGAGGAGGGTGAACTCTCCAACGGCGTCCTCGTCCTTGAGAAGTTCCTGCACTGCACCACGCAGGAGGCGGCGGACGCCGTGAACGACCTGCTGACCTCGCGCATGCAGCAGTTCGAGAACACGGCCCTGACCGAACTCGCGCCGCTGTTCGTGCAGTCCGGGCTGCCCGCGAAGGAGTGCGCGGACGTGCTCGCGTACACCAAGGGCCTTCAGGACTGGCAGTCCGGCGGGCACGAGTGGCACATGGTCTCCAGCCGGTACATGAACAAGGGCGGCGCCTCGCCTTCGCCGCTCGCGGGACCCACCGGGCCCGGCACGTCGACCGCAGGTATCAAGGCGCTGATCGCCGCCACGGGCGCGGAGCGGCTGCGCGCCCACACGCACGTTCCCTTCCAGCGGGTGGGTCCTTCCCGGCTCCCGGACTTCGACCTGCCGTTCGAGACGCGGCTCTCGCCCCATCTGGCGGCGGTCCGCCCGCTTACCGTGGACTGGGCGGACCGCATGGGCATGCTCGGACCGCAGCCCGGGGTGCCGGGCTCGGACATCTGGGACGCGCGCAAGGTGCACGGCTACGACTTTCCGCTCTGCGCGGCGGGCATCCACCCGGACGCGGACCTCGAAGCCCTGGTCCTGAGCTCGGCCTGGCTGACCTGGGGGACCTACGGGGACGACTACTTCCCCGCGGTCTTCGGCAGGCCCCGCGACCTCGCGGGAGCCAAGCTCTGCAACGACCGGCTCTCGCTCTTCATGCCGCTGGACCTCGACGGCATGCCGGTCCCGGTCAGCGCCATGGAGCGCGGCCTCGCCGATCTGTGGGTCCGTACGGCGGCGCCGATGGACCGGGAGGCGCGCCGCACGCTGCGCACCGCCGTCGAGGTCATGACGGCCGCCTGGCTCTGGGAGCTGGACAACCAGGCGCAGAACCGTATCCCCGACCCCGTCGACTACATCGAGATGCGCCGCCTCACCTTCGGCTCCCCGCTGACGATGAGCCTGTGCCGCCTCGGCCACGGCCCGAAGGTCCCGCAGGAGATCTACCGCACCGGGCCCATGCGGAGCCTGGAGAACTCGGCCGGTGACTACTCGGCCCTGATGAACGACGTCTTCTCGTACCAGAAGGAGATCGAGTACGAGGGCGAGCTCCACAACGGCATCCTCGTCGTCCAGAACTTCTTCGACTGCGACTATCCGACGGCCCTCGGCATCATCGACGACCTGATGAAGTCGCGCCTGAGCCAGTTCCAGCACGTCGTCGCCCACGAACTGCCCGTCCTGTACGACGACTTCGGCCTTCCGCAGGAGACGCGGGACATCCTCGACGGTTATGTGCGCGAGCTGGAGAACTGGATGGCGGGCATCTACACCTGGCACCGCGACTGCCGCCGCTATCGCGAGGAACATCTGTCGCACGGACCGCTGCGGGCCCCCTCGGGGTTCGGCATGGCGGCCGTACGGCCGGACTGGCTGCGGGAGTTCGGCGGGGCCGCCCGACTCCCGCGGGCCCTGCCCGGTTAGCCTGCCCGCATGAGTCCCGTCCCTGACCGTGCCCAGCGCGCCGCGGGCGCCCTCGTCGGATCCGCCGTGGGTGACGCGCTGGGTGCGCCCTTCGAGTTCGGGCTCGCGGGCGACTTCTCCGCGCGTTTCCCGGAGCCCGGCACGGGCGGGGAGATGGGCGGAGGGGCCGGCTGGGACGCGGGTGAAGCGACGGACGACACGCAGATGGCCCTGCACGTCGCCGACTCCCTGCTCGCACACGCGGGGCTCGACCTGCCCGACATCTACGGGCGGTTCCAGCGGTGGGCGGCGGCCGAGCCCAAGGACATCGGCCTGCAGACCGAGGACGTCCTCACGAACGGCCTGCCCTGGGACCTCGCCGCCGCGCTCCACTTCCAGGTCAACCACCGTGCGGCGGGCAACGGTTCGCTCATGCGGGCCACCACCGCGGCGCTCTACTACGCCCGTGCCGGGCAGGCGGCCACGATGGACGCGGCCCGCCGCATCGCCGCCCTGACGCACGGCGACCGCGCCGCCTGGGAGGGCACGGCACTCTTCCACGAACTGCTGCGGCTGACCCTGGAGGGCGGCGATCCGCTGGCCGCCATCCCCCGGACGCTGGCCCTGGTCCACCCGGACCACTGCGAGCGCTATGCCACCGTCCTGGCTCCCGGCTGGCATCCCGACGACGCCACCGAGTTCAACGGCGCCGTCTGGCCCTGCCTCGGCTCAGCCGTCTGGGCGCTGCGCACCACGTCCTCGTACGAGGAAGCGGTGCGCGCGGCGGTCGACCTGGGCGGCGACACCGACACCGTGGCCGCGGTCACCGGCGCACTGGCCGGGGCCCGCCACGGCATCGCCGCCATACCGGCAGGCTGGACCGCGCCCCTGCACGTCCCGCTTCCCGGATCCGCCGAACCGGACCGGACGCTGCGCCTCGCCGACCTCACCGCACTCGCCCACCGCCTCGACGCGCCCCGGCCCCGGTCCCGGCCCCGCTGATCACGCGGTGTTCCGCGGCTCCGGCAGGATCTGGCGCAGCATCGGGTCCGGATGCCGCTCGCGGCGCCACTCGCGCGGATAGCCGACCGAGACCTCCTGGAAGCGGACGCCGTCGTGCCAGGTGGTGCGCGGAATGTGCAGATGGCCGTAGACGACCGCCGCCGCCTCGTACTTCACGTGCCAGTCGGCGGTCAGTTCGGTGCCGCACCACAGGGCGAACTCCGGGTAGGTCAGGATCCGGGTGGGGTCGCGCACCAGCGGCCAGTGATTGATCAGGACCGTGGGGATACCGGGCGTCCGCAGGGCCAGCATCTCCTCGGTGAGCGCCACCCGGGCGCGGCACCAGTCGTCGAGGCCGGGGTGGGGGTCGGGGTGCAGGAACACCTCGTCGGTGCAGACGATGCCCGCCGCGTGTGCCGCCTCAAGTGCGTCCTGCTTCGCGTACGTGCCTTCGGGGCGGAAGGTGTAGTCGTAGAGCAGGAACAGCGGCGCCACGGTGACCGGGCCGCCCTCGCCGCGCCACACGGGGTAGGGGTCCTCGGGGGTCACGGCGCCCAGGGAGCGGCACAGCTCCACGAGATGGCGGTAGCGCTCCTCGCCGCGCAGCTGGATGGGATCGTCGCGGGGCGTCCACAGTTCGTGGTTGCCCGGCGTCCACACCACTTTGGCGAAGCGTTCGGTGAGGGTGCGCAGCGCCCATTCGACGTCGGCCATGCGCTCGGCGGTGTCCCCCGCGACGATCAGCCAGTCCTCGTCGGTCTCCGGGCGCAGCGACTTGAGGAACTTCCGGTTGTCGTCGTACGCGACGTGCAGATCACTGATGGCGTACAACTTCGGATTTTTCACGGGTACTTGTGTCACTCCGTGAGGCTAACCGCAGGATTGGCCGTCAGTGATGGGTATCGCCGCCGCCGTGCTGGATCTCCAGATACTCCTCCGGCGTCGCCTTGGGTATCTGCGCCGACGGTCCGAACATGGCCCGCCCCAGGCGTGCCCGCAGCCGCTCGCCGCGGGTGACCTTGCGTGCCACGCCGTGCGCGTCGACCACCGGGCCGATCTCGTACGGCTTGGGCTGCTCGTGTGCGGTCAGCTTGTACAACTCGCCCTGGGTGAGCGGGACATGCACCTCCACGTACTCACCGTGCGGCAGCCGTTTGATCGTGCCGCTCTCCCTGCCGTGCAGCACCTTCTCGCGGTCGCGGCGCTGGAGCCCCATGCACCATCGGTGGGTGACGAAGAAGGCGAGCACCGGTCCGACGAAGACGGCGATCCGCACGAACCAGGTGATCGCGTTGATGGAGAGATGGAACTGCGTGGCCCAGATGTCGTTGCCGCCGCCGACCATCAGTACGCCGAACAGCGTCAGCCACGCCACACCGAGCCCGGTGCGCACCGGGGCGTTGCGCGGCCGGTCCGCTATGTGGTGCTCGCGTTTGTCGCCGGTGACCCAGGCCTCGATGAACGGATAGACGGCGATCGCCGCGAGGATCAGCGGGAAGAGCATGAACGGGATGAAGACGCCCAGTTCGGCCGTGTGACCCCAGAGGTTGATCTCCCAGGTGGGCATCACCCGGATCAGGCCCTCGGAGAAGCCCAGATACCAGTCGGGTTGGGCGCCGGTGGAGACGAGGTCCGGGCGGTAGGGCCCGATCACCCACACGGGGTTGATGGTGGCGATCGCGCCCATGAGCGCGAGGACGCCGAAGACGAGGAAGAAGAAGCCGCCGGCCTTGGCGACGTAGATGGGCAGGAAGGGCGCCCCGACCACGTTCTTCTCGGTCTTACCGGGCCCGGCGAACTGGGTGTGCTTGTGGTAGAAGACCAGGATCAGGTGGGCGACGACGAGCCCCAGCATGATCCCCGGCAACAGCAGCACATGGACGCTGAAGAGCCGCGGAATGATGGCATCACCCGGGAACTCTCCGCCGAAGAGGAAGAAGGAGATGTACGTCCCCACGATCGGGATGGCCAGGATCGCACCCTGCGCGAAACGGATGCCGGTGCCGGAGAGCAGGTCGTCGGGGAGGGAGTATCCGGTGAGGCCGGTGATGATGCCGAGGAACAGCAGCGTCCAGCCGAACAGCCAGTTGACCTCGCGCGGCTTGCGGAACGCACCGGTGAAGAACACCCGCATCATGTGCACGAGCATGGCGGCCACGAAGACGAGCGCGGCCCAGTGGTGGATCTGCCGGATCAGCAGACCGCCGCGCACTTCCATGCTGATGTCGACGGTGGACTCGAACGCCCGCGTCATCTGGATGCCCTTGAGCGGCGTATAGACGCCGTCGTAGATCACCTCGGAGCCGCTCGGCTCGAAGAAGAGCGTCAGCCAGATGCCGGTGAGGATCAGGATCAGGAAGCTGTAGAGGCAGATCTCCCCGAACATGAAGGACCAGTGGTCGGGAAAGATCTTGCGCATCTGGCTCTTGGCCAGGGTGTGGATGCCGAGGCGGCCGTCCGCCCAGTCGGCGACCCGCTCCCCTTTGCCGGCCGGAGCTCGCCGTTTGCTGTCCCGGGTGTGCTCGACGCTTTCGCTCATGCGACCCCCCTCAGGCGGCTACCAGGCTAGATCAAGGGATTCCAGGAGCCAACGGGCTTTTCTGGACTGGTAGTTGGGGATCATCGGACGGCCTGGTCAGGCCGTTCGCGGGTGGTCGCGTCAGGGGGGCCGGGAAGTCGATTGCCCGCCCGCGGTGCCGTGTGAGACATTCACCCTTTCTCACGCCTCACCTCCTCACCTCCTCGTCTCCTCACCTCCTCAAGGAGCCCGTCATGACGCTCGGCACGGTGCCCGGCCTGGTGCTCGGCGACGTCTCCCGCACTTCGACGCGGGAGCCGCACCACCTGTCCTGAGCCGACTGAGCAGACCGCTCCAGGTCCTGAGCCGACCGCTCCCGCTCCTCGTCGAAGTGCTGTTCGTGCCCCTGCACGTTCACTCTCTGAGGAGTACTCGTGTCCGAGATCCGCTGGATCGACGGCGACGCCGAACACACCGCCCGCTGGCACTCCGAGACCGGAATGCCTGCGCCCCGCCATGTCGTCGTGGCAGACGACCGCATGAACGCCTCCACCGCCTACCGTCTGACCTGCGAAGGCACTGCCCTCCTGTGGCAGGGCGACTACCACCAGGCGCGCCAGCTGCTCCAGGCACTGGAGCGCCGGATCGACCGCAAGGTTCCTTCGGCGGCCTCGTCCGCGAACGCGGCCTTCCATCTGCGGCGCCGCGCCGACGGCCACCGGGCCCGTGTGCTCGGCAGGCTGCTCGTACCACTGGGCGCCGACCACACGCTCGCCCTGCGCAGGGCGCCGGATGTCCGGGCCGCCTGCGAAGAGGCCTACGGCCCTCCGGGAACGGCACCCTCGGTCGTCTCCCTTCGGGAGTTGCTCGGTGTGATCGGCGCGCACCAGTGGCGTACGAAGGGTGTGGACATCCCCGCGCTCGGCGCCCGCATCCACCCGCACTACGGGGTGTTCTCACCGGTCAGGGGCGAGTACGTCGACCTGGTGGCGCAGGCGCCCCTGCCCGCCCCCGCCGCGCACGGCGGACCGGCCTTCGACCTCGGCACCGGCACCGGCGTCCTGGCCGCGGTCCTGGCCCGGCGGGGCGTCCGCCGTGTCGTGGCCACCGACAACAACCCGCGTGCGGTGGCCTGCGCCTGCGCCAACATCGACCGCCTCGGCCTGACGGGGCGGGTGGAGATCACCACCGGCGACGCTCTGTTCCCGCCGGGCCGCGCGGGCCTCGTCGTATGCAATCCGCCCTGGCTCCCCGCGAAGCCCAACTCCCCGCTCGACCGGGCCGTCTATGACCCCGGGGGCGCCATGCTCCACGCCTTCCTCACGGGCCTGGCCGCGCATCTGCTGCCCGGCGGCGAAGGCTGGCTGATCATGTCGGACCTGGCCGAAAACCTGGGCCTGCGCGCCCCGGGCGAACTGCGCTCGGCCCTCACGGCAGCGGGCCTGCGGGTCGCCGAACGCCTCGACACCCGGCCCCGTCACCCGCGGGCGTCCGACCCCGCGGACCCCCTGCACGCGGCCCGCGCGGCAGAGGTCACCTCACTGTGGCGCCTGACGGCCGGGCCCGCGGAGCGCTCTCCCGCTCCTCCAGGTCCCGCACCAGATCGATCGCCCGCCCCAGAGTCGTGAGCCGCGCGGCCAGGCTCTCGCCCGCCGGGTAGAAGCGGACGGTGTCCACGCCCGCGTCCCGCCACACCTTCAGCCGCTCGCGGACCATGTCCTCGGTGCCGATGAGGGTGGTGGTGAGGACCATGTCGTCGGTGACCAGGGCCGCGGCGCCGTCACGGTCGCCCGACTGCCAGCAGGCGCGGACCTCGGCCGCGATCTCGGCCCAACCCTGCCTGCTGTAGGCGTTGTTGTAGTAGTTGGTGGTGGCGGAGCCCATACCGCCAAGACTGAAGGCGAGTTCCTTCTTGCGGCTCGCGACCATGGTGCGCAGCGCGTCCTCGTCGTCGGCGAAGGCCACTTCGGCGCCCTGGCAGATGTCCAGGTCACCGCGGGAGCGGCCGGAGGCGGCGAGGCCCGCGTCGAGGTGGTCGAAGTAGGCCTCCTTCGCCCCTTCGGGGACGAAGGAGGTGCCGAGCCAGCCGTCGGCGATCTCGCCGGTCAGGCGCAGCATCTTGGGCGAGAGCGTGGCCAGGTGGACGGGCAGTTCGTGCTCGGCGCGCATGGACAGACGCATGGGCTTCGCGTCACCGCCGGGCAGGGGAAGGGTGAACTCCCGCCCCTCGTACGAGATCTTCTCGCCGGTGGCCGCCATACGGACGATCTCCACCGTCTCCCGCATCCGGGTGAGGGGGCGCGCGAACGGCACTCCGTGCAGGCCCTCGATCACCTGCGGCCCTGACGGTCCGAGCCCGAGGATGAAGCGGCCATCGGAGATGTTCGAGAGGGTGATCGCCGCGCGGGCGATGGCACCCGGGGTCCGGGTCGCGAGCTGGATGATGCCGGAGCCGAGCAGCATGCGTTCGGTGCGCGCGGCCAAGTAACCGAGCGGGGAGGGCGCTTCGGAGCCCCAGGCCTCGGCGACCCAGCAGATGTCCATCCCCAGCTTCTCGGCCTCGGTGACGAAGTCGACGGTCTCCCGCCAGTTAGCCCCGGACGCCTCGATGGTCGTCGACGTACGCATCACGCGCTCGCCTCCCCGGACCCCGCGCCCTCGGCCAGCTTCTTGATCGCGTCCAGCGTGGCCGTCATGTTCTGCTCGAACTCCCGCATCCGTACGTACACGATCTTCTGTTCCTTCTCCGGCATCCGGTCGATCGCGTGCGAGAGGCCCGAGCGGCCCGGCCCCATCTGCATCCACTGGGCGAGCTCCGTACAGCCGTCGTCCGCCGCCGCGAGGCTGAACCTCCAGACCGCGCTGGGCTGTTCGGGATCCTCGACGGCCCAGGCGAAGACGCGCGGGGCCTCGCACTCCACGACGTACGAGGTGGTCTGCCACCCGCCGAACGACGCGTGCTCGCTGCGGCCGATGAACCGGGCGCCGAGCGCGGGCCCGGTCACTCCGTCCAGCCATTCGACGGACCGGAGCTCTGTGCTCAGCTCCGGCATCAGGCGGATGTCGGAGACGAGCTCCCACACGCGTTCCGGTGACGCGGCGATCCGTGTGCGCACCGCGGCCGTCGGCCTGTCCGCGTAGCGCGCGCCTGTCCACTCCATCGTGGGTCGCCTCTCTGTAGCCGCTCTCGTAGTCGCTGAGCACGAGAGTTGCGTAGATAGACTCACTCGTCAAGGGCTAAAGACCGGCCCGGAGGCGGTGGATTCAGCGGCTGAAGCGGTCCCTGATGTCAGGCCGTTCGGCGAGGCGCGCCGGGTAGCCGGGGCCGAGGCGAGCATGTGTGTCCGCCGCCGACATCGGCTCCTTGCAGTGGCCGCAGACCACCTCGGCCTCGCCCTCGTGCCCGCAGCGGTCGTGCTCGAAGACGACCGGCGCTCCCTCGTCACCGCTCAGCCAGCGGTTGCCCCAGCTGTTCATCACGGCGAGCACGCCGAAGAAGTCGCGGCCCTTCTCGGTGAGCACGTAGTCGTAGCGCACCGGCTCGCTCTGATAGGCACGCTTCTCCATCAGGCCCTCGTCGACGAGGCGGCGCAGCCGGTCGGTGAGGGTGTTGCGTGCGATGCCCAGCTCCTGCTGGAAGACGTCGAACCGCTTGATCCCGTAGAACGCCTCGCGCAGCACGAGCGGCGTCCACCAGTCGCCCAGCAGATCCATGGTGCGGGCGATGGAGCAGGGCCAGTTGGCAAAGGAGGTCCGCCTCATGCCGCAAGGATACGAGAAGGGGCCATGGATCCCGGTGGGTCTCGGTACCGGACTCAGCAGCCCGGGGAGGGTGCGGGCGCGCCCGCGTGACGTTCGACGCAAACGCGGCGGCACCGTTGTGGAGCGGCCCGGCGGCCTGATCAGCTGGCGTGAGCCGCACCCCGCCCCAGCCGCACGAACCCGCACAAGCCGGAGGCCCCGTTGCTCTTCACATCCGTGGACGATGTCGCCACGCGGCTCGCCGAGACGGGCTATCTGGCCTCGACGGCAGTCGCCACCACCGTCTTCCTGGCCGACCGCCTGGGCAAACCGCTCCTCGTGGAGGGCCCCGCGGGCGTCGGCAAGACCGAGCTCGCCAAGGCCGTCGCCAAGGTCGCGGACGCCCGTCTGGTCCGGCTCCAGTGCTACGAGGGCGTGGACGAGTCCCGCGCGCTCTACGAGTGGAACCACGCCAAGCAGCTCCTGCGCATTACCGCGGGCCGCGACGAGTCGTGGGACGAGACGCGCACGGACATCTTCAGCGAGGAGTTCCTGCTCCCGCGTCCGCTGCTCACCGCCATCCGCGGCAGCGAGCCGAAGGTGCTCCTGATCGACGAGACCGACAAGGCGGACGTCGAGGTGGAGGGGCTGCTCCTGGAGGTTCTGAGCGATTTCCAGGTCACCGTCCCCGAACTGGGCACCATCACCGCCGAGCGCCGCCCCTTCACCGTCCTCACCTCGAACGCGAGCCGCGAACTCTCCGAGGCGCTGCGCCGCCGCTGCCTCTTCCTCCACATCGGCTTCCCCGACGAGGAGTTGGAGCGCCGCATCGTACGGCTCAAGGTGCCCGGACTCGACGAGGCGCTCGCCCGGTCCGTCGTCCGCGTGGTCGGCGCGCTGCGCGCCATGGACCTGCGCAAGGTGCCCTCGGTCGCGGAGACCATCGACTGGGCCCGCACGCTCCTCGCGCTCGGCGCCGACTCGCTCGACGAGGACGTCGTACGCGACAGTCTCGGCGTCGTCCTCAAGCACCAGGACGACGTGCTGAAGGCGGCGGCCAAACTGGACCTGGACGCGGTGTGAGCGCGTCGCCGGCCACCGGAGTTCCGGAGCGGGGGGTTCCTGACCGGGCCGGGGTCCCGGAGCGGCTGACCGCGCTCGTGCAGGCGCTGCGCTCGCACGGGATCCGGATCGGTACGGGCGAGACGGTGGACGCCGGGCAGGCGATCGATGCCCTCGGCCTCGACGACCGGGAGCGGATGCGGGAAGGGCTCGCCGCCGCGCTGCTGCACAGCGAGGGGCAGCGGCCGGTGTTCGACCCCGTCTTCGACCTGTACTTCCCGCGCGGGGTCGGCGCTCCGGGCGCCGCAGAAGTCTCCGGCCCGTTGCGGGAGTTCGACAGGGACGACCTGCGCGACCGCCTGGCCGCCGCGCTCGCCGCCAACGACCAGGCGCTGCTCACCCAGTTGGCCGCCGAAGCGGTCGACGGCATGGGCGGCTACGGAACGCGGCCCGGTTCCGGCGGCAGCGGCGGTTCGGACGGGTGGTCGTCGCACCAGACGCTGTCGCGGCTCCGCCCGGAGACCCTGCTCGCCCGGATCCTGGCCGGCATCCGACAGGCAACCGCCGAGGGAATCGCCGGAGACGAGTTCACCGACCGCCTCACCGCCGACGAGATCCGCCGCCGCATCGAGAACTTCCGCGGCCAGGTGGGCGCCGAAGCGCGGCGCCGGGTCGCCGAGCGGCGCGGCGCGGACGTGATCGCGCGGCGTGCCATCGCCCCCACCGCCGACCGGGTCGACTTCCTCCTCGCGGGCCGCGCACAGCTCGACGAACTGCGCCGGACGCTCCAGCCGCTGGCCCGCAAACTGGCGACGCGCCTGGCCGCACGCCGCCGCCGTGCCGCCCGCGGCCACATCGACCTGCGCAGAACACTGCGCGGCTCCCTCTCGACGGGCGGCGTCCCGATGCGCCCGGTCCTGCGCCGTCGCCGCCCCGCGCGCCCCGAACTTGTCCTTCTGTGCGACGTGTCCGGCTCGGTGGCGGGCTTCGCCAACTTCACGATGCTGCTCGTCCAGGCGCTGCACGACCAGTTCAGCAAGGTGCGGGTCTTCGCCTTCGTCAACCGCGTCGACGAGGTCACGGATCTCATCGCGCGGGGCACGGCCGACCCCGAGGGGCTCGGCAGCCGCATCATCTCGGGAGCGGCGGTCACCGGCTACCACGGCAGCAGCGACTACGGCACCTCCCTGGGCGAGTTCGCCGAGCGGTACGCCGAGGCGGTCACTCCGCGCTCCACGGTCTTCGTGCTCGGCGACGCCCGGACGAACATGAGCGACCCGAACGTCCCCGCCCTGCGCACCATCGCGTCCCGCGCCCGCCAGTTGTACTGGCTCAACCCGGAGGGCCGCGCCCAGTGGCGGACGGGCGACTCGGCGGCCGGCACCTACGCCGAGTACGTGGAGATGTACGAGTGCCGCAACGCGCGGCAGCTCAGCGCGCTGATCGGACGGTTGCTGCCGGTCTGAGCAGGTGAGGGCCCGGTGAGGGGGCGACCGTAAGCTGTCCGGGCGGGGGTCGGCGGCAGTGGCGAGGAGGACGCGTGGCAGGCGACGGGCTCAAGGAGGAGATCCGGGCTCGGATCGGCGAGGTGCGCGACGAGCTCGTCGGGCTGAGCCGGCGGATCCATGCCCATCCGGAGATCGCCTTCGAGGAGCGGCAGGCCGCCGGGTGGTGCGCGGATGTGCTGCGCGGGCACGGCTTCGCGGTGACCGTTCCGGCGTACGGGCTCGACACCGCCTTCGAGGCGACCATCGGTACGGGGCCCGTGACCGTCGCGCTCGCCTGCGAGTACGACGCGCTGCCGGGGATGGGCCACGCCTGCGGGCACAATCTGATCGCGGCGGCGGGTGTGGGGGCCGCGCTCGGACTCGCTCCGGTAGCCGATCAACTGGGGCTCACTGTACGGGTGTTGGGGACTCCCGCCGAGGAGAGCGGCGCCGGGAAGGCGCTGCTGCTCGATGCCGGGGCCTTCAAGGGGGTCGACGCGGCGATGATGGTGCACCCCTGCCCGTTCGAGGTCGCCGACTTCCACTCGTACGCAATGGGGGCGCTCTCGGCGACGTACACCGGCAAGTCCGCGCACGCCACGCTCAACCCGCAGGACGGGCGGAACGCGGCGGACGCGCTGACCGTCGCTCAGGTGGCACTCGGACTGCTCCGGCAGCAGCTGCCCGGCGAGTGGAAGGTGCACGGGATCACGACCGAGGCCGGGACGGCACTGAACGCGATTCCCGAGCGGGCGAGCGCCGCGTACGCGCTGCGGACCCCGTCGGTGGAGGAGCTGCGCGAGCTGCGGGAGCGGGTGGCGGACTGCTTCCGGGCGGGGGCGCTCGCGGCCGGGTGCGCGGTGGAGCTTGAACAGCCCGCGCCCGACTATCTCGACTTCCGGTCGGACGCCGCTCTCGTCGCGCTGTGGGAGGCGAATGCGCGCGCCCTCGGGCGACCCGAACCGCAGCGGCGCGGGCCCTTCGCATCCACGGACATGGGCAACGTCTCCCACGTCGTGCCGTCCATCCACCCCGTGCTCGACATCAGCGGGGGCGGCTGCGGCCCGCACCAGCCGGAGTTCGCCGCCGCGGCAGCCACGCCGGCCGCCGAACAGGCCATGATCGACGGGGCGGTGGGGCTCGCGTGGACAGCGGCGGACTTCGCGGTCAGCCGGTCGGTGCTTTCTTAGACGCTTCCGTAGGCACTTCCGTAGGCGCTTTCGTATCCGCCCTCGTATCCGCCTTCGCCTTCATCCTAGGTACGACCACCGGGGAGCCGTCGCCCGGTGCCTGGAGGATGTCCGCGTCGATCCCGTACAGCTCCTTGACCAGTTCGGCGGTCACCACCTCGCGGGCGGGGCCGTTCGCGACGACCTTGCCCGCGTTCATGGCGATGACGGTGTCGGCGTAACGGGCCGCGCTCGCGAGGTCGTGCAGGACCATGACGACGGTGCGGCCCGCCGCGGCCACCTCCCGTACCAGGGACAGGACTTCGACCGCGTGGCCGAGGTCCAGGGCGCTGGTCGGCTCGTCGAGGAGCACGATCGGCGTCTGCTGTGCGAGGACCATGGCGAGCCAGCAGCGCTGCCGCTGGCCGCCGGAGAGGTGGTCCAGGCGGCGCGCGGCGAGGTCCGTGGTGCCGGTGGCTTCGAGGGCCTCGCGCACGGCCGCCTCGTCCTCGCGCGACCACTGACGGAACAGGCCCTGGTGCGGGTGGCGGCCGTAGCGGACGAGTCCGGCGACGGTGACCGCCTCGGGGGCCTGCGGTGACTGGGCGAGCAGCGCGATGCGGTGGGCGGCGCGGCGCTGGGTGAGCTGCCACACGTCCTCGTCACCGGCGCGTACCGTGCCCGAACTCGGCTTGTGGAGACGGGATATGGAGCGGAGCAGCGTCGACTTCCCGCAGCCGTTGGGGCCGACGATGGCGGCGACCTGTCCGCTGGGGATGGTCAGGTCGACGCCGTCCACGGCGGCCGGGTGGCCGGGGTAGCCGGAGGTGAGCGCCTCGACGGTCAGTTGCACGGGGTCAGGCCTTTCCGGTCTGCTGCTCGGAATTCTTGCCGAAGAGGACCCAGAGGAGGAAGGGTCCGCCGAGGACGCTGGTGATGACGCCGACCGGGATCTCCACGGGGGCGACGACGCGGCCCAGTGCGTCGGCGGCGCCCACGAGGGCCGCGCCGACCAGGGCCGAACCGATGACCGGGACGCGGGTCGGGCCGCTGAGCCGGGAGGCCACGACGGGTGCGGCGAGCGCGACGAACGCGATCGGCCCTCCGATGCCGACGGCCACGCCGGACAGGGCGACGGCGAGTGCGAGGGTCACGGCGCGCACGCGCCGTACGTTGACGCCGAGGGTGGCCGCCATGTCGTCGTCGAACCGCAGGAGTTGCAGGCGGCTGCCCGCGACGAGGGAGAGCGGGACGAGGACGAGCAGGACGAAGGACAGGGGTGTGCCGACGCTCCAGTCACGGCCGCTGAGCGAGCCGACGGTCCAGAGGAAGACGCCGCCCGCGGTGTTGTCGTTCTCGCGTGACATGACGAGGTCGGTGACGGCGCCGATGACGGTGGAGACGCCGATGCCGACGACGAGGATGCGGTATCCCCCGCTGCCCGCGCCGCCCGCGCAGGCGACGACGACCATGGCCGCGGCTGCGGCGCCGAGCGGCCCGAGCCACCAGTCGCCGATCATGCCGGTGGACGAACCGACGACGGAGGCGACGACGGCCGCGGTGGCGCCTTCGTTGACGCCGATGATGTCGGGGGTGGCCAGGCGGTTGCCCGCGAGCGTCTGGGTCAGGCACCCGGCGATGCCGAGCGCCGCGCCGACCATGAGCCCCACGGCGATCCGCGGCAGCCGGAAGTCCTGCACCAGCATGACGGTGGCGGAGTCGCCGGTTCCGAGCAGTCCGGAGAGGCTGTCGGAGAAGCTCATTCCGGTGGAGCTCGCGAAGGTGGCGAGCGCGACGACCACCCCGATCACCAGCGTGAGCCCGACGGCGGCGAGGGCGCTGCGGCAGGGGAAGAGCCAGGAGAAGGTGCCGACGCGGACGGCGGTGGAGTCGGGCGGGGTGATGTCGGTCTGCGCCGCTTTCAAAGCCTCCGCAGGCCCCGCCGATTTCAAAGCCTCCGGAGTTCCGGCCTCCGGCATCTCTGGGGCACTCACGCGGCGACCCCCGCCGTCGACATCCGCTGCGACCGTGCGATCCAGATCAGCAACGGCCCGCCGATGAAGGCGAGAAGCACGCTCACCGGAGTCTCCCAGGGGCGGATCACGATCCTGGCAAGCAGGTCCGCGGCGATCATCACGTTCGCGGCGACCAGCGCGGAGAGCACCAACTGGCCCGCCATCCGGGGTCCGGTGACCGCGCGGGCGGCGTACGGGGCGAGGAGGCCGAGAAAGGCGATGGGTCCCGCGAGGGCGACCGCCGAGCCGGCGAGGAGGGTCACCGCTCCGGCGACGATCAGGCGGATGCGCCCCGGACGGTGCCCGAGGGAGCGTGCGCTGTCGTCGCCGAGCGCGAGGGCGGACAGCGGGCGTACGCAGCAGAAGGCGATCAGGAGGCCGACCGCGATCAGCGGGATCAGGGGGTAGGTCTCCGACGTCTTGATGCCGGCCAGTGAACCGATGGTCCAGTAGCGGTAGGTGTCGAAGGTGGCCTGTTCGCCGAGGAGGACGTACGACGTCATGCCGTGGAAGGTGGCGCCGAGCGCCGATCCGGCGAGGACGAGCCGCAGCGGTGAGCCCGCGGCCCGCCCGGACGCGGCGAGCAGCAAAACCACCGCGCTCGCGGCCATCCCGCCGACCAGGGCCCACACCAACACGCCGTAGGCCGAAGTCACTTCGAAGTAGGTGAGGCCGATCACGACACCGAGCGCCGCACCCGAGTTGACTCCGAGGAGGCCCGTCTCGGCGAGCGGGTTGCGCGTGACGGCTTGCAGGAGGCACCCGGCCGCACCGAGGGCGACGCCGACCAGGACGCCGGCGAGCGTACGCGGGAGGCGTACGTCCATGACGGCGAGGCGGATCTGGGCGTCGGCCCGTGCGGAGTGCTCTCCGGTGAGGAAGTCCCAGGCGCGGCCCATCGGCGTCGACCCGGACCCGACCAGGAGCGAAAGGAGGCCGAGCAGCAGGAGCAGGACGACGAGGCCGGCGGCCGCCCACAGCGTGGGGCGATGCATCTTCGCCAAGTCCGGTATCGGAGGTCTGGATCCGGACGTTGGGCCCGGCCCCCCTTGCGCAACCAACATGAAGTTAGCCTAACCTAACCTTGACCTGGAGCCCCGAGTCGGGGTGCGGGCGAACTCCCTGTTTCCTCAGGGGGATTTCGTCATGCCCCGACACGGCCAGGGATAACCCTTATGTCCGGTCTGACCCCCGGACTACAGAAGCATGGAGATCACGGACATGTCCTCGAACCACACCCCGCGTACCCGGCTGACCGCGGTTGCGGCCCTTACTCTGGCCTCCGCGCTCGCCCTCTCCGCCTGCGGTTCCGACTCGTCCGACGACTCCGGCTCCAGCAGCAGGGCGAAAAACGCCACGAAGGTCACCGTCACCGACGCCTCCGGTGCGGAGGTAAAGGTTCCGGCCAACCCCGAGAAGGTCGTCGCGCTCAGCGAGATGGACCTGGACTCCGCCCTCGCCCTGAAGGTCAAGCCCGTCGGACTCTCCGCGGGCAGAGGCCAGAAGGGCGCCCCCGAGTACCTGGCCGACCAGGCCAAGGACATCCCGGTCGTGGGCGCGGTCACCGGGCCCGACGTCGAGAAGGTCCTGCAGGCCAAGCCGGACGTCATCCTCGCGGGCCAGCTCGCCGACCAGCAGGTGCTCAAGCAGCTCCAGGCGATAGCCCCGACGGTCGTCACGATCGACAGGACCAAGGACTGGAAGAAGTCCCTGGAAATCACCGGCAAGGTGCTCGGCAAGGCCGACGAGGCGGGCGCGTTCCTGAAGGACTACGACACCAAGGCCGCCGAGGTGAAGAAGAACCTCGGTGACAACGCCGGCGCGAGCGTCTCCGTGGCGCGCTACTCCGCCAAGGGCACCGCCGTCATGCAGCAGGGCGTGTTCATCTCCGACGTCCTGAAGGACCTCGGCTTCAAGCGGCCCGGCATCCAGAACAAGAAGGGCGAGGGCCACTCGACGCCGCTCAGCGACGAGGACCTGAAGCAGATCGACGCCGACTGGCTGTTCATCGGCACGCTCGGCTCCAAGGGCCCGGACGCCGACCTCTTCAAGGAGCTGGAGGGCAAGGCCGCCTACAAGCAGCTCGACGCCGTCAAGAAGGACCACACCACCGAGATCGACGGCTCGAAGTGGACCAGCCTGGGCGGCGCGCAGGCCGCCGTCTCCGTTCTCGACGACGTCGAGAAGGCGATGGGCAAGTGACTTCCGGCATAGCCGACCTGGAGCTCGAAGGCCGGGTGGCCCTGGTCACCGGCGCGGGCCGGGGCATCGGACAGGCAGTGGCCCGCGCGCTCGCCGAGCGCGGCGCGCGGGTCGTGGCCGCCGACCGGTCGCCCGACGTCAAGAACCAGACGCGGGGCGGTCCCGTCACCGGCATGGTCCTCGACGTCACCGACGCGGCAGCCGTGGACGCGGCGTTCGAGGAAGTCGAGCGCACCGTGGGGCCGTTGGACATCCTCGTCAACGTGGCGGGCATCCTCAGGCCCGCCCCGGTCGTCGAACTCACCGACACCGACTGGGCGGAGACCTTCGCCGTCAACACGAACGGCGTCTTCCACACCTCGCGCGCCGCGGCCCGCCGGATGACCGCGCGGGGCAAAGGGTCCATCGTCACGGTCGGTTCGAACGCCGCGGGCGTGCCCCGCACCCAGATGGCCGCGTACGCCGCGTCCAAAGCAGCGGCCACGATGTTCACCAAATGTCTCGGCCTCGAAGTGGCCCGCGACGGCGTGCGCTGCAACGTCGTGTCGCCCGGCTCCACCCACACCGACATGCAGCGGCAGCTGTGGACGGACGACCACGAGCAGGCCGAGGCCCGTGTCATCGGCGGCGACTCCGCCTCGTACCGGGTCGGCATTCCGCTCGGCAGGATCGCCGATCCCTCCGACATCGCCGAAGCGGTCGCCTTCCTGGTCGGTGACCGGGCCCGGCACATCACCATGCACGACCTGTACGTGGACGGCGGCGCCACCCTGCGCGCCTGAACGCCGCGCCGCCCTCCCCTACTTGACGAGGAGTCACCCGTGACACCCCCCAACGACGTGGTCGCACTCGACGCCCCCACCACCCCCGGGGCCGTCGGCGCGGCGACCGCGCTGCTCGACGCCTACCGACCCGGCGACACCCGGTTCTTCGCGTCGCCCACCCGTACCCTCCTCGCCCACGGCACGGCCGCCGAAGTACCGCACGACGAGCGGCCGTTGACGGAGCGGGTCGCCGCCACCCTCGACGCGCAGCGACGCGCGGGCAACCAGGCCCCGATCGTGGTCGGCTCCATCCCCTTCGACCCCACCGCGCCCGCCGTGCTCGCCGTGCCCGAAGCGGCACGCTGGGCGCCCGCCCTGCGCACCGACCCGCTCGTCGCGCTGCCCACGCCGGCTCCCGCCACGGCAGGCGGCTGGCAGGTGCGCGAGGTGCCCTCGGGCGCGGAGTACGCCGCTTCGGTCGAGTCCGCCGTGGCGCGCATGAAGAGCGGGGAGTTCGACAAGGTCGTCCTCGCCCGCACCCTGGAGCTGTCCACACAAGGGCCGCTCGATCTGCCCGCCATGCTGCAGCGGCTGGCCCGCCGAGATCCGCGCGGCTACTCCTTCGCCGTGCCCACGGGCGCGGGCCGCACCCTCCTGGGAGCCAGCCCGGAGCTGCTCGTCTCCCGGCACGGCAACCGCCTGACCGCCAATCCCCTGGCCGGTTCGACGCCCCGCTCGGCGGACCTCGCCGAGGACGTGCGCCGGGCCGCCGCGCTGCTCGAATCGGCGAAGGACCTGCATGAGCACGCCGTCGTGGTGGACGCCGTGCACAAGGCCCTCGCCCCGTTCTGCGGCGACCTCGACGTGCCGGACCGGCCCACCCTGGTCCGCACCGCCACCATGTGGCACCTGTCGACGACCGTCACCGGCGAGCTCGCCGAGCCGACCACCTCGGCCCTTGACCTTGCCACCGCTCTGCACCCCACTCCCGCTGTCTGCGGTACCCCTACCGGGCACGCCCGTGACGTCATCGGCGAGTTGGAGCCCTTCGGCCGCGGTCACTACACCGGCATGGTGGGATGGAGCGACGCGCGCGGCGACGGCGAGTGGGTCGTCACGATCCGCTGCGCGGAGGCCGATGAGGCGGAGAACGGCAGTGGCCGCCTGCGGCTCTTCGCGGGCGCGGGAGTCGTCGCCGACTCATCGCCGGAGGCCGAACGCGCCGAGACGGGCGCCAAGTTCCGTACGTTCCTGGATGCGGTGGGGGTCGACCGATGACGACGACGGACAGCCATAGGGCGGACAGCCGTACGGACGCGCCGCCGATACCCGAGGTCTTCGCCGAGCGGTACCGCGCGGCCGGGTACTGGCGCGGCGAGACGTTCGGCGGCATGCTCCGCGAGCGCGCCGACGCCCACCCCGCCCGGGTCGCGATCACGGACGGGGACCGGAACTGGACGTACGGCGAACTCGACGTGCGCGCCGATCAGTTGGCCGCCGGGTTCGCCGCCCGCGGCATCGGCAAGGGTGACCGGGTCGTCGTCCAGCTGCCGAACGTCGCCGAGTTCTTCGAGGTGATCTTCGCGCTCTTCCGGATCGGCGCGCTGCCGGTCTTCGCGCTGCCCGCGCACCGCGAGACGGAGATCCACTACTTCTGCGAGTTCACCGAGGCCGTCGCCTACGTCATCCCGGACCGCGTCGGCGGCTTCGACCACCGTGACCTCGCCTCGAAGGTCCGCGCCGAAGTACCCACCCTGCGCGAGGTGTTCGTGGTGGGCGACCCGGGCGAGCACACGGCACTGGCCGACGTGCCCTGCGAGCCGACGCCGATCGACGGACCCGAACCGTCCGACCTGGCGTTCCTCCAGCTGTCGGGCGGCAGCACCGGCGTGCCCAAGCTGATCCCCCGCACCCACGACGACTACATGTACTCGCTGTGGGGCTCGAACGAGATCTGCGGCGTCACGGAGGACTCGGTCTTCCTCGTCGCGCTGCCCGCGGCGCACAACTTCCCGCTCTCCTCGCCCGGTTCGCTCGGCCTGCTCTACGCGGGCGGCCGGGTCGTGATGTGCCCGCAGCCCGACCCGGACACCGCGTTCCCCCTCATCGAGCGGGAGCGCGTGACGATCACCGGTCTCGTCCCGCCGCTCGCCCTGGTGTGGACCGACGCGGGGCGCAGCACCCCGTACGACATCTCCAGTCTGGAGGTGCTCCTGGTGGGCGGCGCGAAGTTCAGCGAGTCGGCGGCCCGGCGGGTCGCCCCGGCGCTCGGCTGCACCCTGCAGCAGGTCTTCGGGATGGCCGAGGGCCTGGTCAACTACACCCGCCTCGACGACCCGGCGGAGACCATCGTCACCACGCAGGGCCGTCCCATCTCCCCGGACGACGAGGTCCGCATCGTCGACGACCTCGACGAGGAGGTTCCGGAGGGCGAGGCGGGTCACCTGCTGACCCGCGGCCCGTACACCATCCGCGGCTACTGGCGCGCCCCCGAGCACAACGCCCGCTCGTTCACCGCCGACGGCTTCTACCGCACCGGCGACATCGTCAGCCGCACCCCCACCGGGCATCTGATCGTCGAGGGCCGGGCGAAGGACCAGATCAACCGCGGCGGCGAGAAGATCGCGCCGGAGGAGGTCGAGAACATCATCCTCGGCCACCCCCATGTCCATGACGTGTCGGTCGTCGCCGTGCCCGACGAGTACCTCGGCGAGCGGACCCTCGCGTACGTGATCCTGCGCGCGGACGCCGAACCGCTGAAGCCCGTCGTGATCAAGAAGTTCGTACGGGAGCGCGGCCTCGCCGCGTACAAGGTCCCCGACCGCGTCGAGTTCGTGACCGCCTTCCCGCAGACCGGCATCGGCAAGATCAGCAAGAAGGACCAGCGGTCGACCGCCGCCACTCCTGCGACCGCCGCCACTCCCGGCAGCTGATCTCCGCGCAACCGCTCCCGGCGCGGCTGACCCCTGCCCGGCGGGCGGCGCCCCCGGTCCACCCCGCATTCCTGAGTTTCCCGAAAGGCCCCCACCATGGCGCTCCCCGCCGTCACGCCGTACCCGATGCCCTCCTCCGAGGAGCTGCCCGCCAACCGGGTCTCATGGACCGTCGACCCGCGGCGGGCGGTGCTGCTCGTCCACGACCTGCAGAACCACTTCCTGACCGCGTACACCCCCGACACCTCGCCGACCACAGAACTGCTCGCCAATGTCGGCGAGTTGGCGAAGTCGGCCCGCGCGGCCGGTATCCCCGTCCTGTACTCCGCACAGCCGGGCGGCCAGTCGCCGGCCGAACGCGGCCTCCAGCAGGACTTCTGGGGACCCGGCCTCCCCGACGACGAGCACGCCAAGGCGATCGCGGGCCCGGTCGCGCCGGAACCCGGCGACACCGTGCTCACGAAGTGGAAGTACAGCGCGTACGTCCGTACCGACCTCGAAGAGCGCATGCGCGAGGCGGGCCGGGACCAGATCGTCATCGTCGGCGTGTACGCGCACATCGGCGTCCTGATGACGGCCTGCGACGCGTGGATGCGGGACGTGCAGGCGTTCGTCGTCGCGGACGCCGTGGCTGACTTCTCCCGCGAGGACCACGACATGGCGCTGCGCTACGCGGCGGGCCGGTGCGCGGTCGTCACCACCACCGACACGGTTCTGAAGGGGATCTGACATGGCGCTCAGCGTGGAACTGATACGGGCCGACGTCGCCGATGTCCTGGGCGAGGAGCCCGCCGACATCCCGCTCGACGAGAACCTGGTCGACTACGGACTCGACTCGGTGCGCATCATGTCGCTCATCGAGCGCTGGCGCCGTGAGCACGACATCACCGCGACCTTCGTGGACCTGGCCGAGCAGCCCGCCATCGAGGCCTGGGTGAAGATCCTTGGAGCCTCGGCATGAGGCTCACCGCTGCCCAGTCGGGCATGTGGTTCGCGCAGGCGCTCGACCCCGGCAGCCCGGCCCAGAACACGGCCGAGTGCCTGGAGATCCACGGTCCCGTCGACCCGTCCCTGTTCGCGCGGACGCTGCGTCAGGTGGTGTCCGAGGCCGATGCCCTGCGCGTCCGGATCATCGAAGGGGCGGACGGACCGCAGCAGTTGGAGGTCGTCGAGCCGACGCTTCCGCTGAAGGTGCGCGATCTGCGGGCCGCGGCCGATCCGGACGCCGATGCGCAGGCGTGGATGCGCGAGGATCTGGCCACGCCGTTCGACCTGGCGGCCGGGCCGCTGTTCGCGCACGCGCTGTTCCGGGTCGGCGACGAGCGCTGGCTTTGGTACCAGCGGGTGCATCACATCGTGATGGACGGCTTCGGCTACTCGCTGCTCGCCCGCCGCACCGCCGAGGTCTACACCGCGCTCGCCGCGGGCGAGACGCCGGGCGAGAGTCCCTTCGGTCGGCTCGAAGACCTGGTCGCAGAAGACACCGCGTACCGCGCCTCGGAGACGTTCGAGACGGACCGCCGCCACTGGGACGGCGCCTTCGCCGACCGCCCCGACGCCCCGAACCTCGCCGGGCGCACCGCGCTGCCGTCGCGCACCTTCCACCGCCGCAGCGCCCGCCTCTCCCCCGAGGCGACGGCGCGGCTGCGCGAGTCGGCGTCCTCGATGCGGGCGACCTGGCCCGAGGTGCTCGTCGCCGCGCAGGCGCTGTACGTCTCGCGGGCCACCGGCTGTGCCGAGGTGGTGCTCGGCCTGCCGATGATGGGCCGCATGGGTTCGGTGGCGCTGCGCGTGCCCGGCATGGTGATGAACGTGCTTCCGCTGCGGCTCACCGTGACCCCGCAGGCGACCTTCGCCGAGCTGACGAGGCAGGTGGTGCTCGGCATCCGGGCCGCCCGCCGCCACCAGCGCTACCGCTACGAGGACATCCGCCGCGACCTGGGCCTCCTGGGCGAGGGCCGGTCACTGGTCGGGCCGCTGGTCAACGTCATGCCGTTCGACTACGGCCTGACCTTCGCGGGCGCCCGCACCGACGCCCGCAACCTGTCGGCGGGCCCGGTCGACGATCTCACGGTCAATGTCTATGACCGTGCCGACGGCAGCGGTCTGCGCATCGACTACGACGGCAACCCCGCCCTGTACGAGCCTGACGAACTCGGCGCCCACCAGGCGCGGTTCATGGAACTCCTGGAGCGTCTCGCCGACGCGGGACCCCACACGCCGCTCGCGGAGCACACCATCGCCCGCCGTGCCGAACTGGCCCTGGTGGTCGAGGAGTTCAACGCCACCGCGCAGCCGGTACCGCCCACCACGCTGATCGGCCCGATCGAGGGCCAGGCGGTCCGCACCCCGGACGCTGTCGCCCTGGCCTTCGGCGGCCAGGAGCTGACGTACGCCGAGCTGAACGCCCGCGCCAACCGGCTCGCCCACCGTCTGATCGAGGCAGGCGTACGTCCGGGCGCGCTCGCGGCGGTCGCCGTGCCCCGCTCCCTGGACCTGGTGATCACGCTCCTCGCCGTACTGAAGGCGGGCGGCGCCTATCTGCCCCTGGACCCGGACTATCCGGCGGACCGCCTCGCCTACATGCTTCAGGACGCCGGTCCTGCCTGCGTGATCGCCGACCGCGCCGACCGGGTGCCCGCTTCGGGTGTCCCGCTCGTCGCCCTGGACGGCCTGGACACGACGCCGTACGGCTCGTACGACCCGCCGCGCGCGCTCACCCCGCACCACCCCGCGTATGTCATCTACACGTCCGGTTCCACCGGCCGCCCCAAGGGCGTCGTCGTGCCGCACGCGGCGATCGACAACCGGCTGCGCTGGATGCAGGACCAGTACGAACTCGGCCCCGGCGACCGGGTGTTGCAGAAGACGCCCTCCGGGTTCGACGTCTCGGTGTGGGAGTTCTTCTGGGCCCTTCGGGTGGGCGCGACACTGGTCGTCGCCGAGCCGGGCGGCCACAAGGACCCGGCCTACCTGGCGCGCGTCATCCGCGAACAGGACGTCACCGTCTGCCACTTCGTGCCGTCGATGCTCCAGGTGTTCCTGTCCGAACCGGCTGCCGCCGACTGCAAGGGTCTGCGGCACGTCTTCTGCAGCGGCGAGGCCCTGCCGCGCGAGACGGTGCGGGAGTTCGGGCGCGTGCTCGACGGCGTGCCGCTGCACAATCTGTACGGGCCGACCGAGGCTGCCGTCGACGTGACGTACCACCCGTGCGACACCGAAGCGACGGGGCCCGTGCCGATCGGCAAGCCGGTCTGGAACACCCGCCTGTACGTCCTGGACGCGGCGCTCCAGCCCTGCCCGCCCGGTGTACAGGGCGAGCTGTACCTGGCGGGCACCCAGCTGGCGGCCGAGTACCTGGGCAGGCCCGAGCTGACGGCGGCCCGTTTCGTCGCCGATCCCTACGGCCCGCCCGGCACCCGCATGTACCGTACGGGTGACCTGGCGCGCTGGACCGAGCACGGCGAGATCGAGTACCTGGGCCGCACCGACCACCAGGTGAAGCTGCGCGGCCTGCGCATCGAACTGGGCGAGATCGAAGCCGAGTTGGCCGCCGACCCGGCGGTGGGCGCGGCCAGCGTCCTGGTCCGCGAGGACCGGCCGGGCGACCAGCGGCTCGTCGGGTACGTGACGCCCTCCGACACCGGGGCCGTCCCCGACCCCGAGGAGCTGCGCATCAGCCTCGCCGGGACACTGCCCGACTACATGGTGCCGGGCGCGATCCTCGTCCTGGACGACTTCCCGCTCAGCCCGAACGGCAAGCTGGACCGGCGCGCCCTGCCCGCCCCCTCCTTCGAGGGTTCCGCCGACGGTGGCCGGGTGCCGAGCGGCCACCGCGAGGAGACGCTCACCCGGCTCTTCGCCGAGATCCTCGGAGTGCCACAGCTCGGCGTCGACGACGCGTTCTTCGACCTCGGCGGCACCTCGCTCCTGGCCGCCCGCCTCGTCTCCCGGGTCCGTGACACGCTGGGCGCCGAGCTCACCATCGGCACGCTCTTCCAGGCGCAGACCCCGGCGGCACTCGCCGCTCACCTGGACGCTGACCACAGCGAGGCCGACCGCTCCCTGGACGTGCTGCTCGCGCTGCGCGCGGGCGGCGACCGCACCCCGCTGTTCGCCTTCCATCCGGCGGGCGGCATCAGCTGGTGCTACTCGGGGCTGCTCTCGCGGCTCGACCCCGGTCAGCCGGTGTACGGACTCCAGGCGCGCGGCCTGCACGGCGAGGGCGATCTCCCCGCCACCATGGAGGAGATGGCGGCCGAGTACGTCGAAGCCCTGCGCACCGTGCGGCCGCACGGCCCTTACCGGCTCATCGGCTGGTCGGTGGGCGGCGTCCTTGCCCACACGGTCGCCGTACTGCTCCAAGAGGCGGGCGAGGAGGTCGAGTTGCTCGCCCTGCTCGACGCCTATCCGTCCGACCAGTGGCGCGACGCCGCGGTCCCGGAAGAGGCGGACGCCCTGGGGGCGCTCCTGCGGATGGCCGGCTACGACCGCACGGACGAGCTGACCCGCGAGGACGTCCTCGCCACGCTCCAGCGTGAGGGCAGCGCCCTGGCGGGGCTGCCCGACCGGACACTGACGGCGGTGCTCGACATCGTGGTCAACAACGCACGGCTGATGCGCGAGCACGAGCACCGCGCCTTCGACGGCGACGCCCTGTTCTTCACGGCCGCCGCGCCGCGTGCCGAGGACTGGCTGACGAGGGAGGCCTGGGCACCGTACGTCAGCGGTTCGATCAGCAACCACGACGTGGACTGCCTGCACCCGGAGCTGACCCAGCCGCGCCGACTCGACGAGGTCTGTGCCGTCCTCGCCGCCCGCCTCAAGGAGCTGGATCACGCATGACCACCACGCCCGGCCCCTTCGATCCGGCCGACACCGGCACCGACGCCGAGCCGACCCATCTGGTCCTGGAGAACGCGCTCGGCGAGTACTCCCTGTGGCCGCTCTTCCGCCGCGTCCCCGAGGGCTGGAACACGGTGCACGGCCCTCAGACGTACGGTCGCTGCGTGGCCCGCCTCCAGGATCCGCCCGCATGACGGAATCCGTCCGCGCGACAGAGATCAAGCTCGTCCGCCCGGCCCCGCTCGACGTGTCGCTCCTCGACGCGCAGGAGCGGCGCCGGGCGGCGGCACTGCGGCGCCCCGCGGACCAGGAGCTGTACGCGGCGGCGCACTCGGCGCTGCGCCGGCACCTCGGCGACTGCCTGTCCGTGGATCCGGCCGCGGTGGAGCTGGTGCGACTGCCGTGCCCGCTGTGCGGCGACCCGCACGGCCGCCCCGCCGTGGCCGGAGGCGCGGGCCCGCACTTCTCGCTTTCGCACACGGACGGCCTGGCCCTGCTCGCCTTCGCCGATGACCGGCCGGTCGGCGCCGACGTGGAGAAGCTGCCGTCCGCGGACGTGCTGGCCGACGTGGCGACTTCCCTGCACCCCCGGGAGCAGGAGGAGCTGGCCGAACTCCCCGCCGCGGAACGCCCTTTGGCCTTCGCCCGCTGCTGGACCCGCAAGGAGGCGGTACTGAAGGGCACGGGCGAGGGCCTCGCCGGTGGCGGGATGGCGTCGCTGCTCGTGGGCACGGGGCCCGCACCCCTCGGCGTCCCTGGCTGGACGGTGCGGGACGTGGTTGTTCCCGAGGGTTACGCGGCGGCGGTCGCCACCGCGGACCGAGCGGACCGGTCACCGAGCAGCCCGACGAGACCGTCCGCGAGCTCGGTGCGCCAGCACAGGTAGTCGTGCCCGCCGTTGAACTCGCGGTACACGGCGTCGTCGTACCCCTTCTCCCGCAGCGTGGCGCGCAGCCTGCGCATGGCGGGCAGCGCCACCCACTCCTGCTCGCCGGCCGAGAGCCAGAACCGCACGGGCAGCCGCTCGCTCGCGGCGATGCGCCCGGTCAGCCACTCGGAGCGTTCGAGGTCGGGCCCGTCGGGCCACCAGAAGGAACCCGACTGCGCGAGGACGCGGCCGAACCGCCCCGGCGCGATCACCCCGGCGTATGCGGCGGTGAGGCCGCCGAGGCTCTGGCCCGCGACGACGGTCCGCGCCGGATCGCCGGTCAGGGAGAGCCGCTCGCCCGCCCAGGGCAGCAGCTCGGTCTCCAGGAACCCGACGAAGCGCTCGTTGCAGGCGAGTTCCTCCCAGCGCTGGTCGGCGCCGAGGGATTCGGGCAGCAGGGCGGCGAGGGGCGGGATTCGGCCGTCCGCGATGAGGTTGTCGAGGAGGTTCGCGACATCCAGGCCCGGCTGCCACATCTCGCCGTCCATGAGCACCAGGACGGGCAGGTCACGCCCGCCGCCCGGCGGCTCGTACAGGTGCACCCGCCGTTCGTTGCCGAGCAGTTCGCTGCGGACGGTGTGGGTGCTGACCGTGCCGCGCGCGACGCCGTCTCGGCGGCGCCAGTCGTCGCCGGTCGGTGCCTGCGGCAGCTCGACGTACGAGACCGGGTCGCCGCCCCAACGCCGGGCGAGGGTGCGCGAGTTGAGCGGATCGGCCCGCTGCTGCTGCCGCAGCCAGGGCCAGTACGCGGCGTCCTGCGCCGGCGGTCCGTCCCCCTCGTCCACGCACAGGCCGTAGCTCGCGCGCCAGTCCGCGCGCATCCGCACCGACCAGTGCCAGATGTCCGTGTCCGGCACCCGCTCCATGAGGTTGCGGGCCATGTCACGCGGGTCGACGATCTTGTTGGGCAGCACCAGGACGGCGCGGGTCGCATCCGTGCCGCGCCACAGGAAGGTGACCACCCGCTGCCCGTCGTCGCCCTGCGGATCGGGCTCGACGACCGGCGCCCCGCCCGCATCCCGTACGGCCTCCCAGAACTTTCCGCTCTCCACGGCCCGCGCCACCCACGCACTGTCCGCGCGCTCGACGGGCCGCGGACGCGGGATGCGGGGCGGCCTGCGGGTCGCCCCGTGGGGAGGAGCGGTGTGCGGCATCGGGGAGCCTCCGGGGGTTCACTGCGTACGCATAGCTAAGGGTGACCTTACTTGAGCCGGTCATCCGTGGGGTGACCAGGGTCGGGCCACCTCCTCATGCGCGGGCGCCCCCGGTACATTGCCGCCTATGTCGATACCGAATCCCCAGCCCGGCCAGCCCAACCAGCCCGGTGCGCCCAACCCTTACCAGCAGACCCCCAATCCCTACCAGCAGCCTCCGGGCGCGGTGGCCCCGCAGCCCTACGGCCAGCCGCCGGGCCCGTACGGACAGCAGCCCGGCCCCTACGGCCAGCCGCCCGCCCCGCCCGCGCCCCCGGCGGGACCGCGCAAGCCCACGCCGGGCTGGGTGTGGGGAATCGGCGGTGTCGTCGTCGCCTCGGCCCTGTGGGCGGGCGGGCTCTTCGCCACCGGGAACCTCGGCGGCGACAGCGCCGACGACGCGAAGGCGGATCTCGCCGGATACCAGTACAAGAAGAACCTCTGCGACGCCTCCCCGCTCGACGGTTTCAAGAAGCACTACGAGATCGACACGGACTCCACGTCGACCACGCACTACGGCTCGCGGCAGAAGGGGTTCGACCAGGCCTACTGCAGCCGCAACCTCAAGGACCCCAAGGCGGACGCCGACACCTACACGAGCATCTACGTCTCGTCGACGGCCCGGTGGCACAAGGCGACCGACCCCGCGGGCGAGTTCGCCTCGGAGCAGAAGGCCTACGAGGACCAGTCCCAGAAGTCGTACTCCTACAAGACCAAGGCCGTCAGCGGCATCGGTGACGAGGCGTACCTGGTGACCGACACGAGCGGCACGGACAAGAAGTCCCTCAACGGCATGACCCTCGCCGTGCGCGAGGGCTGGTTCACCGTCGAGATGCGCTGGAGCTTCTACGGGGGCGGCCCGGACGACAAGGTCGAGCCGCCGACCGCGGCGGAGGTCGAGGAGATGCTCAAGACCGACGTGCGTGCGGAGATGGACGGGCTCAAGAAGGGCTGAGCCCGGGCCGGGGCGGCTCCGGGCGGTTCAGGGACGCGGCCAGGGGTGACCCTCCAGGGTCTCGATGTCGCTGTTGAAGCGCTGGAGGAAGCCGGCGAACGTCGCCACGTCCTGTGCCGACCAACTGTCCATGACCTTCTCCAGGCCCTGGACGTACTCGGAGCGGTCGGCGTCGAGCAGCCGCGCGCCCTCGGCGGAGATGCGGAACTTGCGGGCCATGCCGCCGTCGGGGTCGGGGATGCGCTCGACGAGTCCGGAGCGCATCATCGCCGCGGTCTGCCGGTTGAGCGTGGAGGCGTCCAGGCCGAAGGCTTCGGTGAGCTGGCCGATGGACATCGGGCCGTCCATCTGGATGCGGCTGAGCAGGATGTACGCGCTGCGGTCGAGGCGCCCGCCCGAGGAGCGTGTGCGGGGGTTGAAGAGATGCGAGTGCCGTCCGAGCAGCATCGTCTCGAATTCGACCTGACCGACGGGCTTCTCCGTGCGGCCGGCGGGCTTGTCCTTGCGACGAGCGGGCTTGTCCATGGAGCCATTCTACGCGGTATATGCATAATGCACTTTATGTGCATGGCGCATGTCGCGCTCCAGCGGCAGCGGTGACTGCCCCGCTCACTCCTCGATGAGGTCGAGCGAGGCACTGTCCCGGACCAGGCGCGCACCCAGGGCACGGATGATCTCGGTGCCGAGGACCGCCTGGCCGCGGGCGTTGAGGTGCATGCCGTCGGTGCTCCAGATCGACTCCTCGCGGCCCGTCGGGTGGCTCTGCATGACGACGTGGACCGCGTCCAGCCGCCGGGCCACCGTTCGCATGCGCCCGCCCAGGACGGCCAAGCGCTCCCTGGCCACGTCCCGGTAGCGCGGATCGAAATGCGGATTGCCGATGACGTCGAAGAAGCCGGAGGTCACCAGGGTGCCGACCTCGCTCAACGGCGTGAAGAGTGCTTCGAATTCGCGCTGCGCGGCATCCGGGTCGAAGGCCTTGCGCAGGCCGTCGTTGGCCCCGCACAGCGCGATCACCAGGTCGGGCCGGAAATCCAGCGCGGCCTCGAGCTGGCTCTCGCGTACCTCCGCGGTCATCAGGTCGCGCCGCCCCAGGTTGAGGTGCACCAGGTCCGGCCGCACCTCCCGGAGGGCGTCGACGACCAGGCTCCACCAGGGCGCGTCGCGGTAGCCGCTGCGCGGCTCGCTGATGCCCCGGGCGACGCTGTCCCCGACGATCGCCAGGCGGGACCAAGGGGCGCCCCGGAGCAGCTCCGCTCCCTCGACCGGTAACACCACGTAGGGGTCGTTCTGCTCCGTGTACGGGTCCTTGTACTCCGCCACGTCGGCCGTCTCCATGTCCGGGTCCTCTCGTGAGCCGCGTGTCATGCCGACCGACACTGGCACCCGCGGGCCGCGTCGCGCTGGCGGAAAAGCGACATCACCGCGGCGCCCCTCCCGCGCCGCCGCGCGTCTGCCGGGGCCACCCGTCTCAGCCGCGTCTCAGTGCTGTGCCAGCCGCGACTTGAACGATGAGCGCGAGTCAGTCCTCCCTCCATCGAAGGAGCCCGGTGTGATCGTCCTCGGCTACAACGGCTTCACCCACGGCGCCGACATGTTCGGGCGGCTCTACGGAGCGACCGGGATCGACCGGCACAGCATCCTGGGCCATGACGCGGCCGTCGCACTCCTGGTCGACGGGGAGTTGGTCGCCGCCGTCGAGGAGGAGCGGCTGAACCGGGAGAAGAAGACCTCGGCCTTCCCCGCCAACTCCCTGCGGTGGTGCCTGGACACCGCAGGCGTACGCCTGGACCAGGTCGACGTCGTCGCGTTCCCCTGGGCGTTCTCCCCCGACCTCGTGCACACGATGATCCAGGACGTCGGCCGCAGCGACCTGTCCGTCGAGGAGAAGTTCGACCGGCTCAGGCGGTTCGGCGAGCTCTACGGAGGGCTCGTCGGCAAGGAGGCCATCCACGCGGACTTCAGGCAGCGGACGGGATACGACCTGCCCGCGGAGAAGCTCGTCCCCGTGCCGCACCACATGGCCCATCTGATGTGCGGCTACCACCTCTCCGGCGAGCGGGACACGGCGTTCATGGTGAGCGACGGCCGCGCCGAACGGCTCTCCTCCGTCGTGGGCGAGGTGTGCGACGGCCAGGTGCGGCTCTTCGAGAGGTCGGCGATCGGCGTCGACAACTCCCTCGCCCTGCTCTTCGGGGAGATCACCCGCTACCTCGGCTTCATGCCCAACAACGACGAGTACAAGGTGATGGGCCTCGCGGCCTTCGCCCCGCCTCCCGAGGACAATCCCCTCCTGCGGCACGTGGTCGACCTGCGCGACGAGGGCCGCTACACCCTGGCCATCGCCAACGACCCCAGCGGCACCCGCGGTTACTACCCCCTCCTGGACCGGCTCTTCGGCGGCGACGAACGGCTGCGCGGGACGACGGAGTTCCGTGCGACGGTGGCCGCCGCCGCACAACAGATGATCGAGGTGGTCACCGCGCACCAACTGAGCGCCCTGGAGGCCGGCACCGACCTGACCCGCCTCGTCTACGAGGGCGGCCTCGCCCTCAACTGCGTGAACAACTCCAAGCTCCTTCAGAACTCCCGCTTCACCGACATCCACGTCAGTTTCGGCGCGAGCGACCCGGGCGTGGCCATCGGCGCCGCCGTCTACGCGGCCGGACTCCGGCCGCGGCCCCGCCGGGTGCCCGCGACCCCCTATCTGGGCCCTTCGTACGACGACGAACAGATGCTCCGCGCGCTGCACGAGCACAGCGACCGGGTGGAGTGGACCGAGCTCGACGAGGACGCGGTGGCGGGGCAGACCGCAAAGCTGCTCGCCGAGAAGACGGTCGTCGGCTGGTTCCAGGGCCGCGCCGAGTACGGCCCGCGCGCCCTGGGCAACCGCAGCATCCTGGCGAACCCGGGGTTCGCCGACATCAAGGACATCATCAACACCCGGGTCAAGCACCGCGAGCCGTTCCGCCCCTTCGCGCCGGTCGTCCTGGAGTCCGATGCGCGGCGGATCTTCGACATGGGCAAGAAGGCGTCGTCCCCGTACATGACGTTCGTCTTCCCGGTGCGGCCCCAGTTCCACGACGTCATCCCCGGCGCCATGCACGTCGACGGTACGTCCAGGGCGCAGACCGTCACCGCCGATTCGAATCCGAAACTGGCCGAACTGCTCGACCGGTTCACCGAGTTGACCGGGGTGCCGTGCCTGGTGAACACCTCGTTCAACATCGCCGGTGAGCCCATCGTCTGCTCGCCCGCCGACGCGCTTGCCTGCTTCCTGCACACCGAGATCGACGCCCTGGTCCTCGGACGGTTCCTGGTCGTCAAGAAATGACGGACGTCGACATGGCACAGCAGGAACAGCCGGGCCGCCAGTCGGTGGGCACGCTGCTCGAAGCGGCGCTGTCCGGACTGACCCGCACGCCCGGCCGCGAGGCGCCGCTGGCCGAAGCCTGCATCGCCTCCGTCGAGTGCGCGCTGCAGCTCGCGGCGATCACCGGGCACGCCGGGCGGGTGCCGGACGACGAGGCACTGAGCCGGGGGGCGCGCGAGGCGCTGGCCGCCGCCCGCGCCTCGGTCGTCGCCGCCACCTGCGCGGTCCGGTCCATCGAGGACAGGCGGCGCGGCCTCCCCGGGCGCCGGGCGTGAGCGCGGACCACCGCCGGGACTCCGGCGCGTCCCTCACGCGGCGGCTCGCCGAGTGGGCCGCCGGCCTGCGCCACCCGGACCTGCCCGAACGGATCGAGGCGTACGCGACCAGCGAGGTCATGTCGCATCTCGCGGTGGTGCGGGCGAGCCTGGGGCACCCCCTGGGGCGCAAGCTGGTCCGGGCGTTCGGCAGCCCCCTCTCGCACGACCCGTGCCGGGCGGCCCAGGTGATGGCCGCGCTGTCCTCGTGCCTCTACTACGAGGACAGCATGTACGCGGGCCATGTCACGCACGCCTCCGCCGGGGTCCCGCTGACCTTCCGCCGCTACCAACGCCTCGACGGGCGGGCCCTGTTGACCGCTGTGGTCGCCGCGAACGAGTGCGCCGCCCGGGTCACCGCCGCGGGCGCGCTGGGTCCGCTGCGCGGGCAGGGCACCTCGTACACCCAGCTCGTGGGTGCCGTCGCGGCCCGCCTGCACGGTGCCGGGTCCCCGGCCGGGCTGTGGACCGACGCCTGGGGCCTTGCCCTCGCCATGCCTCCGTGGCCGCTGCGGCGGGCGCTTCTGGGCAGCGAGGCCAAGGTTCTCTCGGCGGCGGTCCCGGTGCGGACCGCCCTGGACGCCTGTGACGCCGCGGCGGCGGGGCTGCGGGGGGCCGAGGACATCCTGGAGCATCCGGGCGGGCTGCTCGCCAAGTTCTCCCACGTGCCGTCGCCGGAGGCGGTCACGGCCGGGCTCGGCACCCGCTGGCACACCGAGACACTGACCTTCAAGATGCGTCCGGCCGGCGCGTATGTGGACGGCGCCGTCGACTGCGCCGCACAACTGCACGCCCGGCTCTCCCCCGAGGACATCCGCGGCATCGAGGAGATCGTCGTCTCGGCGCCCCGGCTGACCATCGCCATGGACCAGGAGGGTGCCCCGTACGTCGACCGCGAGCACTCGGCGATCATGGCGCTCAACGTCAACGTCGCCTACAACGTGGCCACCGCCCTGGCCACCGGCTCCGTCACCCCCGCCGACCTCGCCGAACCGGCCACCGCGGACCCCTGGCGCTGGTCCCTCGCGGACCGGGTACGCCTCGAGTACGACGCCGGTCTGAGCCGCGACGTCCTGCGCGCCACCGCGCCGTTGGGCGAGGCCCTGCGGCAGGCCGGGGCGAGCGGCCGTCGGTGGCTCGCGGACTTCACGGGGGAGAGCACGGCCGCCGCCGGGGTCACCGGGCCGCCGAGCACCACGTTCCGTGAGGCCGACAAGGCGGTGGGGGCCCGGCTGCGGGTCACTCTGCGCGACGGCCGGGTGGTCACCGCCTCGTGCGGGCGGCCGTTGGGGGCGGCCGGGCCCGAGACCCGGCGCACGCACCGCGAACTCGTCCGGGACAAGCTTGCGTCGTCCGGGACATCTGCCGAGGTGATCGACGGCCTGGACCGTCTCGCCTCGCTGGACGCACGGCAGGTCGACGCCCTGGTGACCAGGGCGCTGTCCGAGCCGCTGCCCGCGACCGAACCGCCGCCCGGTTTCGGTCCCCTGCTCGAGTCCGGTCTGCCGCGAAGTTCCTGACCGGCCCGGACGACACCCGATCCGGCTCCCGCGCAGGACACGGCAGTCGGAGGAAGGGGACACCTCACCATGTCCGATCACGCGCCCAGGTTCACCTATCCGACCAAGCGGACGGACCCGCTGGTGCCGCCCGACGAGTACGCGCGGGCGCTGCGCGAGGAGCCGGTGTGCCCGATCACCCTCGCCACCGGCGACCCCGCCTGGTTCGTCGCCCGCCACGACGACGTACGGACCGCGCTGTCCGACCGGCGCTTCAGCAGGGAGGCGCTGTTCCGCCCCGGTGCCGCCCGCGCCCAGGTGGTCGAGCCCGACCCGAACAGCATGCTCACCATGGACCCCCCGCACCACACCCGGCTGCGCAAACTCGCCAACCGGGCCTTCGGACCGCAGCGCGTGGAGCGGCTGCGGCCGTACATCGAGAAGGTCGCCGCGGAGTTGCTCGACGCCATGGAGGCCGGCCCGCCCGAGGGTGACCTCGCCGAGAGGTACGCGCGCCCGTTCGCGCTGCGCATCATCTGCCGCGCGCTCGGGGTGCCGTTCGAGGACTACGACAAGTTCGGTGCCTGGACGGACCGGTTCATGTCGCTCACCAAGTATCCGCCCGAGGAGATCAACCGGGCCAACGAGGACATGCGGGCCTACTTCGCCCGCCTGATCGGCCTGCGCCGCGAGGAACCCGGCGACGATCTGATGAGCGCTCTCGTACGGATCCACGACGCGGAGGGCGAGCCGTCCGAGCCGGAGATCGTGGGCCTGGGCGCGCTGTTGCTGCTCGCGGGGCACGACACCACGGTGACGGTGCTCTGCGGCGGGACGGTGGCCCTGCTCGGCCACCCCGACCAGCTCGCACTGCTCCGGGAAGACCCCGGGCTCTACCCCGACGCCGTCGAGGAGGTGGTGCGTCTCAACGGCCCCGGCGGCGGCACCTCCATCCGGATCACGACGAGCGACGTCGAACTGGGCGGCACGGTCATCCCCGAGGGCTCGGCGGTGCTCGCCTCGGTGGGCACCGCGAGCCGTGACCCCGAGGTCTACCCCGATCCCGACCGCTTCCTGATCCGGCGCGAGAACCGCACCCAGGTCGCCTTCGGGCAGGGCCCGCACTTCTGCATCGGCGCGAATCTCGCGCGGGCGGAACTGGCCATCGGGCTGCGCGCCCTGTTCGACCGGTTCTCCCGGCTGCGGCTCGCGGTGCCGGCGCAGCAGTTGCGCTGGAAGGACTTCGCGGCTCTCGGGGGCTGGGAAGAACTGCCCGTCGCGTGGGGGTGATCGTGCGTGATGCTCCCGTCCTCGGCGCTGTCCTCGGTGCTGTCCTCGGTGCTGTCCTCGGCCGCTCCCATGCCCCCGCCCGCGATCGCGTTCTTCGACGTCGACGAGACGCTGATCTCGGTCAACAGCATGGCCCGGTTCCTGCACCACCACATGCGGGCCCGCGGCCGGCCGCGCGCCGACTTCGACGACGCGGTGCGCCGACTGCGGGCACTCAGCGAAGGCGGTGCGTCCCGGACCGAGGTGGCTCACGCCTACTACCGCCTCTACGCGGGCTGCGACGCACGGGAGCTCGCCGCCCGGGGCCGGGCCTGGTTCGCCGCCGAACTGCGGGCCGGGGGCCTGTTCCTGGCGGACAGTGTGGCGGCGCTGCGGGAGCACCGGCGCAGAGCGGAGGCGGTCGTTCTCGTCTCGGGGTCCTTCGCGCCCTGCCTGGATCCCGTCGCGCGACGGCTCGGCATCGACGCCGACGCGGTGCTCTGCGCACGGCCCGAGACGGTCGACGGGGTCCTGACCGGCAGGGTCGACGTCACGATGACCGGCGAGGAGAAGGCCGTCGCGGTGCGCGCGCTGCTCCGGGAGCGCGGAATCTCCGGAGACCGCTGTCATGCGTACGGCGACCACGCGTCCGACCTGGCGATGCTGCGGGCCGTGGGCCACCCCGTGGTGGTGGGCGCGGACCCCGTGCTGCTCCGCCATGCCGAGGCCGGCGGCTGGCGACGGCTGCCGGGCGCCGAAGCCGTGACTCCGCGGCCTCGTCGCATTCCTGCCAGCGGACGGCTCCGGGCCTCGCGAGAGTGAAGGGCGTCCGTCCCCGAAACGGCCGTCCCTCCCTACGGCCGCTCCCTACCACGGCCGTCCCTCCCTGCGGCGAAGGATCGGTGGGCCAATGATCCGAAATCCGGCGGTTGTTGCCGTGCGGCCGAGCTACCCGGTGGTGGTGGCGCTCGCCGCGGGTGCCATCTTCCTCTCGATCCTCGACGCCACCGTGGCGAACCTCGCGGTGACGGACATGCACGACAGCTTCCCCGGCGCCTCGGTGACCGATCTGACCTGGGTCATCTCGCTGTACGCCATCGTGTTCGCCTCGTTCCTCGCACCCGCGGGACGCCTCGCGGACGTGCTGGGGCGTCGCCGTCTCTACACCGTCGGCATGGGCCTGTTCACCGCCGCCTCGCTGCTGTGTGCCGTGGCCCCCGGCCTCCCCGCACTCCTAGTCGCCCGCGGTCTACAGGGGCTGGGGGCGGCGGCCATGATTCCGGCGTCGCTCGCCGTGCTCCTCGTCGATGTGGCCCCGGAACGCAGAGGGGCGGCGATCGGGCTCTGGAGCGCCGCCGCGTCCGCCGCGGCGGCGGTAGGGCCGAGCCTCGGCGGGATCCTCATCGACGCGGTCGGCTGGCGTGCCGTGTTCTTCATCAACCTCCCTCTCGGCATCGCACTGCTCCTCGGCATCAGGGCGGTAAGCGGATCGGTCCCCGGCAGGCAGGGCCTTCCCGACGTGCTCGGCACGGTGCTCCTCGCGGCGGGCACCGGGCTGGTCGTGCTCGGCATCACCCGGGGGCAGGAATGGGGCTGGGGCGGCCCGCGCGTCCCGGGGTGTCTCGTCGGAGGCCTCGCCCTGCTGGCGACGGCATTGGTACGGGCGGGACGGCACCCGCGTCCCGCGGTACAGACCGGGCTGTGGCGCAGCAGGGACTTCGCCCTGGCCAACCTCGTCTCGTTCTTCTTCGGCGCCGCGCTGTACGCCTGGCTCCTGGTCGGGGCGCTCTTCCTGGTGGAGGTCTGGCAGTACTCGCGGATGGCGGCCGGGGTGTCGATGATCCCCTCGGCTCTCCTTTCCGCGTCGGTCGCGGCACTGGTCGGACGGTCGCTGGGCAGGCGCAGCCCGCATCTGGCGGTGTTCTGCGGCGCGGCGGCCCTGGTGGCGGCCGAACTCTGGCTGGGCCTGACGCTCTCGTCGCAGGCCGCGCTGTGGAGCATGTGGATCCCGGTGGGGCTGCTCGGCGGTGCCGGGATCGGGGCCATCAGCACCGGGGTGAACAGCGCGGCGGCCCTGTCCGTGGCACCGGCGGACTTCGCCGGTGCCACGGGGCTCAACATGGCGGTACGGCAGATCGGCGGCGCCCTCGGTGTCGCGACGCTGGCCGCGATCCTGCCCGCGCAGACTTCGTCCGAGCCCGCCCCCTACAGCCACGTGGTGTTCTTCAGCTGCGCCGCGGCGGCCGTCGCCGGGCTGCTCGGGCTCGGCTTCTCCCAGCGGCGACGCCGGTCCCCGGGCCGGGGGCAGGTACAGGTACGGAGGCAGGTGCGGGGTCAGGTACAGGGACGGGGTCAGGGCCCGGCCCGCCCCGAACCGCTCGCCTCACGCAAGCCGCCCCTTTTCAGGAGACCACCGTGAGCGGCACCCGCCCGCACGAACGATACGAACAGCAGGAACAGCACCCCGCCGGGAGCGAGGACTCCCCCGCCCCCGCCCCCGTCCTCGTCCGCGTACCGTGGCGGCGGTTCATCGTCCTGGGCGACGGCGGAGCCAAGTGCCCGCAGACCGACGGCAGTCCAGGCTGCCGGCTCTGGGCGGACCACGTGGCCGAGGCGCTTCGGACGGTCCGACCCGAGCTGGCCTATCTCAACCTGGGCCGTCGTGATCACTCGGCCGCCCAGGTCAGGGCCAGGCAGCTGGCCAAGGCGCTGGCCTTCCGGGGTGATCTGGCCGCGGTCGTCGCCGGAGGCCGGGAAGCACTGCGCGATCCTTTCGACGTCGATGCGACCGAGGCGGAGCTGAGCCGCATCGTGGGACCGCTGCGGGATTCCGGCGCGGACGTGCTCACCCTGGGCCCATACGGCCCCGGCCTGCTGGCGCCGGTGGCCGAGGAGCACAGGAGCGGGCCGCGGCAGCGGCTTCGGCTCCTCTCGGAGCGAACCCGTGAACTGGCCCTGCGGCACGGCGCGCTGTACGTCGACGTGAACGCGCGAACCGTCGCCGCCGCCGTCATCCGCCGTCTCGCGGACCACCTCGACGCGACGGACTCCGCCGCGTAGCCGACCGTGTCCCGCCGTGTCCGGCCGTGTCCGCCCGCTGAAGCGTGCGTTTCAGCGGGTCACCAGTGTGCCGTGCAAGGTTGCGGGCAATTACTGCCGACGGTCGGACGGATTCACATGGCAATTCCAGACGGGGAAGTCGTGGACGGCAACAATGTCCACGCGAAAACGTCCGAACTCCGTATCTTACTGCGGCAGTTGAAGGCGGGATCCGACGAGCGGGCGACCCTGGCGCAGCACGCCAAAGGGAAACTCACGGTGCGCGAGCGCATCGACGCGTTTCTCGACCCCGGGACATTCACCGAGATCGAGGCACTGCGGCGGCATCGCGCGACGGGTTTCGGAATGGAGGACAAACGGCCGCACACGGACGGGGTGGTCACCGGCTGGGGAAAGGTGTACGGCCGGAAAGTCTTCGTGTACGCCCATGACTTCCGCATGTTCGGCGGGGCTCTCGGCGAGGCGCATGCCGAGAAGATCCACAAACTGATGGACCTGGCCGCGGCCACCGGAGCCCCGCTGGTGAGTCTCAACGACGGGGCCGGTGCGCGGATCCAGGAGGGCGTGTCGGCGCTGGCCGGTTACGGCGGCATCTTCCGGCGCAACACCCGCAACTCCGGTGTGATCCCCCAGATCAGCGTGATGCTGGGTCCCTGCGCCGGGGGTGCCGCGTACTCTCCCGCGCTGACCGATTTCGTCCTGATGGTGCGCGGCACGTCACAGATGTTCATCACCGGTCCTGATGTCGTCCGGGCCGTCACGGGAGCGGAGGTCACGCACGACGCGCTCGGGGGCGCCGATGTGCACGCGACGGCCTCCGGTGTCGCTTCTCTCGCATACGACGACGAGGAGACCTGCCTGGAGGACCTGCGCTTCCTGCTGACGCTGCTCCCCTCGAACAACCAGGAGCCGCCCCCGTGGGAGCCGCCGACCGACCGCGCCGACCGCGGGACGCCCCGGCTCATGGAGGTGGTTCCGGCCGCTCCAAGCCGCTCGTACGACATGCGCGCGGTGCTCGCGGAGATCGTCGACGACGGGGAGTACTTCGAGGTCCAGCCCGCCTGGGCCGCCAATGTCATCTGTGCGCTCGGCCGTCTCGACGGCCATGTCGTCGGCGTCGTCGGCAATCAGCCCGCGGTCATGGCGGGGGTGCTGGACATTCACGCGAGCGAAAAGGCGGGGCGGTTCGTTCAGTTCTGCGACGCCTTCAACATCCCTCTGGTCACCCTGGTCGATGTGCCGGGCTTTCTGCCGGGCGTCGACCAGGAACACCAGGGCATCATCCGGCACGGCGCGAAACTGTTGTACGCCTACTGCAACGCCACGGTCCCCCGCGTCCAGTTGATCCTGCGCAAGGCCTACGGCGGCGCGTACATCGTGATGGACTCCCGCTCGATCGGCGCCGACATCTCACTGGCCTGGCCCACCAATGAAATCGCGGTCATGGGTGCCGAGGGCGCCGCGAACGTGATCTACCGCCGCGAGATAGCCGCCGCCGAGGACCCCGAAGCCTTCCGGGCCCAGAAGATCAAGGAGTACGAGGGTGAACTGATGCACCCTTACTACGCCGCCGAGCGGGGCCTTGTCGACGAGGTGATCGACCCGGCGAACACGCGATCGGCGCTGATCAGCGCCCTGGAGATGCTGCGCACCAAGAACGCTTCGCTGCCTTCGCGCAAGCACGGGAACCCCCCGACGTGAGCGGGACATGAGCGGGACGCGCACGGACCAATCCGGATGCGTCCGGCTTACGAAGAACAGGCGGAAAACGTCACGTCAGCTTCCGACACGTCGGAGAGACGGGGGACTCGCATGCAGATCAGGCTGCTCGGGCCGATTCAGCTGATCGAGGAGAACGTTCCCATCGTGCTGCCGGGAGAGAAACTCAGAACAATCATGGCGGCCCTTGCTCTCACGCCCGGCACCCCGGTACTGGCCGTCGACCTCCTCGACGAGCTCTGGGGGGACAAGCTCCCGAAGACCGCGGGGAACTCCCTGCAGTCGCATGTCGCCCGGCTGCGCCGCATTCTCGCCCAGCAGACCGGAAAACCGAGCACCCGCGGTCTCGTACGCACTTCGCACTCCGGATACCTCCTGAACGTCGACCCCGCGGACGTCGACGCCCTCTGGTTCACGCGAGCCGTGGACATGGCGAGCCGGCACATGGGCGGCAATCACGAGCTGGCCATCAAGCTGCTCACCGACGCGTTCGCCGTCTGGCGCGGCCCCGCCCTCCTTGATGCGGGGGACGGCATGATCTGTCGTATCGCCTATGCCCGTCTGGAGGAAACCAGGCTCATCGGCCGGGAGTTGTTCATCGAGGCGCACCTGCGACTGGGCAGGCATCAGCAGGTCATCCCCGAACTCGAACAACTTCTCACGCAGCACCCCTTGCGCGAGCGTTTCTGCGAGCAATTGATGACCGCGCTGTATCGCTCCGGACGGCAGGCTGACGCCATCAGCGCCTACCGCAGGGTTCAGCACAACCTCTCCACGGAGCTGGGGATCGATCCGGGCCCCGGAATGCAGCGGAAGTTCCGGGAGGTGCTCCAGCAGGAGGAGAATTTACTGCGCGGGCCCTCAGGAGACGAGGCCGCCACCGGGCTCGCGACCACCGCTTCCCTAAATGGATTTGGTTACCCGCAGGATGTGCCACACAGCGCGTAAACTGGCTGACCCTTCGAAGGCGAGGTATTCGGGCAGCACCAGCTGCGGACCCCATTTCTCTTTGTACGCGAGCTGACTGCCCGCCGGGTAGACGGACTCTCCCTTTTCCGCGAGGAACCGCAGGAGCTTTCCCGTCAGGGCGCTGCTCGACGCCAACTCGTGTGTGGCGTCCAGGCCGGTGAAGGGGGTGAAGCCGAAATGCAGCCACTCGGCCCCTTCCCGCGAAAAGGCCTGTACGGCGGTCGCGTTGATGGCCTCCATCACGCCGGGACCGGCGTCCGGCAGGCGCCGGCTGAGATCGTGCAGCCAGCCGGGGCGCGATCCGTGCGCGGGAGAGTAGGAGATGTAGGCCACCGGCCGGCCGTCGAGGGTTCCCAGGAACAGTCGCCGGTGCCGCTGGGCGGGACCGCCGATCTCTCCGACCAGGAATTCGATCTCCTTGACGTGCCTGCCCTTCGCGCGCAGCCAGGCCGCGTCGATCCCCGCGACGCTGCCCCGGTGATCGGCGAACGAGACCTCCTGGACGTCCAGACCGCTGCGCGTGGCCCGGGAGATCTTGTTGCGCAGCTTCATGAACCGTGAGCCGCGCAGCGTGAACTCGGGGAGATGGACCGAGTAGGAGGAGCCCACCTGGTTGAGCACAAACCCCGCCGCCTCGTACAACTCGGCGTCGGCACGCTGCAACTGGATCCCGGCGATCGTGCGCTTTCGGCCGCGCGCGTACTTCTTGAATTCACGCAGGACCGCCGCCCGGCGGCCCTCGGGCCCGAAGACGCCGCCGAACTGGATGAAGAAGCGACCCGCTTCCCGGTAGGCGACGAGTTCACCGCCGTCGCCGATGAACAGTTCGTTGCCCGTGTTGAGGGCCAGAAAAGCACTGGGATTGTCCGCGTACTTCTGCACGGCATTCAGTGCGGCTTCCCTCAGTTCGGTTTCCTTCAGCGCGGCTTCCCTCAGTGCGGTTTCCGTGCTCTTCCGCGACGTGTCCGACACCCGGCTCATGTTTCGCACGCTCGCTTCCCCATCGACTGACCAAAGCATCGTGCAATGTGCCCTGAGCTCGCCGAATTCACCTGAAGACAACATGTCAGTGGATTTTCAGCAGGCTTTCAGCCGGCGCTGTAATGATCGCCGACGTGACCCGCACCGGCCGTCCGAATCCGGTTCGCCCCGAAGGAGTGAGCGTGGGAAGTACGCATGTGACCCGAGCGAATTCACGACGCCGGTTCCAGGACGGCGCGCGTCAGGTTCCCCCGCGCCCGCGTTCCTATCAGTCCTACGTCAACGGACAACAGATACCCGGCGACGACTGGGTCTACGTACTCGACGCGGATTCCCTCCTGGACGACGTATTCGCGAGCCTCACCCTCAAGCGGAAACTGGAACAGGGACGCATCGCTCCGGACGATCTGCCGGCGACCGTCGTCGGCCGGGTCGTCAAGGCCGACCGCGCCACCGTGGAGCGGGCCGTCGAGGCCGCGGCCGGCGCGGCCCCCGCATGGGGCGCCGTCCACCCGCGCGTCCGTATCGAAACCGTGGGGCGGCTCCTGCACGCGCGCCTCGCCGAACACGCCGAGGACATAGCCGCGATCCTGGTCGAGGAGGGGCACCCGCTGGCGCTGGCCCGGTGGCAGGTGTCCGGCATGCTGGAGTGCTTCGGCCCGGAGTCGATCAGCTTCTACCGCTCCCAGATGCTCCAGGAGTTCCACCGCGACGAGCGCCGCCTCCAGGTGCGTCGGCAGCCCGACGGCGTGGTCTGCCTCAACCCCCCGCAGAACGCGCCCCTGTCCAGCGCCCTCCTCGGCGTGACGGCCCTCATGGGCGGCAACGCGCTGGTGGTGCGGGCCCCGCGCAGCGCGCCGCTCGGCGTCATGTACGTCATGCAGGAGATCGTGGCACCCGTCCTGACGCAGGTCGGCGCCCCGCCCGGCACCCTGAACGTCGTCTGCGGCGATCCGGCGCCGATGCTGAACTGCTGGCTCGAGCATCCCGCGGTCGACGACATCATCTACTTCGGCAGCAGCGACAACGGCCGGAAGTTCGAGGCGCGCTGCATCGCCGCGGGCAAGAAGCCGATCCTGGAACTGGCCGGGAACGACGTCGTCGTCGTGTGGAAGGACGCCGACATCGCGCTGGCGGCCGAGGCACTGACGGAGAGCTTCTACGGCTCCGGGCAGCTGTGCATGATCCCCAACCAGGTGCTCGTGCACCCCGCCGTGGCGGACGCGCTCGTGGAGTCCCTGGTCCAGCAGATCGGCCACATCCGTCCGGGCCACCCGTGGGAACCCGACGTGCTGCTGACCCCCGTACTGCGCAACGAGAAGTTCTTCAGCTGCCTTCAGGACGCCCGCGCCAAGGGCGCCGACGTGGTCTGCGGCGGTCACGCCATGCAACTCGACGAGACCCGCGACCCGAGCGGCATCTTCCTCGAACCGACCGTGATCAAGGTGCGCGGCGTCGAGGGAGCGCGCGAACTGGAAGCCGTACGGCACGAGACGTTCTTCCCGCTGCTGCCGCTGATCGTCGCCGAGCCGGGTACGGACGCCGCGTTGACGGAGGAGTTCATCGGATTCGTGAACTCCAACCACTACGGACTGCGCAACTCACTGTGGGCCAGGGACCCCGGGGTCATCGACGAGTTCGTCGCGCGCGTCCGCACCGGCGGCCTGTTCAAGGTGAACGACTCGCACATCGGCTTCCTGCCCTATCTGCCCACGCACGGCGGGACCGGGCTCACCGGCGGCGTCTTCGGCGAGGCCAACTACCCCATCCTGCGGACCTCGCACCTCCAGGGAGTGAGCATCAGCCCGGGATCCCGGCCCAGGGACGCGGTCTTCGGCGCCTGGCAGAACCTGAACGCGCACAAGGACCTGAACGCGCACAAGGAGACGACCTCATGCGCTCGATGAACACCGCCCGACGCGTCTGCGAGGAGTTCCTGCCCGGATTGCTGGGCGAGCTCGAAAAGGTCCCGCTGGCCGAACTGGAGCAGCCGGGCAGCCCGGCCATCGAACTCTTCCGCGCACACGCGGGCCCCGGCCTCGTCATCCCCGAAACCTACTCGGGCAGCGGCGCCACACCCCTGGAGGCCGTGGCCGTCACCCGCGCCCTGGCCGCGGCGGCCCCGTCCCTCGCGGTGGCCACCACCATGCACCACTTCTCCGTGGCCACGCTGTTCTCGCTCGCCGACAGCCTGCAGAGCGGCGGAGTGGAGTGGGCGCTGCTCGAAGGGATCGTCGAGCAGCGGCTCCTGGTCGCCTCCGGATTCGCCGAAGGGCGTCCCGGCCGCGGCATACTCAGCCCCACGGTCGAGGCCAGGCCGACGGAGAAGGGCTACCACGTCAGCGGCTCGAAGAAGCCCTGCAGCCTCTCGCACTCCATGGACCTGCTCACCGCCAGCGCCGCCCTGCCGAATACGGACGGCACGAGCGACATGGCGGTGCTTCTCGTGCCGCGGCAGGCGGAAGGACTGACCGTGGAGCCGTTCTGGTCGAGCTGGGCGCTGGCCGGGGCCGAGAGCGACGAGGTGCGGCTCAAGGACGTCTTCGTCGATGAACAGCAGGTGATGCGCACGGAGCTCGGCGACGCGGGCGAACTGGACGAGCTTCAGACGGTCGGCCTCATCTGGTTCGAACTCCTCATCACCGCCTCGTACGTCGGAGTGGCGGGCGCACTGGTCGAGCGCGTCCTCGACGCCGGGCGCGGCACGCACACCGAACGGGCCGAACTGCTCGCCCGCTACGAGACGGCGACGCTCCTCACCGAGGGCACGGCTCGCATGATCATGGACGGGGCGGTGGGCAACGAGGGACTCGGCCGGGCCCTGGTCGCCCGGTACGGGGCGCAGGACGCGATCCGCGAAGCCGTGGCACGCGCCGTGGAGCTGCTCGGCGGGATGGCCTTCATCGGCTCGGGCGACATCGCCTATCTCGCCGCCGCCTCGCACGCCCTGTCCTTCCACCCGCCCTCGCGCTCCAGCTTCGCCGAACCCTTCCTCGATCACGTCGACGGCCAACCGCTGCGGCTGGCTTGAGGAGCGTCATGAGCACTGGCACGACTGCCCGCACCCCCGGCCGGGACGACATCGGCCGTGAACACATCGGCCGGCTCTACCGCACCCGCCTGAGCAGGGGCCGCGCCACCCTCGGCGAGCTGCTCGGCGGCGAGATCGAGACGGAGTCACAAGGCGCCTGGGTGACCACCGCGACCGGCCGACGGCTGCTCAACTGCAGCGGCTACGGCGTCCTCCTCATGGGCGCGCGGCACCCCACCGTCGTACGCCACGTAGAGGAACAGCTGCACCGCAACCCGGTGGCCACCCGCGTCCTGCTCGAACCCCGCACGGCCCTGGCCGCCGACGCCCTGGTGGCCAAGGCCCCCGCGGGACTCGACCGGGTGCACTTCGCCTGCTCGGGCGCGGAAGCCGTGGAGACCGCCATCAAGATCGCGCGCACCCGGGGCAAGGACAAGCTGATCGCGACCCGCGGCGGCTACCACGGCAAGACCATGGGCGCGCTCAGTCTCACCGGCAAGGACCTGTTCCAAGAGCCCTTCCGTCCGCTGCTCCCCGACACGGCCCATGTGCCCTACGGCGACGCCAAGGCGCTGGCCGAGCGGCTCAAGGCGGCAGCGGGCCGCGCCTGCGTGGTGATCGAGCCGGTCCAGGGCGAGGCGGGCGTGATCGTCCCGCCGGACGGCTACCTGCGGACGGTCCAGACGCTCTGCCGCGCCCACGACGCGCTCTTCGTCCTGGACGAGATCCAGACCGGCCTCGGCCGCCTCGGCTCCTGGTGGGGCGCGGACGAGGAACGGCTGAGCCCGGACATGCTCCTCACCGGCAAGGGCCTGGGCGGCGGCATCATGCCCGTCTCGGCGGTCATCGCCACCCCGGAAGTTTTCGGCGCCCTCGACAGGGACCCGTATCTGCACACCTCGACCTTCTCCGGCATGCCCCTGGCGATGGCCGCCGTGCGCGGCGCGCTCGAAGCCATCGAGGAGGAGAACCTGGTGACCCGCGCCCGCGAGCTGGGCGCCGAACTGCTCGACGGCATCCGCCGGATCGCCACGGAGCAACTCGGCGGTCTCGTACGGGAGGTGCGGGGCCGGGGGCTGCTCCTGGGCGTCGAGTTCGCCGAGGCGGGAGTCGCCGGTGACCTCCTGGTCGAACTGATCAGGGAGGGCGTGGTGGCGAACCACTCGCTCAACTCCCACCTGGTCCTGCGCTTCACCCCGCCCGCGATTCTCAGCCCCTCGGAGGTGCGATTCCTCCTTGCGGCGTTCGAACGGGCCTGCCGCGTGCAGGCGGCCCGCCATGTCCCGACCCATGAAGGTGGCGCCGCCCATGCGCAGCGTTGACGTGACCATCGGTGTACCCGGCATCGCCGCGGAAGCGGTGTACGACCGGGTGAAGGAATTCGCCCGCTACCCCGAACTCGCAGAGGTGGTCCGCTCGGTCACCGTGCACGACATCAGCGAGGCTCAGGAGACGAGCTCCTGGGAGGTGTACTTCCGCAACGGCATCCTGCGCTGGACCGAGGCCGACCGCTTCGACAGGACCGCGCTCACCATCGCCTTCGTCCAACTCGACGGCGACTTCGAGGTGTTCAAGGGCACGTGGCACATCATCGACACGGAGAACGAGGTACGGGTCGTCTTCCGCGCGGAGTTCGACTTCGGCATCCCCAGCCTCGCGGGAATCCTGGAACCGGTCGCCGAGCGTGTCATCAAGGAGACGATCGCCCGCGTGGTGCTCGGCCTGTTCGCCTCGGGCCGGGTGGTGGGTGACGAAGCCCTCGCCCACGCTGTCGCCGACGTATCCGCCGGTCCGACGGCGCCCGTCTCCCCCGCGCGGGTCGCCTGATGGACGCCAAGAACCTCTTCATGACACCGGTGACCGCGCGGCTCGTCCGGGCCGAGTACGGGCTCGGACTCGTCGTCGCCCTCGTCCTCTTCTTCACGCACCTCGGACAGGTGCACTGGCCGACCGCCCTGGCTCTGTTCGTCTACATCGACCTGATCGGCTACCTGCCGGGTGCCGTTCAGTACCGGCGCCACAAGGGACAGCTCCACAAGGGCTATTACGTCGCCTACAACGTCATGCACTCCCTGGTCACCCAGGGCCTGCTGACCATCGGCTGGATCTGGCTGTGGGGCTTCGAATGGGCGTTGCTGGCCCTGCCCGTCCATCTCTTCGGCGACAGGGCGCTCTTCGGCAACTATCTGAAGCCGTTCGGTCTGCACTTCGAGCCCGAAACGCACCGGGCGTACCGCCGCTTCCGCAGCGAATACGAGGCGGCGAGCACGGCGTCCGCCGGACGCGACCCCGCGAACCCGGGCCGGCTGCCATGGCCCTAGCCACCCGACGCACACGCCCGCCGGGCGGGGCACCGGGCGACACGGCGGTGGTCACCGCCATGCGCCACTTCGTCGCCGGGGTGACGGTGCTCACCTGCGGGGTGGGCGACGCGGCCCAGGGCGTGACGGTCAGCACGTTCAGCACCGTGCCGGGCGATCCCCCGATGGCCTGCGTGGCGCTGCGCCGCGGCAGCCGCGGGCTGCGTGCCCTGGCGAACTGCCCGGTCTTCGTCGCCAACGGTCTCGCGGCGGCGCAGGCACCGCTGGCCCGGCACTTCGCCCGGCGGAGCCGGCCCTGCGGGCTTGCGCAGTTGCCGCCGGAGGCGTGGCTTGGCGATCCGGGCGAGGGTGTCCCGCGGCTCAGCGGCGCGGTGGCGTGGCTGGAGTGCAGGCCGGAACTCACCGTCCCGCTCAGCGATCACGAGCTGGTCGTCGCGGAGGTCGTCTCGGCGTTCCACACGGGCGGCACCCCGCTGGTCGCGTTCGCCTACGACCTGCGGTCCGGGCCCGCGGCTTCCGAGAGCTCGGCTTCCGGCACCGCGGCTTCCGGCACCCGGGCTTCCGGCGCCTCGGCTTCCGGCACCCGGGCTTCCGGCACCTCCACGGAAAGGGATTCCTCATGACGACACCAGCCACGACCGCGCCCGCGAGCATCCCCGCCGAGGCGGACCCCGACAAGGCCCCCTCGCTCCTGGACGGCGCGGAGAGCCTCGAACTCACCCCGGCCATCTGCGATCTGCGGTACTGGCTGGGTGCCGTACCGCACGGCACGTTGCGCGACGGCATCCTCGGTCACGCGGCGAACGTGCGCCCCCTGGACGTGGTCAGGGAGCCCGGTCCGCTCAACAGCGCGCTCACGCAGGAGCTCGCCTACCGCTCGATCGCCGAGGAGAAGGCCACCCGGGCCATCGGCTACATGACGGCTCTCGCGCCCGACAACGACAGCATGGAGTTCTACGCCACCCAGCTGATCGACGAGGCCCGGCACGCGATGGTGTTCCGCAGCCACTTGCTCGAACTGGGCGTATCCCAGCAGGAGTTATCCGACACGGTGGCCCGCCTCGCGGCCACCGACAGGGAGCAGATCCTCGTCCCCCTGGAGAACCTGGGGCTGCGGGTGCTGCGCGACGAGCGCGACTTCATCGGCGGCGTACTGGTCCTCACGGTCCTCGTCGAAGGCGTGCTGGCGCCCGCCGCCGAGCTCAGTGAGCGCAAGTGGCGGGTCTTCGACCCGGCGGCCGCCGACATCGAGCGGGGCGCCGCGATCGACGAGATCCGGCATCTGACGGTCGGCAGCGCCATCGTCCGCGATCACCTGCGCGCGAACCCGCACGACAAGAAACGCCTCCTGGACCTGATCCGGGAGGGCTACGCCCTGTGGGCCGAGCTGCCGACCACGGAGCAGCTGACCCGCCGCGAAGAGCTCTTCCAGCAAGGCATCGAGCGGCACGGAGACCTCCTGGGCGACTACGAGATCTGGCCCGGCCGCCGCCTCTCGGACACCACCGCGCGGGAGCGCCTCGAAACCGGACAGGACTGGGCCGCGCGCCTGCAGCGGACCCGACTCGCCCACATGGGCCTGGAGGAAGCGATATGACCGCCAATCTGCAGGAGCTCACCCAACTGGTGCGCCGCGAGGGCCTCCTGGACTCCCAGCCGGTTTACTACACGTTCAAGATCGCGACGAATCTGCTGCTCCTCGCCGCGGGCTGGACCCTGTTCGCGCTGCTCGGTGACACCTGGTGGCAGCTGGCCGTGGCGGCGTTCCTCGCGATCTGCTTCGGCCAGACCGACCTCATCGGACACGACGCGGGGCACCGGCAGATCTTCCGTACGCGACGGCCCGGCGACCTGATCGGATACACGCACGGCAATCTGCTCACGGGCGTGAGCTTCGGCTGGTGGGTCGGTCACCACACCAAGCACCACAACTACCCCAACCACCTCTCGCTCGACCCGGACATCCTCCGCCGCCAGGTGATCTTCGACGCCAAGGACCGGACGAAACGCACCGGGCCCGTCGGCCGGTACATCGTGCGGCACCAGGCATGGATGTTCTACGTGCTGATCCTGATGGAAGGCCTGCGCCTGCACCTGTCCGGCTACGTGGCGGCGCGCAAGGGAGTGCTCAAGCGCTACGTGGCTCTCGACCTCGGCCTGCTGACACTGCATCTGGCGGCATACCTGACCGCGGTGTTCACGGTTCTCTCGCCGGGTACAGCCGTCGCCTTCCTCGTCGTCCACCAGGCCCTCTTCGGCTTCTACATGGGCGTGATGTTCGCGCCCAACCACAAGGGGCTTCCCGTGCGCGACGGCGACGACGAACCGCTGGACTGGCTCACGCGGCAGGTGATCACCTCGCGCAACCTGGCGCCTGGCCGGCTCACGGACTTCTTCTTCGGCGGGCTCAACTACCAGATCGAGCACCACCTGTTCCCGTCCATGCCCCGCAGGAATCTGCGCCGCGCCCAGCCGCTGGTCAAGGACTACCTCGTGCGGGGCGGGCTCCCGTACGCCGAGGAGCGGCTGCTGCGGTCCTACCTCAGCGTGGCCGACCATCTCGGCGAGGTCAGCCGGGAGGTGGCCGTGCTTGAGCGCGGCGCGGCGGTCCGGGGAACCCGGTGAGCGGCGCCGCCGCGGTGCTGTGCGGCCTCGGCACATGGCTGCCGCCGCACGCCGTCACCAATGACGACCTGGCACGAGAACTGGACACATCCGACGAGTGGATCCGCAGCCGTACGGGCATCGGGACGCGCTACATCGCCGCCCCGTCCACGGCCACATCGGACCTCGCGGTGGAGGCGGGCCGGCGTGCGCTGAAGTCCGCGGAGACCGATTCCGTGGACGCCGTCGTGCTGGCCACCACCACGCCGGACCACCCCTGCCCGGCCACCGCGCCCCTGGTGGCCGCCCAGCTCGGCCTCGGAACCGTGCCCGCCTTCGACGTGGGCGCGGTCTGCACCGGGTTCCTCTACGCCCTGGCCACCGGCGCCGGACTGATCGCCACGGGCACGGCGGGCCGCGTACTCGTCATCGGCGCGGACATGTACTCGCGGATCCTGGACCCGGCCGACCGCTCGACCCGTGCCATCTTCGGGGACGGCGCCGGTGCGGTGGTGCTGCGATCCGGCGGCGCCGACGAACCCGGCGCGCTCGGCCCGCCGGTGCTCGGCAGCGACGGCACCGGCAGCGATCTCATCACCGTCCGCTCGGGCGGCTCACGCGAACCACTGCACTCGATCGCTCCTCACGCTGACCCGTACTTCCGGATGGCGGGCAGGGCCGTCTTCCGCAACGCCGTCGAGCGCATGGCCGATGCCTCGCTGACCGCGGCGCGGCGGACCGGCTGGGAGGTGGACGACATCGACCGGCTCGTCGCGCACCAGGCCAACCTGCGCATCCTGCAAGCGGTCGCGGACCGGATGCGGCTGCCGCTCAATCGGTGCCCGGTCCACCTCGACCAGGTCGGCAACACCGCGGCCGCCTCCATCCCGCTGGCCCTCTCGCACGCCGCAGCGACGGGCCGCCTGTCTCCGGGACACCGCACCCTGCTCACGGCATTCGGCGGTGGCCTCACCTGGGGCGCCTGCACCCTCCGCTGGCCCGCACTCACTCCCATGTGAGCCCGACTACCGCTCCCCCATGCTCATTTGCCCACCCGTACTCACCACCATCGAGGAGCACGACATGACCAGCACATACGACCGTCTCGTAGGCCTGCTGACCAAGGGATTCGGCGTCGAGGCCGACGAAGTCGCACCGGAGAACACCTTCGAGGACCTGGAACTGGACTCGCTGGCGCTCGTGGAGCTGACCCTGGCGGCGCAGGAGGAGTTCGGCATCACCCTGACCGACGACGACCTCAACGCCAAGAACACCATGACCGAGGCGACCGGGGTACTCGAAGCCAAGGCCGCCGTCCGATGACAGCGGCCGATGGCCGGTACGACGCGGCGGTCACGGGCATCGGCATGGTGACCCCCGCGGGCCCGGGCACCGCCGCGTCCTGGGACCGCATCAAGTCCGCGGACGGCACGGCCGCGGGGCGGGTGCCCGCGCTCTCCGGTATCCCCGCCGACATCGGCTGCCGGGTACCCGACTTCGACCCGGCCGCCGCGGTCGGCAAGCGCAAGGCCTGGCGCATGGACCGCAGCAGCCAGTTCGCCGTCGCGGCGGCGGCCGAAGCGCTCGCGGACGCGGGCCTCGACCCGGCGGCCCTGGACGGCGCACGGGTGGGAGTGGTGCTCGGCAGCGGCATCGGCGGGGCTTCGACCTGGGAGAAGCAGCACAACGTCCTGCTCGAACAGGGGTCGCGGAAGGTGTCCGCACTGCTGATCCCGATGCTCGCGGTCAACATGTCGGCGGGCTATGTCGCCATGGAGTTCGGTGCCCGCGGACCCAACTTCGTGACGGCCACGGCCTGCGCGTCGGGCACGACGGCCGTGGGCGCGGCGCGTGAACTGCTGCGGGGCGGGCACTGCGACGTGGTCATCACGGGCGGCACCGAGGCCTGCCTCATCCCCTCGATCATCTCCGGCTTCCAGCAGATGGGCGCGCTCTCCGGGCGCCGCGACGAGCCCACGGCGGCCTCACGCCCGTTCGACGCCGACCGCGACGGCTTCGTGCCCGCCGAGGGCGCCGCCGTCCTGATTCTGGAACGCCCGGAGAGCGCACGCGCCCGCGGAGCGCGCGTACGGGCCCACATCAGCGGATACGGGGCTTCGGCCGACGCCCACAACGCCACCGCGCCCGAACCATCAGGCGCCGGGGCTGAGTTGGCACTGCGGGCGGCGCTCAAGGACGCCGGGGTCGATCCGCGATCGGTGGACCATGTCAACGCGCACGGCACATCGACCCCCCTCAACGACCTGATGGAGGCCCGCCTGATCCGCCGGGTGCTCGGCGACCGGCCGGCCGTGACCTCGGTGAAGGGCGTCACGGGCCACTCGCTGGGCGCCTCGGGTGCCATCGAGGCGGCCGTCGCGGCCCTCACGGTGCAGCAGGGGCTCATCCCGCCCACCGCGAACCTGGAAAGCCAGGACCCGGAGATCGACCTGGATGTCGTCGCCAAGGAGGCACGCTCCGCCGACGTGGAGGTCGCCGTCAGCCACTCCTTCGGATTCGGCGGCCAGAACGCCGTGCTGGTGCTGACCCGCCCCTGAGCCGCCCGAGCCGTACGAGCAGCGGACTGTGCCGGTCCCGATGAGCGGGTCCGGCACAGTCCGTCGCGGTCCGCGTCTTGATCCGAGCTATCCGCCGGTGTCGACGTCGGTGTCGGCGAACTGCCCCTCGGTGATTGCTAGATGGACTTCATCCTGCCGCTCCCGGAGTTCGCGGCGCTCGGCGTCCAGCGCCTCCGCCTGCGCCTCGTCCGCTTCCATGAGCTTGAGCAGGTCACGGTCCGCCATCTCAAGGACGCCCATGTCGGCGTATGCCTGCCGGACCCTTGGCCCCCACAGCCCTATGTCCTTCACACAGGGCACGATCCGGGTGAAGAGCCGTGACCGGAAGGCCCGCATACGAGAGCCCCGGTTCATGTACTCCATGCACTCCTTCATGTCGAAGCCGAGCGTCTCCCACACTTCCTGCATGCCCAGCCGGTCACGCATCAGGTAGCAGCCCTCGACGATGAAGTCCTCCCGCTCCGCGATCTCCTGACGGGTCAACTCCTTGTAGTAGTCCCGCAGCGCCAGGCGCCCGAAGGCCACGTGCCGTGCCTCGTCCTGCATGATGTAGGAGAGGATCTGCTTGGGCAGCGGCTTGTCCGTCCTGTCGCGCAGAATGCCGAACGCCGCGAGTGCGAGGCCCTCGATCAGCACCTGCATCCCGAGGTACGGCATGTCCCAGCGGGAGTCGTTCAGTGCGTCCCCGAGCAGTGATTTCAGATGCGGGCTGATCGGATAGCTCATGCCGATCTTGTCGTGCACGAAGCGCGTGAACAGCTCCGCGTGCCGCGCCTCGTCCATGACCTGGGTCGCCGCGTAGAACTTGGAGTCGATGTCCGGCACCGATTCGACGATCCGGGCGGAGCAGATCATCGCGCCCTGCTCGCCGTGCAGGAACTGGCTGAACTCCCAGGCGGCCATGTGCCGTCGCAACTCCCGCTTCTCCCGCTGGTTCAGCAGGGAGTACTGCCGGGACCCGTACAGGGCGAGGGCTTTCTCCGGCGTGCCGAGGACGTCGTACGGATCCACTTCCAGGGACCAGTCGATCCGCTTCGTACTGTCCCACTGCTTGTCCTTGCCCTTTTGGTAGAGGCTCAGCAAGCGCTCCCGATCCGTGTCGTACTGCCAGGTGAACGTGTTCCGCCCCCGCATCGGGAACGACCAGGAGGCGCTGGTGTCCGTCTGCCGGTCGTTCTGCCGGTCGCCGGCGGTTCCGCTCATGAGCACTCCCCTTACGTGGGACGAATGGTGATCCTGCGTACGGTCACGGAGGTCCGGTCGGGCCGGTCGGGGACAGCACCGGCAGCACTGCCGGGAGGACGTCCAGCGCATAGCGGGTGCGCCCGCGCTGGACCTCGCCGTCCCACTCGAAGGCCAGGGCGGCGCCGTCGGTGCGCTCGATCTCGATGCGGCGACCGCGCCGGTAGAGCACCTCGGGCCGTTCGAGATGCCGGCCGTCGCGGGTAAGACCGGGAAGCTCCCGGGGATCGAGGCCGCCGGTGACCACGCAGACGTCGAGCAGACCGTCGTCCAGGACCGAGCGGGGCAGCAGGAGGAACCCGCCGCCCCGGTAGCGGCCCCCGCCGACGTTGGCGAGGATCACGCTGCCGTCGTGGATCACCTCGCCCTCGACGACGACCTTGGCCGGGTGCGGTGCGAAGTCGCGCAGGGTGGCGGCGACGGCCTCCTGGTAGCGGGCACGGCCCGTGAGCCGCGTGAGCCCCGCTGCCGTGTCCAGCGCCTCGGCGACGAGGCCGGAGCAGGCGCCCAGCAGAACCGTGTCCCGCGTCTCCTCCACGCGCGCCAGATCCAGCATCCGGATGCGCGGCCGCGCCCCGCCGAGGGCGGTGGCGAGCGACTCGCGCCAGGGGCGGTCCTGCCAGATCTCCTTGTAGAAGGAGTTGCCCGTGCCCGCGGGAACGCAGAGCAGGGCCGGGCCGACGAGTCGCGGGTCGGCCTCCACGGCCGCCACGATGCCGCCCGCCACCTCGCTCGCGGTGCCGTCTCCGCCGAGCGCGAGCACGGCGTCCGCGCCGTCCCGCGTGGCTTTCACGGCGAGCGTCCGGGCGTGCCCCGGGTAGGCGGTGCGGACCACGCTCACCCCTCCGACGAGCGCCCGGGCCGCCTCGGCGACGTCCGCGACCGGAATCGAAGCCGCACCCCCTGCCCGACCGTTCGCCACGATCACTGCGGTGCGTGCCCAGGGGCTCATGCGGTGCTCCCTTCGCTGGGAGTGTGCTGCTGCCGTGGCGGGCGGAGAGAGCAGGATTTGAACCTGCGCGGGGCGTGCACCCCTGACCGGAAACGGGCACCGGCCCCCATTGGGCCGCTATGGGTATCTCCCCTCGCCGGCCGTCACGGCCCGCGGTTCGCGGGTCCGCGGTCGACGACCGACGTAAAGACGATGGCACCCTCGGCTTAAAAACCGCTGAAACGACCGTCTCAGTCCGACGGCCGCCCGTGACGCCACTGCCGCCCGGGGACCGATGCGCCCGGAAATGCAAAAAACCCCTGATGAACAGGGGTTTCAGCTGACCAACTGGTGTCCGAGGGGGGACTTGAACCCCCACGCCCGATAAAGGGCACTAGCACCTCAAGCTAGCGCGTCTGCCATTCCGCCACCCGGACTAGGTGTTTGCCGTTCGCGGGGTGTTCCCCGCGGCGACATGGACAACAATACCAAGCTTTCGGAGTGCCTTTCACCTGCATATCCGCACGCCGCCGGGCCGATGCCCGGCGACCCTCGCCGAGACATCCGGAGTCTGACAACGAGCGAGCGGACGACTACCGAGCGTGCGATGCGGATGCCGGGAGCACCCGCACCGCACGCAGGGTCACGCCATCAGGTGGTAACTCGGGAAGTTGCCCGGCGGCCGTTCCGGCGCCGGGCCGTGTGTGACCGCCCGTACCAGCAGCTCGCCTCCGACGAACGCGCCGCGCCAGGACGCGCCGAACCCGCCGAACAGCTCCTCCCTGTCACCGCGCGAGCGGGGCTTCCCGTGCCCCGTCTTGAAGGCACGGATCTGCGGCGCGAGACGTTCGTACGTCGCGGTGTCGTCGGTCGACAGCGTGGCGACCAGCGCTCCGTTCGACGCGTTCATGGCAGCGAGCAGCTCCGCCTCCGTGTCGACCAGGACGATGGTGTCGACCGGGCCGAACGGCTCCGCGTGGTGCAGCGGCGAGGACGGGGGCGGATTGAGGAGCGTGACGGGGTGGACGTACGCGTCCGTGTCCTGACCCGGCAGGAAGCGGTCCGCGGCCGGGGCGCCGCGGTACAGCGGCACGGCGCCGCGGTCGATCGCCTCCGTCACCTGGTCGCCGAGCTCCTTGGCCTTGGCCGCGTTGATCAGCGGGCCGAAGTCCAGCTGCGGGAACGGGTCTTCGGCGTGCTCGACCGCCAGGGGGTGGCCGACGCGGAGGGTGCGCACGGCCGGGAGGTAGGCGGCGAGGAACTCGTCGAAGAGTCCGCGCTGGACGACGAACCGCGGATACGCGGTGCAGCGCTGCTTGCCGTAGTCGAAGAGCTTGGGGACGACGGCGCTGAGCGCGTCCCAGTCGCTGTAGTTCCAGATGCCCCAGGTGTTGAGTCCTTCCTGTTCCAGGATGTGCCGCTTGCCGAGGTCGGCGACGGCCGTGGCGACGGCGGCGCCCGTGTCACGTCCGCCTACGAAGGAGACGCAGCCGATCTCGGGGGCGCGGACCAGCGCTTCGGACAGTTCGCCCCCGCTGCCGCTGACGAGGGTGACGGGAATTCCTTCGCGCGCGGCCAGGGCGCACGCGAGGGTCAGACAGGCGACGCCGCCGTCGGTCGGGGTCTTGGCGATGACTGCGTTGCCCGCGAGTGCCTGTACCAACACTGCGTGAACGAGCACGCTCATCGGGTAGTTCCAGCTCGCGATGTTGGACACCGGGCCGTCCAGCGGGGTGCGGCCCTCGATCATCGGCTCGATGCCGTCGACGTACCAGCGCACTCCGTCGATGGCCCGGTCGACGTCGGCCTGCGCCAGCCGCCAGGGTTTACCGATCTCCCAGACGAGGAGAAGGGCGAGCAGTTCGCGGTGTTCGGTGAGGGCGTCGAGGGTGGCGGCTACGCGGGCACGCCGTTCGTCGAGCGGGACGTGGCGCCAGGCGCGGTGCTGGTCGAGCGAGGCGCGTACGGCCTGGTGGGCGGTGGCGGCGTCCAGGCGGGGCGGGCCCGCGATGGGGCTGCCGTCGACGGGGGACGTGGCGGGCAGGGCCCTGCCGTCCGCCTGCCAGGTGCCGTTCCAGAGGTTCAGGACGCGGTCTTCGCGGAAGGCCTCTGGCGCGACGGCGAGGCAGCGGCGCCAGGCGTCGGCCCAGGCCGTGCCGGCTTTGAGGACGCGGGGGGTGGTGAGGGTGGAATTGGTGAGGGTGGGTGCCATTCGGGGTTCTCCGCTCACGGTGCACAAGTCGGGGCGGGAGGTGCATGGCTCGCGCGGGTGCCGCTCGGTTCGCGGTCCCGGCGTGTGTGCTGGGGGACGCTAGTGCAGTCAGGGCCTGTCACCTATGAGTGACATCACGCCCCTAGCTGGTTGAGAACGAGTTGTGCCGTTTCCGTCGGCGTGGCGCCGACCCGTACCCCGGCGGCTTCCAGCGCCTCCTGTTTGGCGCGCGCGGTGCCGGAGGAGCCGGAGACGATGGCTCCCGCGTGGCCCATGGTCTTGCCCTCGGGTGCGGTGAAGCCGGCGATGTAGGCGACGACCGGTTTGGTGACCGCCCGTTGGATGTAGGCGGCGGCGCGTTCCTCCGCGTCGCCGCCGATCTCGCCGATGAGGACGATCAGTTCGGTGTCGGGGTCGTCCTCGAAGGCGGCGAGGCAGTCGATGTGCGTGGTGCCGATGACGGGGTCGCCGCCGATGCCGACGCAGGTGGAGAAGCCGATGTCGCGCAGCTCGTACATGAGTTGGTAGGTGAGTGTGCCGGACTTCGACACCAGGCCGACGCGGCCGGGTTTGGTGATGTCGGCGGGGATGATGCCCGCGTTGGCCTGCCCCGGCGTGATCAGTCCCGGGCAGTTGGGTCCGATGACACGGGTGCCGCGCTCCTTGGCGTACGCGCGGAAGGCGACGGCGTCGTGCACGGGGATGCCCTCCGTGATGACCACGGCGAGGCCGATCCCGGCGTCGGCGGCCTCGGTGACCGCCGCCTTGGAGAAGGCGGGCGGCACGAAGACCACGGTGACGTCGGCGCCCGTCGCCTCGATGCCGTCGCGGACGGAGCCGAAGACGGGCACGGCGCGGTCGTCGAAGTCGACGGTGCGTCCGGCCTTGCGGGGGTTGACTCCGCCGACGACGTTCGTGCCCGCGGCGAGCATGCGGCGGGTGTGTTTCATGCCCTCGGCGCCGGTCATGCCCTGGACGAGGACCTTGCTCTCCTTGGTGAGGTAGATCGCCATGTCCCGGCTCCTTAGGCTGCGTTGGTGTGTCCGGCGAGTTCGGCAGCGCGGCGTGCGGCGCCGTCCATGGTGGTGGCCTGCTGGACGAGCGGATGGGCGCGCGCGTCGAGGATGGCGCGGCCCCGGACGGCGTTGTTGCCGTCGAGGCGGACGACGACCGGTTTGGTCAACTGGACCGATTCCAGGGCCTGGACGATGCCGTCGGCGACGGCGTCGCACGCGGTGATGCCGCCGAAGACGTTGACGAAGACGGATTTGACGGCGGGGTCGGAGAGGATGACGGAGAGGCCGTCGGACATGACCAGGGCCGAGGCGCCGCCTCCGATGTCGAGGAAGTTCGCGGGGCGCGCCCCGCAGCCCGCGACCACGTCGAGGGTGGACATGACGAGGCCCGCGCCGTTGCCGATGACACCGACCTCGCCGTCGAGCTTCACGTAGTTCAGACCCTTGGAGGCGGCTGCCGACTCCAGTGGGTCGGCGTGCTCGGTGTCGTCCGCGCCCCAGCGTGCCTGGCGAAAGCGGGCGTTGTCGTCCAGGGTGACCTTGCCGTCGAGGGCGAGGATCTCTCCCCCGGCGGTGCGGACGAGGGGGTTCACCTCCACGAGGAGCGCGTCCTCGCGGATCAGTACCTGCCACAGCTTGACCAGTACGTCGGCGGTGGCTTCGGGTAGTCCCGCCGCGGCGGCAATCTCCGCCGCCTTCGCTTCGTCCACTCCTGCCGCCGGATCGATCTCCACGCGCGCGACGGCCTCCGGGCGGCTCGCCGCCACCTCCTCGATCTCCATGCCGCCTTCCGCCGACGCGATCGCGAGGAAGCGTCCCGCCGCGCGGTCCAGTACGTACGAGACGTAGAACTCGCTGTCGATCGCCACGGGTTGGGCCAGCATCACCTTGTGCACGGTGTGGCCCTTGATGTCCATGCCGAGGATCTGGCGTGCCGTGATCTCTGCCGCTGCCGGGTCCGCTGCGACCTTCACACCGCCCGCCTTGCCACGTCCACCGGTCTTCACTTGCGCCTTGACTACGACGCGGCCGCCCAGGCGCTCGGCACCCGCGCGTGCCTCCTTCGCCGTGTCGGCGACCTCCGCCTGCGGCACCAAGATGCCGTATTCCTCGAAGAGTTCCCTTGCCTGGTGCTCGAACAGGTCCATTCCGGCTCCTCACCTAAAAGTGACGCACGCCCCCTGGACACCACCCACCGGATGCGGGATAACAAGCTTCATACAGTATTCGTCGACTGTATGCAATCTACCGCGAGAGCACCTACGAGCAGCGTGTGAGCGCTCCAACTCCCCTACGAAGGGACAGGACTTCGCCATGCCCGACGGCAGCAGCGACACGAACCAAACCCACATCTCCGGTGGGCATCTGGTCGCCAAGGCACTCAAGGCAGAGGGTGTGGAGGTCATCTACACCTTGTGCGGCGGCCACATCATCGACATCTACGACGGCTGCGTCGACGAGGGGATCGATGTCGTCGACGTACGCCACGAGCAGGTCGCCGCCCACGCGGCCGACGGCTACGCGCGCCTCACCGGCAAACCGGGATGTGCCGTGGTGACGGCGGGACCGGGAACCACGGACGCCGTCACGGGCGTCGCCAACGCCTTCCGCGCGGAGTCCCCCATGCTGCTCATCGGCGGCCAGGGAGCGCACACCCAGCACAAGATGGGGTCGCTGCAGGACCTTCCGCACGTCGACATGATGACGCCCATCACCAAGTTCGCCGCGACCGTGCCGGACACGGCGCGCGCCGCTGACATGGTGTCGATGGCCTTCCGTGAGTGCTTCCACGGCGCTCCCGGGCCGTCCTTCCTGGAGATCCCGCGCGATGTGCTCGACGCCAAGGTGCCGGTGGACAAGGCCAGGGTGCCGCAGGCCGGGCAGTACCGCGCCTCCACCCGCTCGACGGGCGACCCCGAGGCCGTCGAGAAACTCGCCGACCTGCTCGTGCACGCCGAGAAGCCCGCGATCCTGCTCGGCAGCCAGGTGTGGACGACGCGGGGCACCGCGTCCGCCATCGAGCTCGTGCGGACCCTGAACGTGCCCGCCTACATGAACGGCGCGGGCCGCGGCACCCTGCCGCCCGGCGACCCGCACCACTTCCAGCTCTCGCGGCGGTACGCCTTCTCCAACGCCGACCTGATCGTCATCGTGGGGACGCCCTTCGACTTCCGTATGGGCTACGGGAAGCGGCTCTCCCCCGATGCCACGGTCGTACAGATCGACCTCGACTACCGCACCGTCGGCAAGAACAGGGACATCGACCTGGGCATCGTCGGTGACGCGGGGCTGATCCTGAAGTCCGTCACCGAGGCCGCGTCCGGCCGGCTCAACGGAGGCGCCTCCAAGCGCAAGGAGTGGCTCGACGAGCTGCGTGCCGCCGAACAGACGGCGATCGAGAAGCGGCTTCCGAACCTGAAGTCCGATGCCTCGCCCATCCACCCCTACCGCCTCGTCAGCGAAATCAACGACTTCCTTACCGAAGACTCGATCTACATCGGCGACGGCGGCGACATCGTCACCTTCTCGGGTCAGGTCGTGCAGCCCAAGTCGCCGGGCCACTGGATGGACCCCGGACCGCTCGGCACGCTCGGTGTCGGCATCCCCTTCGTGCTCGCCGCCAAGCAGGCGCGGCCCGACAAGGAGGTGGTGGCTCTCTTCGGAGACGGCGCCTTCTCGCTGACGGGGTGGGACTTCGAGACGCTCGTGCGCTACAACCTGCCGTTCGTCGGGATCGTCGGCAACAACTCCTCGATGAACCAGATCCGTTATGGCCAGAAGGCCAAGTACGGCGAGGAGCGCGAGCGCGTCGGCAACACCCTCGGCGACGTCCACTACGACAAGTTCGCCCAGATGCTCGGCGGCTACGGCGAAGAGGTCCGCGACCCCGCCGACATCGGCCCCGCGCTGCAACGGGCCCGCGAGTCGGGCAAGCCCTCGCTGATCAACGTATGGGTCGACCCGGACGCGTACGCCCCCGGAACCATGAACCAGACCATGTACAAGTGAGGAGCCCGCGCGATGACGACCAAGGCTCTTGAGGGCGTACGCGTCCTCGACATGACACACGTCCAGTCCGGGCCCTCCGCCACCCAGCTGCTCGCCTGGCTCGGTGCGGACGTGGTGAAGCTGGAGGCGCCCTCCGGAGACATCACGCGCAAGCAGCTGCGTGACCTCCCGGACGTCGACTCCCTCTACTTCACGATGCTCAACTGCAACAAGCGGAGCATCACCCTCAACACCAAGACCGAACGCGGCAAGGAGCTCCTGACCGAGCTGATCCGGCGCTCCGACGTCATGGTCGAGAACTTCGGGCCCGGCGCCGTGGACCGGATGGGCTTCACCTGGGAGTGCATCCAGGAGATCAACCCGCGCATCGTCTACGCCTCGATCAAGGGCTTCGGAGACGGCCCCTACACCAACTTCAAGGCCTACGAAGTGGTGGCACAGGCCATGGGCGGCTCCATGTCGACCACCGGCTTCGAGGACGGACCGCCGCTCGCCACGGGCGCCCAGATCGGCGACTCCGGGACCGGCATCCACGCCGTCGCCGGGATTCTCGCCGCCCTCTTCCAGCGGGAGAACACGGGGCGCGGACAGCGCGTGAACGTGGCCATGCAGCACGCGGTGCTCAACCTGTGCCGGGTCAAGCTGCGCGACCAGCAGCGCCTGGCGCACGGGCCGCTCGCCGAGTACCCGAACGACGACTTCGGGGACGAGGTGCCGCGCTCGGGCAACGCGAGCGGCGGCGGACAGCCGGGCTGGGCGGTCAAGTGCGCGCCCGGCGGCCCGAACGACTACGTGTACGTCATCGTGCAGCCCGTCGGCTGGCAGCCGCTCACCGAGCTCATCGGGCGTCCCGAGCTGGCGGACGACCCCGAGTGGGCCTCTCCGGAGGCGCGCCTTCCCAAGCTCGGCAAGATGTTCCAGCTGATCGAGGAGTGGTCATCCACGCTCCCCAAGTGGGAGGTCCTGGAGCGGCTCAACGCCCACAACATCCCGTGCGGCCCGATCCTCTCCACCAAGGAGATCATCGAGGACGCCTCGCTCGCCGCTAACGAGATGGTCGTCGAGGTCGCTCACCCGCAGCGCGGCTCCTTCACGACGGTGGGCTCCCCGCTGAAGCTGTCGGACTCCCCCGTGAACGTGGTCAGTTCACCGCTCCTCGGCGAGCACAACGCGGAGGTCTTCGTCGGTGAGCTCGGCCTCGGCGACGAGGAACTGCGGCTGCTCAAGTCGAACGGAGTGATCTGATTGATGGCCGAAGACCGAGCACTGAGGGTACGGACGCTCCTCGACACCGTGCGGGCCGGGGGACGGACCTCGCTGACGGCTCCGGAGGGCAAGATCCTCGCGGACGCGTACGGGATCGCCGTACCGGGCGAGGAGCTGGCGACGGACGTGGACGAGGCGGTGGCGCACGCGGCCCGCTTCGAAGGGCCCGTCGTCATGAAGATCGTCTCCCCCGACATCCTGCACAAGACCGACGCGGGCGGCGTCATGGTCGGGGTGGAGGGCGCCGCCGGCGTACGGACCGCCTTCTGCGAAATCGTCGCCAACGCGCGCGCGTACGCGCCACAGGCACGCATCGAGGGCGTACAGATACAGGAGCTGCTGCCCTCCGGCCAGGAAGTCATCGTCGGGGCGGTGACCGACCCGACGTTCGGGAAGGTCGTCGCCTTCGGACTCGGCGGCGTACTCGTCGAAGTCCTCAAGGACGTCACCTTCCGCCTCGCGCCGGTCGACGCGGACGAGGCCGCCTCGATGCTCGACTCGATCCGCGCCGCCGAGGTGCTGCGCGGTGTGCGGGGCGCGCCCGCGGTGGACCGGTGGGCCGTCGCCGAGCAGATCCGCCGGGTCTCGCAACTGGTGACCGACTTCCCGGAGATCGCCGAGGTGGACCTCAACCCGGTGATCGCCACTCCGGAGGGGGCCATCGCCGCGGACATCCGCGTCATCCTCTCCGAAGAAGCCGTGAAGCAGCGCCGTACGTACACGCGCGAGGAGATGCTCACGTCGATGCGGCGGTTGATGGAGCCCCGCTCGGTCGCCGTGATCGGCGCATCCAACGAACAGGGCAAGATCGGCAACTCGGTGATGCGCAACCTCATCGACGGCGGCTTCTCCGGCGAGATCCATCCGGTGAACCCCAAGGCCGATGACATCTTGGGCCGCAAGGCGTACAAGAGTGTCACGGACGTTCCCGGTGAGGTGGATGTGGCGGTCTTCGCGATCCCCGCAAAGTTCGTGGCGTCGGCCTTGGAGGAGGTGGGTCGCAAGGGCATCCCCAATGCCGTCCTGATCCCCTCCGGGTTCGCCGAAACCGGTGAACAGGCCCTCCAGGACGAGATCGTGGAGATCGGCGAGCGGCACGGAGTGCGGCTGCTCGGCCCGAACATCTACGGCTACTACTCGACGTGGCAGGACCTGTGCGCCACGTTCTGCACGCCGTACGACGTCAAGGGCGGGGTCGCGCTGACGAGTCAGTCCGGTGGCATCGGGATGGCCATCCTGGGTTTCGCGCGCACCACGAAGACGGGCGTTTCGGCGATCGTCGGGCTCGGCAACAAGTCCGACCTGGACGAGGACGACCTCCTCACGTGGTTCGGCGAGGATCCCCGCACCAAATGCATCGCGATGCACCTGGAGGACCTCAAGGACGGCCGGGCCTTCGTGGAGGCGGCGAAGGCGACCGTCCCGAAGAAGCCCGTCGTGGTCCTGAAGGCCGGACGTACGGCCGCCGGGGCGAAGGCCGCCGGATCGCACACGGGCGCGCTCGCGGGCGACGACGCCGTGTACGACGACATCCTCAGGCAGGCGGGTGTCATCAGGGCGCCGGGGCTCAACGAGATGCTGGAGTACGCGCGCGCGTTGCCGGTGCTTCCGACCCCGCAGGGCGACAACATCGTGATCATCACGGGGGCGGGCGGCTCCGGCGTACTGCTCTCCGACGCGGTGACCGACAACGGGCTGCACCTGATGGAGATCCCCGACGACCTCGACGCGTCCTTCCGGGCGTTCATCCCGCCCTTCGGAGCGGCGGGAAACCCCGTCGACATCACCGGGGGCGAGCCCCCGTCGACGTACGAGGCGACGATCCGGCTCGGCCTTGAGGACCCGCGCATCCACGCGCTCGTCCTGGGCTACTGGCACACCATCGTCACCCCTCCCATGGTCTTCGCCGAACTGACGGCCCGCGTGATCGCGGAGTTCCGCGAGCGCGGCATCGAGAAGCCCGTCGTGGCATCCCTGGCGGGCGACGTCGAGGTGGAGGAGGCCTGCCAGTACCTCTTCGAGCGCGGGGTCGTGGCGTATCCGTACACGACGGAGAAGCCGGTGGCCGCGCTCGGCGCGAAGTACCGGTGGGCCCGGGCGGCCGGCCTGTTGGGGGGCGGTCGATGAGGTGACCGGTGTTGGGGCCGGCCGGCGGTGCGCGTCGGCCGGGCCCGGGACCCGTGCGCACACGAAAGGAATTGGACAGGGGGCGCTGGCCAGGATCTTTTCGACGCAAGGGGTGCTGAACCGACATGACGACAACCGACATACACACACCCGTTCCCTACCGGGAGGTGACGGACGCGAACGGCCGGATGTACCGGGTCGGTGAGACCGACGTGGACATCATGGGCCGCAAGCGCAAATGGATGGTCATCCTGCCGTGGGTCGGCATGATGGGCATCAGCTCGGCCGAGTACGCGTTCGCGTCGGCCGAGGACACCCTGCGCCACGCGCATGCCTGGGGCGACACCGCCATCTTCTGGATGCTGGGGGTCTGGGTCTTCTTCCAGGCCGCGGTGGCCTTTCCGGCGGGAAAGCTCCGTGAGAGCGGCAAGCTTCCGGCGCGCTGGGCCATGATGTGCGGCGCGCTCGGCACACTGCTCGGATATCTGTCACTGGCGTTCGCGCCGCATGTCGTCGTCGCCTTCATCGGCTTCGGCATGTTCAGCGGTATGGGCGCCGGAATGGTGTACGCGACCTGCGTGAACATGGTCGGCAAGTGGTATCCCGAACGAAAGGGAGGAAAGACCGGATTCGTCAACGGCGGATTCGCCTACGGCTCGGTGCCGTTCGTGTTCATCTTCACCGGCTTCATGGACCTGACGAACTTCCGCTGGGTGCTCGTTTCCGTCGGCCTCTTCCTGGCGGCGATGGTCGCCGTGGCCGGCTACTTCTTCCGGGACCCGCCGAAGAACTGGTGGCCGGCCGACGTGGATCCGCTGCGGCCGCCGAACGACCCGCGGGCCAGGCGCGCGCTTGCGATGAACCCGCCCGCCGTGCGGCAGTACACGCCCAAGGAGGCGTGGCAGACCGGCCGGGTCGCACTGATGTGGTTCTGTCTACTGTGCACGTCGGGCGTGAACATCTTCGGCATCGCGTTCCAGGTGGACATCGGAAAGGAAGCCGGATTCGCCGGCGGAATCGTCGCCACGGCCATGTCCCTGAAGGCCATCGTCAACGGCACGGGCCGAGGTGTCATCGGCTGGCTATCGGACCTCTACGGACGCAAACGCTGCCTGATCTTCGTCTGCGTCATCCTCGGACTGTCGCAGTACGGAATTCTGTGGTCCGCGGACATCAAGAACCTCCCGCTCTTCCTCATCTTCTCCAGCATCTCCGGATTCGGCGGCGGCGCCATCTTCCCGATGTTCGCGGCGATGACCGCGGACTACTTCGGCGAGAACAACAACGCCTCCAACTACGGCCTGGTCTACAGCTCCAAGCTGGTCTCCGGGCTTCTCGGCTCCGGCATGGGCGCCATCGTGGTGAGCAACTGGGGCCACACCGGGGCCTTCACACTGGCCGGTTCCATTTCCCTGTTCGCCGGATTCGTCGCGCTCTTCCTCTCACCGCCCGGAAGGCCGAAGGACAAAGGCATCAAACCCAATCCACAACCCCTCGGCGAGGAGATGGCCTGACCACAGCTCCTGCCGCAATCAGCTC